>JAZGDZ010000043.1:0-2182 GCA_036478235.1 Acidimicrobiia bacterium | reverse complement strand
GTCGAACCGCTTCTTTACGCCGCTCCTCTTCTGACACTCGGCCTCCTCACTCGACGAATCGAAGTGAGAAGCCAAACCGGAACGATGTCCTACGGGCCAATGATCTCCACAAGCGGAACGATGTCCTACGGGCCAATGATCTCCACAAGCGGAACGATGTCCTGCTGTTCGCGGCGGAACGATGTCCAGCGGGCCGTCACCTACTCTCCGGGCCCATGTGCAGGAGCATCGTCCGGCTGCGCGAGGGGACTCGTCTCCACGACCGAGCCGAGATGGAGGCCGCAGCCCTCCAGTTCGTCCGCAAGGTTTCTGGGTTTTCGCGGCCTTCGGGCGCCAATCAGGAAGCGTTCGACACCGCGGTGGCGGAGATCTCCGAGGCGACGGAGAAGCTGATGGCATCTCTCGTGATACGGCACTGATACGTAGTTCGACCGCCGGCGGGTGTATCAGCCTTCCTTCGGTGGCGAGTCCCAGTCCTGGACGTCTTCACCGGCGAGGTCCGCCAGGATGTCGAGGGCGGCAGTGGCCCCGGCGCCGGCCGAGATGATCGCCTGGCTGCGCTTGGGACGGGTCGAGCGACCCAGCACGTACAGCCGGGGGAGCGAGGAGCGGAACTCGGCGTCGACCGCGATCCCGCCGTCGGGGTCAGTGGCGAGGCCGAGCGCCTCGGCGAGCGGAGCGGTGCGGCCCTCAGAGAGAATGAGATACTCGGCGTCCATGGTCGAGCCATCGTCTGCCTCGATCGAGTAACCGATATCGCCGGGGGTGATCCGACTGACACGGGCGCGGCGGATCTGAGCACCGGCTTCTTCGACCTGGGCCAATGCAGTGTCCTGGAACTCAGAGCCGGGAACCTCCGGCACGCCGAGGTAGTTCTTGAGGAGAGCGAAGTGCATCGCAGTCTTGTCGTCCCCGTAGACGACGGCTTCGTGGCCGTTCTTGGCCAGGAACAGTGCCGCGCTCAAGCCTCCGGGTCCGTCTCCGACTATGGCGATGGATGCCATCTCGGGTACCTCCATCGGGTCGATATGGTTCTTCACATAAACAAGGGGACCATGAGCGATCTTCCGACAACCGAAGCCGAGTGGCAGAGCCGCCTCTCCTCCGACCGGTACCACGTGCTGCGCCAAGCGGGCACCGAGCGCCCGTTCACCGGGATCTACTGGGACTCCAAGGATGAGGGAACCTACCGGTGTGGCGGATGCGGCGTCGCCCTGTTCGAGTCCACCACCAAGTTCGACAGCGGCTCGGGGTGGCCGTCGTTCACGGAGCCGGTCCCGGGCGCGGTGAGTACCAGAGACGATCGCAGTGACGGCATGGTTCGTACCGAGGTCACGTGCGCGACCTGTGACGGTCACCTCGGACACCTGTTCCCGGATGGGCCCGGGCCGGGCGGCCTGCGCTACTGCATCAACTCGGCATCTCTCGAACTCGAGTCGGGGTGAGCGATCTCGTCACCGGCCGGGACGGAAGGACTCGTTGCGCGTGGTCCGGCGGTGACGCTCTCTACGACGCCTATCACGACGAGGAGTGGGGGAGGGTCGCCACCGGAGATCGGCAACTGTTCGAAAAGATCGTTCTCGAAGGATTCCAGGCGGGTCTCGCCTGGATCACGATCCTGCGCAAACGGGAGCGGTTTCGGACGGTGTTCGCCGGTTTCGATCCCGCCGTCGTGGCCGGGTTCGGGGAAAAGGACGTGCTGTGCTTGCTCGACGACGCCGGGATCATCCGGCACCGCGGCAAGATAGAAGCGGCCATCAGCAATGCGGGCCGCGCCCTCGAGATGATCGATGAGTTCGGATCGATCGCCGATTACGTATGGCCGCGGGCCTCCACGGGTCCGGCACCCTCCTCTCTGGCCGATCTGGCGGCAACCACCGAAGCTTCGATCGACCTGTCAAAAGACTTGAAGAGGAGGGGATGGAAGTTCGTCGGTCCCACCACCATGAATGCCTTCATGCAGGCGATGGGCCTGGTCAACGACCACCTGGCGGGTTGCTGGGCGCGTCCGGAATGTGAGGCGGAGCGGGAGCCGGTGTTGGAGTCCTTCGTCGCCTAGTGGTCCGTCGCACAAATAACCGCCGCATCTCTCCGGCCCTCAGCCCCCCTGGCTTCGCCTTCCTCCTCGAAACAGTCCCGACTGTGCCTTCGTCGTCAGGCTGTGCCAGATGACGCCGATGGC
>JAZGDZ010000042.1:0-15446 GCA_036478235.1 Acidimicrobiia bacterium | reverse complement strand
GGGGCGGGAGCATCACGCTCGAAGGCAGGGAGCTCGTCAACGCGGCGATGACCGTCGAGCGCTCCTCGTCCGACATCTCGATGATCTTCCAGCAGCCGCGCAGCGCCCTGAATCCCACGATGCGCGCCGGCAGGCAGGTCGCACGCGTCCTCGAGGTCAACCAGGGGCTCGGCAAGGCGGAGGCAAGAGGCAGGGCCATTGAGATGCTGCAACGCGTCGGTATCTCCGGCGCCGATCGAGTGGCGCGCGCCTACCCCCATCAGCTGTCCGGCGGTATGTGCCAGCGCGTGATGGTTGCGATGGCCCTTGCGTGCAGGCCCCGGCTCCTCATCGCCGACGAGCCGACGACGGCCCTCGACGTCACGATCCAGGCGCAGATATTCGACCTCATGAGGTCGCTCGTCGAGGAGGTCGGCTGCGGTGTGCTGTTCATCACCCACGACCTTGCCGCCGTGGCGGAGATGTGTGATCGCGTGGTCGTCATGTACGGGGGACAGGTCATGGAAACGGCAGGAGTCGACGAACTTCTCGACGATCCCGAGCATCCATACACGCAGTACCTGCTCGAATCGGCCGAAAAGGAGATCGATCATCGGGTGGTTGATGTCGGCGTCAACTTCGCGCTGACGGGTTGCCGTTTTTCTCACCGCTGTCCCCACGCCTACGACGCCTGCAACGAATTCCCATCGCTGTATCCCGTCGGCAACGGCCACGCCTCGGCGTGTTTCCTGAACAAGGAGGGTCGCGTTGCCGCTTCTTGAAATACGGGGACTGCACAAGGTCTACGGACACGGGGCAACGGCGGTCCCGGCGCTACGCGGCGTGGATCTCGACGTCGACCGGGGAGAGACCGTAGCTCTCGTGGGAGAGTCGGGTTGTGGCAAGACCACGTTCGGTCGGGTCGTCGTCGGCCTGCAGCGCCCGACCTCCGGGGATGTCATCTTCGACGGCGAGCGGCTGAACGACCTGGTCGGCACCAAGGGCTTCCGCAGCCGGATCCAGATGGTGTTCCAGCATCCCGACTCGTCGTTGAATCCACGCTTCCGAGCCGGTACGACGGTTCGCGAGCCCCGCCAGCTGATGAAAGGCGGGAGCCGCGCCGGGATCGAAGAGAAGGTCGACGAGATTCTGACGCTCGTCGGGCTCGGATCGGAGTACAAGTCGCGGCGTCCCCGGGAGCTCTCCGGAGGCCAGCAGCAGAGGATCGCCATCGCGAGGGCGCTCATAAGCGACCCGGAGCTCGTAGTGCTCGACGAGCCGACGTCATCGCTGGATCAGTCCATCCGCGGCAGGATCATCTCGCTGTTGCGCGATATCCAGAGCGCCCGGGATGTCGCCTACCTGTTCATCAGCCACGACCTGAGCACGGTGCGGCGTATCGCCGACCGTGTCGCCGTCATGTATCTGGGGCGGATCGTGGAAGTCGCCGACACGGAGACCGTGTTCGAGTCTCCGCAGCACCCGTACACCAAAGCGCTGCTGTCGGCGGTGCCGTCGTTCGACCCGGAGCAGCGTATCCGGCGCATCATCCTCAAGGGTGAGACTCCGAACCCGAGCGACCTCCCCGTGGGCTGCTCGTTTCAGGATCGATGTTCGCTGGTACACGATCGTTGCCGACTAGAGGCCCCGAGCCTGGAGACGGTCGAAGCTGGACGAAGGGTGGAGTGCTTTGCAGTGGCCGACGGTGTCAGCCGGTGATCGCAGCGACTTCCTCGGGATCCAGGTAGACGCGAACCCGCTCGATCTTGCCGTCCCTGATATCGAGAACCTCGGTGAACTCGATCCGGTACGGCTTGCCGGATTGTGTGGTGCCGGTGCTGGCGAACTCGACGACGGCGGTCTCGCCATCGGTCATCAGCGAAAGGATTGCCATCTTTTCGTCCGGCAGCGTCCGATGGAGCTCCTCCAGATGGGTCCTGATGTGATCGACGCCCCGTTGCCAATCCCCGAGCGGGCTCCAGTACTCAGCGTTCGAGTGGTATAGCGCGATGAGGCCGTCGACATCCCTTGCGTTGTAGCGCTCGACGATCTCTTGCACCAGCGTGCGGGCTGCCATCCTCTCGTCGCCCATCGCTCCTCCTCGGACTGCCGGAACGTACCATGTGCCAGGTGTGACCGGGAGGAGTAGCTGGGATGCGCAAGGGCGGTGCGATCGGGCTCGTGCTGGGGAGCTCGGTAGCTCCGGATTATCTGACGGCGGCGGCACGCCAGGCAGAGTCCGGCGGCTTCGACGAGTTGTGGCTCGCCGAGGACTTCTTTTTCACCGGTGGCATCTCAGGGGCAGCGGTAGTTCTCGGTGCCACGGAACGCGTTTCGGTGGGTCTCGGGATCGTATCGGCCGTCGTGCGGCATCCGGCTCTTCTCGCAATGGAGATCTCGACCATCTCCGGAGCCCATACGGGGCGTTTCACTGCCGGTATCGGGCTCGGCGTTCCCGCCTGGATTCGACAGATGGGCCTCCATCCGCAATCGCCACTGGCCGCGATGCGAGCATGTGTGACCTCGGTGCGGAGGTTGTTGCGCGGCGAGACTCTCGACATCGCTGACGATGTCTTCGATTTCCGCGACGTCACGCTCACCTATTCCGAGCAGGGAGCACCCACACCCATCCACATGGGGGTGAGCGGACCCAAGATGCTGTCGCTCTCGGGCGAGATCGCCGACGGTTCGATCCTCTCGGTGGCCGCCAGTCACCAGTACGTGCGGTGGGCTCGGGATCGCATCGATGAGGGTCGTGAGAAGGCGGGGCGGACCGACGACCACCGTGTGACCGTTTTTGGCATCTACTCCGTGGACGAGGATCCGGTTGTGGCACGGGCGGCGGTCCGGGGCCCGCTGGCGTTCTACAAGTCGGTTGGCACCAACGCCCTCACCGACGTGTACGGGATCTCAGACGAGTTGCGGACTCTCATCGACGCCGGTGGCTACGAGGCAGTTCGAGAAGGCATGCCCGATCAGTGGGTCGAGGACCTCACGATCGCCGGATCGCCGGAAGAGGTGGTCGCCAAGATCGACGCCTTTTACGAAGCCGGTGCCGACTGCGTCGCCCTATATCCGATGCCGAGCGATCAAGTAGACAGGATGATCGCCCTCACGGCCGAAGAGGTTCTCCCCCGGCTGCGCTGACTCTCAGCGGTCTCCCCCGGGAAGATCGGATGACGTCCTCCCGAAAGCAGCTCGGTGGGTGACGACGTCATTGTTCTCGTGGAGGACGACGATCGCGCCGCTCACGACCCGGAAGACATCGACGCCATGGTTGGCGTAGGGATCACCGTGGATGGTGGTCGCAGTCTCGTCCCACACGGCCGCGGCCCAATCGCCGTCCACGATCAGCTTACGGACGCGGAAGTCGAGATCTTTCAGTTTGCCTGTGTTCGAGGTCAGGAAGGCCCGCGCCTCTTCGATGCCGCGATAATTGCCCCGGCCGAGGAAGCGGACCTCCACGTCGTCGGAGAGTGTGGCAAGCATTCCCTCCGGATCACCGGCGAAATACGCCGCGTACAGCCGATCGACTGTCACCCGCGTCGTGGCCTCGCTCACCGGTCTTTCCAGCCGGTCACCATCGTCGCAACCTCCCGCGCTGGCGCTTCGTCGCGGTCGGGCATCGGAGGGCGCACCCGACCCCGTGCACGGCGTCGACGAAGATGGTCATGCTCGGCTCCTGGCAGTTGCGGTACATAATCTATAGATTTCCATCCACGAGTTGGAGTCGGTGGCGGGAGGACCGATGAAGGACGTTCGGTTCGGGATCGCGGTCCCCACCGCGACCGAGGGGATGATGTACCCGATTCCCTTCGCCGACCCCGAGCAGGCGGTCGAGCTCGCGGTCCATGCCGAGGCGTTCGGCTTCGATTCGGTGTGGGCCAACGACCACGTGACGACCCAGCGCTACGTGCGGTCCGAGTTCGAGGACCCGCCCCGCTTTTACGACCCGCTTGGTTACCTCACCTTCGTGGCCGCCAAGACCGAGCGGTTGCGGCTGGCGACCGGCGTGCTGGTGATGGCGTTCCGTCACCCGGTGGTGGCAGCCAAGCAACTGGCGACGCTCGACCAACTGTCCGGGGGTCGGGTCGTGGCCGGGGTCGGAATCGGTGCCTACCGCGAGGAGTTCGAGGCCATGTGGCCCGGACGCCGCTTGCACAGGGGTGAGCACGCTGAGGAGTTTCTCGAGGCGCTCCAGCTCCTGTTCACGGAGCGGCGGGCCTCGTTCGCCGGCACCCACATCTCATTCGAGGACGTCGAGAGCTTTCCCAAGCCGGTGCAGGACCCACTGCCGGTGTTGTCGGGGGGCAACTCGCCTGGTGCTCGGCACCGGGCGGCACGGTGGGGCCACGGATGGCTACCGGCATGCCTGACGCCGGCCGAATACGCCGTCGGGGTCGCGGAGATCGAATCGGTGGCCGCTGAGGCAGGCCGCGAGCTCCCTGCCGGCTTCGAGCACTGTCTCCAGTTGGTGGTGTCGGTCGCGGCGAACACCGGCACCGCGGCAGCCCGCTTTGAGGAGTCCCAGGCGTACACCCACCTGCGGTCGCTGTCGAGCTCGACGATGCGGGGCCGGCTCGACGACAACCTGTCGTCGCGCAACCTCGTCGGCTCAGTGGAACAGGTTCGCGATCAGATCGGGCGTTACCGGGAGGCCGGCGTGGACACCCTGGCAGGGCTCCTGTTCGCCACCAACACCCCGGAAGCGACCATCGAGGCGATGGGGCGGTTTTCCGAAGACATCATGGGAGGCATTTGATCGTGAATCCGGCTGCACTCGTGACCCCGGGTCATCTACGAGCGAGTCTCGCCGAGTCGCCCTTCGACTGGCTGGCGCTCGCCGACCCCTCGAACATCGCTTATTCGACCGGATACCGCAGCATCGGTGGGGATCTCTTTGCCGGGCATCGCATGGTGGCGCTGGTCTCCGACGAGGACGCATTCCTGGTCGGCTCGGCCTCCGACGCCGGTCCGGCGACCGAGGCGGCGGTGCCTCCGGACCGGTACGAGCCGTTTGGCACCTTCTACTTCGAGTCCGAGGCGAGCCCCATCGCGGCGATGGCCGGCCGGCACGCCTCGCCGGAGGATGCCCTCGACGCGCTCGCCGCCCGGGTAGGCGTGACCGGCACCATCGGCGTTGATGGGCGCCTCGGCGACGGAGCGGGGCTGCTCGGAGCCCGCGGTCGCGTGGCGGACGCTGCAGGATGGATCTCCCGCCTGCGCCGGCGCAAGCTCCCCGAGGAAGTGGACATGCTGCAAAGAGCCGCCCGGTTGGCCGAGGATGCGGTGGATGCTGCGATCGCCGCAGCCGGTGTGGGGGTCACCGAGCGCGAGCTGGCGGCGACAGTTGCAGCAACGATGGCAGCGGGCGGCGGCGCCCCCCGGTTCCTCGTGGTCACTTCGGGCATCCGCTCCGCGCTCGCCGACGCCCGAGCGACGAACCGGGCGCTGGGTCCCGGCGATCTGCTTCGCTTCGACGTCGGGTGCACTGTGGAGGGCTACTGGTCCGACATCGGACGGACCGCGGTCATGGGCGAGCCGGATGGGCTCTCGTCGAGCAGGTATGCGGCCATCCTGTCGGGAGAGGAGGCGCAGCTCGAGGCGGCGGCTCCTGGTGTCACCGCCGGCGAACTATTCCGTATCGCGGTCGATCGGGTGGAAGCAGCCGGGTTGAAGCCATACCGGCGCCACCACTGCGGGCACGGCATCGGTCTCGACGTCTATGAGCAGCCGAGCGTGGCCGATGGCGACGACACGCCACTCGAGCGGGGGATGGTGTTCTGCTTCGAAACGCCATTCTACGACCTGGATGCGGGCGGAATGATGGTCGAGGACGCCGTAGTGATCACGGAGGACGGCTGCCGGGTCCTGACCGTGTCCGATCGGTCGCTGCGGGTGGTGCCGGTGTGAGCGCCTACGCCGGCGGGCTGCGTTGTCCGGTGTGCGGCTTCGAGACCGGGGAGGCCGACTGGCACCAGGGCTGCCCTCAGTGCCGACCCGGCGGCCGATCGGTCAACCTGCTCCCGAGATACGACCTCGATCGGGCAGAGTTCGAGTCGGACGAGACAGCGCCGGGGCTGTTCAAGTACCGAGGGCTCCTCCCGTTGCCGGCCGGTGTGGCCCCGGTGAGCCTGGGCGAGGGCGGGACCCCACTCATCCCGCTCGACGGCCTGGCCGCCGAGCTGGGGGTTGGCCGCTTCTTGCTCAAGGACGAGACCCGGAACCCCACCTGGTCGTACAAGGACCGGCTGGCCGCCGTGGCGGTGACCAAGGCCAAGCACGAGGGGGCGGATACGGTCGTCGTGGCGAGCACCGGGAATCACGGTGCCGCCGCCGCGGCCTACGCCGCCGCCGCCGGGCTCCGCTGTGTGGCTCTCACCGTGGCGTCGGTGCCCCTCACCATGAAGGTCCTCATGCAGGTCTATGGAGCGGCCGTCGCCGCGATAGAAGACCTCGAGGGCAGGTGGACGGTGATGCGCGCCGGGGTGCGGGAGCGGGGCTGGGTGCCGGTGTCGGGGTTCGCCGATCCGCCCGCCGGATCCAACCCCTGGGGCGTCGACGGGTACAAGACTATCGCCTACGAGTTGTTCGACGATCTCGGAGCAGCACCCGACGTCGTCGTGGTGCCCACCGCCTACGGCGACGGCCTCGTCGGGATCTTCCGGGGCTTTCTCGACCTGGTGAAGCTGGGCCGTGCTGACCGGGTACCGCAGATGGTGGCGGTGGACCCGTTTGGGGCCTATGCGGCCGGTCTCGCCGAAGGCAGACCGGTCTGGATGGAGCGAGGGCCCAGCGTGGCGTTCTCCATCGCCACCCCGATCGCCACCGAGCAGGGGCTCGTTGCCATCCGGGAGTCGGGAGGCACCGCGGTCGAGGTGGGGGACGACACCGAGATAATGGCCGCACAGCACCGGCTGGCGTCGACGGGCATCTACCTGGAAGCCTCGGCCGCCATCAGCCTGCCGGCGGTTCGTCGTCTGGCGGAGGAAGGTCGGGTGGGGCCGGCGACCACCGTCGTCGCCATCGGCACCGCCACCGGGCTCAAGGACGTGGGAGCGACCGCAGACATGCTTCCGGAAGTACCGGTGATCGAGGCAACACTGGAAGCTCTCGACGAGGTGATCGCTACTCGATGACGGTGCCGAACACGGCCTCGCCGGGACCGACGAACGATCGGATTTCCTCGATGAACCGTTCCCGGCTCGGGAGAGTGGCCAGATCAGAGCGGTAGGCATCGATGTCGGTGACCTCGACGATCTCGATGTAGTCGTAGTCGAGGCCGCTGTCCCCTAGCGGGCCTTCGACCTGCATCACCTCGTAGGAGACGATCGACGGGATCGAGCGGGCGGTGGGGTAGTCCCTCTCGACGATCCAGCGCTCGTAGTCGGCGCCGATGGCACCCTCAACGAGCCGATTGAGGAAAATCACACGGGTCCGCACAGGAAATCGAGCCGTAGTATATGGGTCTGCCCGAGACGGTTGTTCTCCACCCGCTGCATCCGCCGGGGCTCGCCGACCTGATCGGCGGCGAGTCGGGCATCGACGTGGTATTGCCGGACGGCGACGAGGGTGTCGTCGTGGCGTTGCAGGCAGGGGCGCCGATCCTCGTCACCTACCGGTGGGACGACAGCTTCATCGCCGGGGAGCTGCGGTGGGTGCAAGCGCTCTCCGCCGGAATGGAGCAGTTCCCCCTCGACACCCTCCACCAGGCCGGTGCCGCTCTCACCTCGGCGCGCGGCGTGCATGCCCCGGCCGTCGCCGAGCACGCCCTCGCTCTGCTGATGGCATCGATGCGGGGTATCGGGGCCGCGATGCGCGACGTCCCGCAACGGGAGTGGGCATGGGGTCGCCCCGGGTTCGAGCTCGGTGGACGGACGCTTGGCGTCATCGGCCTCGGGCACGTGGGTGAGCAGGTGGCCCGGCTCGGGGCGGGGCTCGGCATGAGGGTGATCGGGACCAAGGCCCATCCCGAGGGCTATGCAGGTGTCGCCGAGCGGGTGCTCGGCCCCGACGGCACACTCGAGGTGTGCGCCGAAGCCGACGCCGTCGTAGTGGCGGTACCCGCCGGTGCCGCCGACGGGCCGCTCATCGGGGAGGAGGCGCTGGAGCGGCTCGGCGACGGCTGGCTAGTGAACGTCGGCAGGGGATCGGCCGTCGACGAGCAGGCGCTCGTGGCGGCACTCACTGAAGGCGAGCTGCGCGGCGCCGGGCTCGATGTGTTCGAGACCGAGCCCCTGCCCGCAGAATCCCCTCTGTGGGAGCTGCCGACGGTGGTCATAACGCCTCACGTGGCCTGGTCATCGGATCTCCTCCCGGAAAGGATGGCCGAGCGGTTCCTGACCAATCTCGCCGCCTTTCGCGGCGAGAGGGAGTGGGTGGACCGCTGGGTCTAGCGGAGACGGGAGCCAGCCGTCGGTATCACGACTTCAACGTGGTAGCCCGTCTCGAGCGCACGGGCATACTCGATGAGATCGTTCTGCCACTTTTCGCTCCCTTCGAGCCGTTGCAACTGCCGAGCCCGCTCCTCCTCGTCGGAGAACGCCCTCAAGTAGAAAAACCCGTTGGGGTCATCGCGCGACACGAACTGCCCGATGATCCGCATCCCGGCCGTCTCCATCTCCGGGAGTACCTCTCGATCGAACCACTCGGCAAACTCGTCCCGCCGGCCCGGGACGATCTCATACCGCCGGATTTCGAGGAGCACGTGATCCCTCCTTTGGTTCGGGTCTGTGTCGGTAGTCTGGTCGCATGACCACTGTGGTCGAGATCCCTCTCGTCGGTCGAAGGGCACTAGTGACGGGCGCCTCGCGCAACCTCGGCGCCGCCATCGCCCGTGCCCTCGCCGAGGCGGGGGCGGCGGTGGCGGTGACCTTCCTCAACTCTGAGGAGGCTGCCGGCACCCTGATCTCCGACCTGGAGAGCAGCAACGGACGGTCACACGCCGCGGTGTCGATGGATGCTGCCGACTCCGACTCGGTGCGGTCCGCCGTTGCAGAAGCCGTCTCCCAGCTCGACGGTCATATCGATGTCCTTGTCAACAACGTCGGGCCATACAACTCGACTCCCTTCGTCGAGCTTGATGAGGCGGAGTGGGACCGGGTGTGGGATGCCAATGTCAAGGCCGTCTACGTCGCGTCACAGGAAGTTGCCCCCGCCATGAGGACCGCCGGTTGGGGGCGGATCGTGAACGTGTCCGCCGTCTCGGCATACGTCAGGAACCGATCGATCTACTCCCTCTCCAAGAATGCCCTGCTGACTCTCACGGAGACGCTGGCGCTCGAGTTGGCGCCGGAGGTGAACGTAAACGCGGTCGCTCCGGGGCAGATCGCCGAGAGTATGACCGACCTGAGGGAGTTCAATCCCGAGTGGGCCGAGCAGGTGGTCGAGGCGACACCGCTCAAGCGACTCGTGACGCGGGACGAGACCGCTCAAGTCGTCGCCCTTCTCTGTTCGCCTGTGTTCGACGCTATGACCGGTGTCACTCTCCCCGTGGACGGTGGTCTCCGCATAAACCAGTTCTGATGGTCGACGAAGCAGCGACGAGGCGAGTCGTCGAGCAGCTCTACGACGCCTACCTCGGCGGGGATCCCGCCGGGATGCTGACGCTCATGGCCGAGGACGTCCATGTCCGCTTCCTCGGCCAGTCGAGCCTCCACGGCATCGAGGAGACAAGGCGGTTCTTCGACTTTGCGGCAGGCCTGCTCACCGATCTCGACTTCCGCATCGACCGCAGGATCGTGGATGGCGAGTGGGCGGCCGTTACCTGGTCGGAGACGGCTCGCACCGCAGCCGGTGAGCCGTGGGAGAACCACGGCGTCGATGTGATCCGGGTCGTCGAGGGCGAGATCGTCGTGCTTCACGAGAACAACGACGTGCGCCAGGTCCATCGTCACTTCCCCCGCTACGAGAATCAGGCGGCGAACGGTCGGTAGTCCACGTCGTAGCCGAAGGCGCGGGGACCGACCACCTCGAGCGCTTCGGGCGTCTTGAGAAGGTCGGGGCAAGGGATCACCAGCACGTCGGCGCGATACCCGTAGCGAATCAGCTCCGTGGTGATCGGCTCCCCCTCGTCGGTGGTGACCAGAGTGATGAGATCGGGAACGGTGACGGTGGGTTCGCCGTCCTCATGGATCACGAGGTTCTCGTTCTGGAAGTCGATCTCGATGCGGCGCCCGCTGTCATCCTCGCTGCCCTCCAACGCCAACCGTCCCCTGGCAAAGCCGCGTGTGGATCTCCGCTCGACGTCGACGACCTTGCCGCGGAGGTAGCGGCGGCCACCGGTGACCCCAAGTACGGCCTCGCCGGGATCCTGGTGTCGCTCCCTCGCTGCCAGCACCGCCTTGCCGATGTCCTTGGCCAGCGTGAGCGTGTTGGGGATGATCGCCGTCCGGCAAAACGCGCCGCTCATCACCGCCGTCGCCAACCCGGCGTGGCCGCCCATGTCGATCGTTATCGTCCTGAGGAGACGTTCGAGCCACTTCGCGTCAACAATCTGTTCGACCACGATCCGGTTGCCCCGCTCGTCGGCGAGTGCAGATGGAGAAGGGTCTCCGCCGTAGATGAAATAGGTGATCATCTGCAGCTCCGGGAAGGCCCGTCCCATGCCGTCGCCATCGACCACCGGGATGTCGAGCAGCGCTCCGATGACGAGCGGCACCATCGAGTTCCCTCCGCCCATCTCGAAGGGAGCGATTGCTGTGAACCTCTTCCCGAGATGCCTTTCCAGCGCCCGGACGGCATCGGTCTCCTCCTCGCCACCCGCGATCTTTTCATAAGCCACGACCGGTGACCCCATGCCTCCCGAGACGACGAGAAGGTCGTCGTCCTGGATTTCCGTTGGGTCGATTACTCGGACTCGACGACCGGCTCGGAGTTGTTCGCGGGCGCGCAGGCGGCCGAGATAGGGATTGCCGCCTCCTCCTGTACCGAGGATTCCGGCCCCGATCGCCGCGGGGACGAGGTCCTCCTCAGTGATTTCCCACATGCCCAAACTCCCCCGATTCGCGGACCTGACGAGAAATCTATAGTTTATTGCGTTGGGTTGTCCCGATAGGTCAGAGCGCCTAATGGAGTGATACATGGGGTTTCAGGCTGCGACGACCGTCGATGAGGCGTTGCGTGCGCTCGGTGAGCTGGGCACCGAAGCCAGGGTGATCGCAGGCGGTAGCGACGTGATGATCCAGCGGATGACCGGCGAGCTCCCCTCGTCGCAGACGCTGGTGCACATTGGCCGAATCCCGGAGCTGCGCGGGGTGTCGCACTCGGACGGTGTCATCAGTATCGGCGCGGTCACTACTTACCGTGACCTGCGGGAAGATCGGATCATCAACACGTATCTCCCGTCCTTCGCCGCGGCCGCCGCCACCGTCGGCGGATGGCAGACCCAGGAGGTGGGAACCATTGGAGGCAACTTGTGCAATGCCTCGCCGGCAGCAGATCTTGGGCCGCCGGTGCTGATGGCGGATGCGATTCTCGTGCTGAGCAGCACGGGAAGTGAGCGCCGGGTGCCGGCCATCGACTTCTTCCTGGGCCGCCGCCAGACCGCCCTCGAGGCCGGCGAGCTGCTGACTTCGATCGAGGTGGCGGAGCCGCCCGACGGCTCGTGGGAGACCTACCTGAAGGTGGGTCGCCGCTCCGCCATGGAGGTTGCCATCGTCGGTCTCGCCGCTCGGTTCGTCCTGGTCGACGGTGTGGTCTCCGATGCCAGGCTGGCCTTCTGCTCAGTGGCGCCAATGCCGATTCGTGCTCCCGAGGCTGAGGCCGCCCTGGTCGGGACGACGCTCGACGACGATGTGATCACGACTGCGGCTGAGCTGGCCAGATCAACGGTGAGCCCGATCGACGACCAGCGGGCGACTGCTTCGTATCGAACAACTCTGGTGCCGCGACTCGTCCGCCGCGCCGCCGAAGAGTGCCGATCGTCCGCGGGGGTCGGGTAATGCAACTCGATCTCACCGTGAACGGGGTCGCCCGCAGGCTCGACGTCGATTCCGACGAGACACTGCTTCACACCCTGCGGGAGCGCCTGCACCTGACGGGAACGAAGGAGGGCTGCGACGAGGGCGAATGTGGAGCGTGCACCGTGCTCGTCGACGGTCGCCCCATCCACTCGTGCATCTACCCTGCTCTAGCGGCATCGGGTACCGACGTTCAGACCGTGGAGAGTCTTGCTGCTCCCGACGGCACTCTCTCCCCGCTGCAGCGGGCCTTTGTCGAGAAGGCCGCCGTGCAATGCGGGTTCTGCACCCCAGGGTTCCTGATGACCCTGACCGCCCTTCTCGACCAGAACTCGGCGCCTTCGAGAGCCGAGGTCGAAGAGGCGGTAGCCGGCAACATCTGCCGCTGTACCGGCTACAGCACGATCCGCGCTGCCGTGCAGCAGGCGGTTGGGGAGGTGCGCTCATGACAGCCGTGGGGGTCCGAGCATCCCGGCCGGACGCCCTTGCCAAGGTTCGCGGCCTGGCCTCCTACGCGGTCGACTACGCCGAGACGGGCATGCTGCATGCCCGGTTGCTCAGGTCGCCGGTCCCGGCCGGAAGGATCACGCGTCTTGACGTCTCGGCTGCGAGGACGATGCCGGGAGTGCATGCGGTTGCAACGGCTGCCGAGGCGCCCGGGCATCGCAACGGCCTTGTCCTCATGGACACGCCCTTTTTTGCCGACGACGTGGTGCGTTACGAGAGCGAGCCGATCGCCATGGTCATTGCCGAATCGCCGCAGCAGGCAAATGTCGCCGTTGATTCGATCACGCTCGAGATCGAAGAGACGAAGCCTGTCTCCAACGTCGAAGACGCGATGGCGCCGGGAGCGACCCTCGTCCATCCTGATCTCGAGCAGTACGAGTCGATCCCCGGAGTTGCGCCATGGCCACGATCGGGGAACGCCGGCGGGATTCTGACGTCAGATCCCGGAGGGGTGGACGAGGCCTTCGACGCCGCTGATCTGGTTGTCGAGGACACCTACGTCGTTCCCCGTCAGTACCAGGCCTACCTGGAGCCCAAGTCGGCGACTGCCTCATATGACGGGCACCGGTGGACGATTCATGTCTCGCATCAGTTTCCGCACAACATTCGGACACGGGTCGCTCAGGCCCTCGGGGTAGAAGTGTCCCGGATCCGGGTGGTTGGTCACCACATCGGAGGTGGTTTCGGCGCCCGCCTCGATCTCGGGTTGGAGCAGTTTGCTGCGTTGGGCGCCGCGATGATTGGTCGCACGGTGAAACTGGTTAACGAGCGGGTCGAAGACCTGATCTCCTGCATGTCGCGGGAGAACGCCACAATCCGAGTGCGCTCCGGCGTCACCAAGGACGGGCGCATCGTTGCCCGCGATTTCGAGTGCCTCATGGACGGTGGCGCTTACGCAGGCGATACGCCGTACCTGACGAGTATCGCCCTGCTCATGGCCGGCTCGGTATATCGGGTCGAAAAGGCCCGCGTTGTCGCCAAGTCGGTGTACACGAACACGGCTCCGACCGGGGCTTTTCGGGGCGTGAGCGGCACATACATCTGCTTCGCCATCGAGCGGCACATGGACCAGCTCGCCAATGCGCTCGGCATGGACCGCCGCGAGTTTCGGCTGCGCAACCTGTTCCGATCGGGGGATGCCATGCTCAACGGACAGGTGCTTGATGATGCCGACATCCTCCGTGAAGCCTTTGAACGGGTCGAAGAGGTGGCTCCATGGGCTGAGACCGGAAAGGGACGGCTCAGGGGAGTCGGCGTCGCATCGGTTATCTGGCTGACCAATCCTTCTGCCGGGTCGGCCACCCTCACGCTGCACGAAGACGGCCACCTCGGGGTGGCGACCGCAGCCACCGAGAACGGGAGTGGGGCCGTCGCCATGGGGATCCGCCAAATCGCCGCTGGTGAATTCGACCTTGCGGCCGAAGACGTCTTCGTCACCATGCCCGACACGGACAGCCAACCGTACGACGCTGGCTCCCAGGGCAGCCGCACGACGCATGTCGTCGGCATGGCGGTGCACAACGCGGCCAACAAGATGAAGACCCGCATTTTCGATCTCGCATCTAACTTGCTCGCTGCCCTTCCCGACGAACTCGAGTTGCGAGGAGGCAACGTGTGCGTACGAGATGACCCGGCACAGTCGGTCCCGTTGGCGACTGTGGCGAAGACGGCTCTAGGGTCCGGCGGGCCGATCAGCGCCACCGGCACCTACAGCGTTCCGCTGCCTAAGTGGGATCCCGATGCGGCCGAAGGCCTGCTGTTCCCCGTGTTCCCCGTCCAGACGTACCACGTCCACCTTGCCGAGGTAGAGGTCGATCCGTTCGACGGCAAAGTGAAAGTGACCAGGTACGTGGTAGCCCAGGAGGTGGGGCGGATGATCAACCCGGACGGGGTCTATGGGCAGATCCAGGGTGGTGTCGCCCAAGGCATGGGATATGCCCTATGGGAGGGCCTCGAGAGCAAGGAGGGCCGGTACACCCGACGAACTCTCGAGTCCTACGGGCTACCGCTCGCCGTGGATGTCCCCGACATCGAGATGATCATCCTCGAACACCCTCACGAAGCAGGTCCGTTCGGTGCCAAAGGGGTCGCTGAGCCTCCGATCGTTCCCGTCGCGGCCGCCATTGCGAATGCGGTCGCGGATGCGACCGGGGTCGAAATCAACCGACTCCCAATCGATCCCGAACAGCTGCTCGCCGCAATCGACGGACAGGGTGACTGAGTGCGACTCGGCATCGATGTCGGCGGCACGAACACCGACGCGGTCCTTATGGACGGGCGACGGGTCGTCGCCACGCTCAAGACCCCGACCACCGAGGACGTGAGTTCAGGCATCGTGACTGCTCTAAGCGATCTCCTGGCGGAGGCCGCGGCCGACGTTGCCGATGTGACTGCGGTGATGATTGGCACGACGCACTTCACCAATGCAGTCGTCGAGGGCAGGCGACTGGCACCAACTGCTGCGATTCGACTCGGGGCGCCGGCGACGCGGTCCCTTCCGCCGCTGGTCGATTGGCCGAAGCGCTTGACCGCCGCCATCGGGGGCCATGCTTACTTGTGCAAGGGTGGCCACGAGTTCGACGGGCGGGAGATCTCGCAGCTCGATGTAGAAGAGTTGAGGCGGATCGCCGTGGAGATCGCCGAGGCCGGGGTGCAGTCCGTCGCCATCACGTCGGTGTTCTCACCGGTGAATGGCGAGATGGAGGAGGAGGCGGCGGCCGTCCTCATACATGAGGTTCCGGGATTATCCGTTTCTTTGTCGCGCGAGATTGGTCGGATCGGACTGCTCGAACGGGAGAACGCCACCATTCTCAACGGATCGCTTCAACCGCTCGCCGAGCGAATCGTCGCTGGGTTCGATGAGGCCGTGGTTCGGGTTGGTATCGACGCTCCGATTTTCATCTCTCAGAACGATGGCACCTTGATGAGCCTGGACCAAACGCGTCGGTACCCCGTCGCCACCTTTGCCTCCGGTCCCACGAACTCGATGCGTGGCGCTGC
>JAZGDZ010000041.1:0-3710 GCA_036478235.1 Acidimicrobiia bacterium | reverse complement strand
AATCGGCGCTCCGCACGATTTCTTCTGAGGAGTCCCTGATGGAACAGGTGAGCCTGCGCGCCGAGCCCCGCGAAGGGTCCGGTACCCGCCCCAGCCGTCGGCTGCGCGCCGCCGGAAACGTCCCCGGCGTCCTCTATGGGCGCGAGTTGAAGAGCACGCCGCTGACCGTGGATCGCCGCGACCTGTATGCCGCGCTCCATACCGAGGCCGGCACCAACGCACTCATCAACCTCGAGGTCGGCAAGAAGAAGTACCTGACGGTCGCCCGCGAACTGCAGCGGCATCCGGTGCGGGGAGAGATCATCCACCTCGACTTCATCAACATCTCGCTCAAAGAGAAGATCACCGCCGACGTCGGGATCGAATACGTGGGCGAGCCGGAGGGCGCCAAGGAGGGTGGGATCCTGGAGACGATCCGCACCTCGGTGACGCTCTCAGCTCTGCCGACGGAGATCCCTCCGCACATCCAGGTGGACATTTCGGCGCTCGAGGTGGGCGACACGCTCTCCGCAGCGAACCTCCCCGAGATCGAGGGCGTGGAGTACCTCGAGGACGAGGATTCACCGCTCGTGACGGTGATCATCCCGCGGATCCTCGAAGTCGAGGAGCCCGAGGTCGAATACCTCCTGGACGAGGAAGGCGAGCTGATCCTCGACGAGGAAGGCCAGCCGATCACGGCCGAGGCGCTCGCCGAAGCCGAGGAAGCCGCAGCGCTCGCCGAGGGCGAGGAAGCCGAGGCCGCCGAGGGCGAAGCTTCCGAAGAGGACGAGGGCTGATCGACCGCCTGCTGTTCGTCGGGCTGCGCAACCCGGGTGCCGAATTTGACGGAACTCGTCACAACGTCGGCGAGCGGGTAGTGGTCGGCGTCGCCGAGGGCGCCAGATTCAAGCGGGCTCCCAAGCGCATCAGGGCTCAGATGGCGGAGGTGTCGCTGGCGAAGCGATCCGTATCGCTGGCCCTGCCCACCACGAACATGAACCAGTCGGGAGGGCCCGTCGCCGGGCTCGTCAAGTATTACTCGGTGGACCTCGATCACGTCGTCGTTGTGCACGACGACATCGATGTCCCCTTCGGCCGGCTGCGCTTCCAGTTCGATCGTGGTCCCGGCGGTCACAACGGGGTGGCTTCGATCGCCCAATCGCTCGACTCTCGCGGCTTCTGGCGGCTCAAGGTCGGCGTCGGCCGTCCCCCGGGACGGATGGACCCGGCCGACTACGTGCTGCGCCGGTTCACGTTGAAGGAAAGGCCGGATGCCGACCTGCTGGTCGCCGAGGCGTCTGACGTGCTGCGGACGTTTGCAGCCGACGGCGACGAGGCGGCCCGTCAGTATGCGGGTGACGCCACTCAGCGGCTGGGGATAGAGAGGGGTTAGGGATTAGGAATTAGGTAAGAAGATTGGCCTAACTCCTAACACCTAACTCCTCCTAACACCTTTAGTCTCGGCGACATGTACGTCGGAGCGATCGATCAGGGGACCACCAGCACCCGGTTCGTGATCGTGGACGAGAACGGTGGCATCGTCGCCATCGACCAGCAGGAGCATCGCCAGATCTACCCCAAACCGGGCTGGGTCGAGCACGACGCATCGGAGATCTGGGAGCGGACCCGCACCGTCGTCTCGGGTGCGCTCGAGAGGGCCGGCCTCGAATCGGCCGACCTCGCCGCGGTGGGGATCACCAACCAGAGGGAAACGACGGTCCTGTGGGATTCCGAGACCGGGGAACCGGTGGCTCCGGCCATCGTCTGGCAGGACACCCGCACCGACCAGCTGGTGCGAGATCTGGGAAGCGAGCTCGGAGCCGACCGCTTCCGTCCGGAGACGGGGCTGCCGCTGGCGACCTATTTCTCGGCGCCCAAGGCGAGGTGGCTGCTCGATCGCCACGGGCTCCACGAGCGGGCCGCGGCGGGGGAAATCCTCTTCGGCACGATGGACTCCTGGCTCCTGTCGAACCTGACCGGGCGCCACATCACCGACGTCACCAACGCCAGCCGAACGATGCTCATGAACCTCGCCACGCTGGACTGGGACCCGGACCTGTGCGACGCCATGGGCGTTCCGGCGGTCATGCTTCCCGAGATCGTGCCGTCGGTGGGCCATTACGGCGAGGGCCGCGACGTCCTCGCCGGCGTGCCGATTGCAGGCGACCTCGGTGACCAGCAAGCGGCCCTCTTCGGGCAGACCTGCTTCGAACCCGGTAGCGCCAAGAACACCTACGGGACCGGCTGCTTCCTGCTGCTCAACACGGGGAAGTCGCCGGTGCCGAGCGAGCACGGACTGCTCACGACTGTGGCCTATCAGATCCGTGGCGAGGCGCCGGTGTTCGCCCTCGAGGGATCGGTGGCCATCGCCGGTGCCGGTGTCCAGTGGCTGCGGGACAACCTGGGGATGATCTCCAGCGCCTCCGAGGTGGAGCAGCTGGCGGCATCGGTCGCCGACAACGGAGACGTCTACTTCGTCCCCGCATTCAGCGGACTGTTCGCCCCTTACTGGCGCTCGGACGCCAGGGGGGTCATCGCCGGACTGACCCGCTACGCCGAGAAGGGCCACGTGGCCCGCGCCGTGCTGGAGGCGGTGGCGTACCAGACCCGCGATGTGGTGCAGGCCATGGAGGCCGATGCCGGGGTGTCCCTGTCCACGCTGTATGTGGACGGGGGCATGGTCGGCAACGAGCTACTCATGCAATTCCAGGCCGACATCCTGGGGGTATCCGTGGCGCGGCCCGTCACCGCCGAGACGACCGCCCTGGGCGCTGCCTACGCGGCCGGGCTGGCGGTGGGGTTCTTCGAGAACCTCGACCAGCTGAGGTCGCTGTGGGCCGAGGATCGGCGGTGGGAACCGCAGATGGATCCGGCGGATCGGGCCCGGCTCTACGCGGCCTGGGGCAAGGCGGTGGAGCGGACGTTCGATTGGGTGGAGTAGAGAGTCGCCAGTCACCAGCCGCCAGTCACCAGTAGGACCTCCGTCTGGAGACCGCTGGCTGGAGACCGGAGACTGGGGACTGGAGACTTCCGGTCGGTACCATCCCCTCTCGAGTCAGCATGTCCATCCCCGATCGCCTCGCCTATCTGCGGATCGCACTCGTACCGGCGATCCTGACGCTGATCCTTGCCGCCGACAGCATCGGCCACGCCTTCGGGATAGCCGCCGTCGTTATGGGCGTGGCGTTCGTCACCGACTTTCTCGACGGTTATCTCGCTCGCCGCTGGCAGATCACCACCGTGCTCGGCGGCTTCCTCGACTCCATCGCCGACAAGCTGCTGGTGGCCGGGGCACTCTTCGGCCTCGTGTCGGTGGGCCGTGCCTGGGGGTGGGCCGCCTTCGTGATCGTCGGGCGGGAGATCGCCATGTCCGGACTGCGCGGGGTGGCGGCGATGGACGGCATCGTCGTGCCCCCATCGATCTGGGGGAAGATCAAGGTGAACGTCCAGTTCCTTGCCATCTTCCTCGCTCTGCTGAGGACGCCCGACACCTACGGCGGCCTGTTTCCCGACCAGTGGGTGATGATCGCGGCCGTCGTGGTCACGCTGATGTCCGGATTCGAGTACCTCGCCCGTTTCGTGGGGGTGTTGCGCTCGGATCGGGCTGATGCCTGAGGTCTTTCTCACCGGCGGGACCGGTTTCATCGGAGGCGCCCTGCTACGGCGGCTGGTCGGCGAGGGACGAGAAGTGCGTGCCCTGGTGCGCACCGTGGCGGCGGCCGATGCAATTC
>JAZGDZ010000040.1:0-145300 GCA_036478235.1 Acidimicrobiia bacterium | reverse complement strand
CCGCCGTGGCTGCCCGCATTCCCGGCACCATCGTGGCTCAAGTCGCCGAGCAACACGACGAGGGCACGCTGCGTATCGGCCACACCAGCGGCGTCATGGCCGTCGGCGTGGCGGTCGCACCCGACGGGGATGCGTGGCGGGTGGAGCGCGCCTCCTACGACCGAACGGCCCGGCGTCTCGCCGAGGGCACCGCGTTCGTCCGCCGGCCGGCCTGATGACGAACGGCACCATCACCCTCACCGTGAACGGCGAGGCCCATCGTCTTGCCTCGGCGGATCATCGCACTCTCCTCGAGTCGTTGCGCGAGGACCTGGGATTGACCGGGACCAAGCACGGGTGCGAGCTGGGGGAGTGCGGGGCGTGCACGGTGCTCGTCGACGGCCTGGCCGTGCTGTCCTGCCTGACTCTGGCGGTGCAGGTGCAGGGCGCCGAGGTGACGACCGTCGAGGGGCTCGCCGACGGGGCAGTCCTCCATCCGCTGCAGCAGGCATTTGCCGAGCTCGGGGCGGCCCAGTGCGGATACTGCACGCCGGGGATGCTGGTGACGGCTGCGGCGCTGCTCGAGCGCAATCCGCGACCGGCGATCGACGAGATCAGGCAGGCCCTGGCGGGCAACCTCTGTCGTTGCACCGGATACATCAAGATCCTGGATGCGGTGAGCCTTGCTGCCCGGAGGGCCCGATGATGGGTCATGCGGTGGTGGGGCGCCCCGGCCCGCGGGTCGACGCCGCCGAGCAGGTGACCGGCCGCACCACCTACGCCGGCGACATCACTCTTCCCGGGATGCTGGTCGGAGGCCTGCTCCAGTCGTCCCAGGCCCATGCCCGCATCCTTCGCATCGACACCGCAGCGGCGGAAACCCTTCCCGGGGTCCGTGCTGTTATCACCGGAGCCGATCTCCCGATTCCCTACGGGATCCTCCCCGTCAGCCAGGACGAGCACGCACTGGCGGTGGACAAGGTGCGCTACGTGGGCGAGCCGGTGGCGGGAGTGGCCGCGGTGGACGCCGAAACGGCAGAACAGGCGCTGGCTCTCATCGACATCGAGTACGAGCCGCTCGATGTAGTGACGAGCATCGACGAGGCCCTGGCGTCGGGCACCCGGATACACGGCGAGGTCGAGGGCGACAACGTGCACCGCAGGGCGGCGCTTGAGTTCGGAGACGTCGAGTCGGGATTCGAGGCCGCCCATGCGGTGCGGGAGAACGTCTACTTCTTCCGGGGCAGCAATCACGCTGCCCTCGAACAGCATGCGGCGGTGGCATCCGCCGGGCACGACGGGCGGTTGACGCTGTGGTCCTCCACCCAGGTGCCGCACTACGTGCACCGCACGCTGGAGAAGGTGCTCGAGATACCCGCCGGCCGGATCCGGGTCATCGCCACGCCGGTCGGCGGCGGATTCGGGGGCAAGACCGACCCCTTCAGTCACGAGATAGTCGCCGCCAAGCTGGCGATGGTCACCGGGCGTCCGGTCAAGATCGTCCTCTCCCGGGAGCAGGTGTTCTACGCCCACCGCGGTCGGCACCCGGTGCTGATGTGGGTCAAGACCGGGTTCGACCCCGAGGGCCGCATCACCGCCATGCACTTCCGAAGCTTCCTCGACGGAGGCGCCTACGGTTCCTACGGGGCCGCCTCTCTCCTCTACACCGGGGCGCTGCAGACCACCACCTATCGCATCCCCAACTACAAGTTCGAGGGGGTTCGGGTCTTCACCAACAAGCCGCCCTGTGGGCCCAAGCGAGGCCACGGGACGCCCCAGCCTCGGTTTGCGCTCGAATGCCAGTTGGACGAAGCGGCGGCCGACCTCGGCCTCGACCCGGTGACCATCCGCAGGCGCAACTTGGTCGAGCCCTTCTCGATGACAGTCAACCACCTTCGTATTACCAGCTGCGGGCTCGCCGAATGCTTGGACCGGGTGGTCGAGGCTTCGGGCTTCTTCGCCAAACACGGCACCCTGCCCGAGGGCAAAGGGATCGGCCTCGCCGTCGGGGCCTACCTCTCGGGTGCCGGGCTCCCCATCTATTGGAACGACATGCCGCAGTCCGAGGTCGAGATCAAGGTGGATCGGGGCGGTGGTGTCACTGTGTTCTCGATGGCGGCCGACGTCGGCCAGGGCTCCACTTCGGTGCTGGCGATGATCGTGGCCGAGGTGCTGGGACTCGACACCGCCGACATCACGATGGTCACCGCCGACACCGACCTGACGCCGGTGGACCTTGGCTCCTACTCGAGCCGGGTGACCTTCATGGCCGGCAACGCCGCGAAAGAGGCGGCTGAAGGGATCCGGGACCGGGTGGCTGCGGCGGTGGCCGACGAGTTAGGGCTGCCGGAGGACGGCGTTGCCGCCGCCGGGGGCAGGGTCGGCGCCGAAGCCGACGGGGAAAAGACCCTGTCGTGGGCCGATGCGGTCCGGGCGGCCATTGCCCGGGGTGGCCCCCTCATCGCGTCCGGCTCGTACCGGGCACCCGACCTCGCCGGGCCCTATCGGGGGGCCGGGGTGGGGATCTCGCCCGCCTACTCGTATTCGGTGGCGGTGGTGGAGGTCGACTGCGACGCGGAGACCGGCGAGGTGAAGGTGACCAAGGTGTGGCTGGCGCACGATATCGGCCGGGCGCTCAATCCTCTTCTCGTCGAGGGGCAGATCGAGGGCGGGGTCTACATGGCACTCGGCGAGGCCCTCATGGAGGAGCAGGCTTATCGCGGGGCGCTCCACAAGGGTCCGTCGTTGCTCGGCTACAAGACCCCGACTTTCCTCGAAATGCCGCCGGTCGAGTCGATTCTGGTGGAGACCAATGACCCCGAGGGTCCCTTCGGTGCCAAGGAGGTCGGCCAGGGCCCGCTTCTTCCGGTTGTGCCTGCCGTGGCCAACGCGGTCCACGACGCCCTCGGGATCAGGGCCGATGAGGTGCCGATCACGCCCGACAGGGTCGTCAAGGCCTTGAGGGAAGCAAGCCGCGGCGGAAACGGCCGCATCGGACCCGAGGGTGTTCCCAAATTCGACTTCGGCAGGCTCACCAGGGTGAAGATTCCGGAGGGCTTCTCATGATGCGGCTGCCCGCGTTCGAGTACCTGGTGCCCGAGACGCTCGACGAGGCGGTGGTGATGCTGGCCGACCATCCGTCGGCCGTCGTGGTCGGGGGAGGGACGGACCTCTTTCCGAACATGAAGCGCCGCCAGGTCAGCCCCGCAACGGTGATAGCGCTCGGCGCCATCGAGGGGTTACGTGGGATCGAGATCGACGACGACGGGGCGGTGATGATCGGGGCCCTGACGTCGTTGCGTGATCTGGCGGCCTCACCTGATGTCCCCGTCGCTCTCGCCTCGGCCGCTGCCGAGGTCGCCTCTCCCCAGATCCGCAACGTGGCGACGGTGGGCGGGAACCTGTGTGTCGACACGCGCTGCGAGTACATCAACATGACCGAGTCGTGGCGGCTCGCCTCCGGCTTCTGCCTGAAGGCGGACGGCGACGTCTGCTGGGTGGCTCCCAAGGGTGAGGAGTGCGTGGCGGTTTCGTCGTCCGATCTGGCGCCGGTCGTGGTGGCTCTCGACGCCGAGGTCGGCCTCGTCGGTCCGGATGTATCGCGCACTCTGGCTGCCTCCGACTTGTACCGCTCCGACGGCATCGACTACCTCGGCAAATCCGAGGATGAGATCGTGGCGACACTCACGGTCCCGCCCCGACCCGGATGGCGGACGACGTATCGCAAGCTGCGGCGCCGGGGTTCGATCGACTTTCCGATCCTCGGCGTCGCTGCGGCGGTGCAGGTGTCAGACGACGGCATCGTCGAGGATGCACGGCTGGTGCTGGGTGCGATTGCATCAGCTCCCATCCGGGCACGGGATGCGGAGGAGGCCGTCGTCGGGAGCCGGCTTGGCCCCGAGGTCGTCGCGCGCGCCGCGCGACTCGCCGCGGAGCCTGTTCGTCCCTACGACAACGTGGATCTCGGGTCCCGCTACCGCAAGTGGATGGCGCCGGTGTTCGTCGCCAGGGCGCTGGAGGACCTCAGGTAGCGTCGGGAGTGGTTCCGCCGATCGCTTCGAGATCGTCGAGGTTCTGTAGCCGGACCTGGCCGCGCGCCGCAGGCTTGCCGTCGGAATCCCGAGTGACGGTCGCCTGCCACAGCTGCTGGCGGCGGCCGCCCGGCGGCCTCCATCCCCACCGGCTGCAGTCGATGCAGCGTGAGGTCGCGGGGAGTGCTTGCAGCCGAGTCTCTCCGATCGGCTGCCCACAGTCGTCGCACTCCCCGTACGAGCCGGAGTCGATCTTGGCGAGTGCACGCTCGATGTCGGCCAGCGACGCGGAGATCGATCTGGCGGTGGCCGTTGTCGAGAGCCGCTCGACCGCCTCGGTGGTTCCGTCGCCGATTCGCTTGCCGAAGGCGACGGTGGAACCCGTCTCCGGGGGAGCGGTCAGCCATTCGAGCTCGGCAGCCAGTTGAGCCCGGCGGGCGACGAGCCGATCGGCGACGGCGCGGGGGCCCGACACGGGACCAGGTTATCCGGCGATGAGACCCACACCGGCGACTGCCGGCGTGACAGACGTACTAGGAGCCCGCTGAGCAAGGCATCACTCGGCAGACTCTTAGATAACTTCGACCTCTTCGTAAATCTCGATCCTCGGCTCACCGACGACCCCGGCCTCGGCCATCTTGTCCTTGAGCTCGGAACTGCCCAGGAACGCATTAGCGGTTTCGAGCGACTCGAACCCTGCCACCACGACGACGGTGTTCGGATCGTCTACCGAACGGTTGACCCGAGAAAACTTCGCCCCTCCCGCCGTGGTCGGCGGGAAACTGTCGTAGACGGCCTTCCACTGGTCGTAATCCGTCACCGGGTGCCGAATGGCTACCACGTACATGAGAGACCCCTCCATGAGTCGACTGCCCGGCGACGATAGCCGCCGGGCAGTCGACAAGATGTCGGGTGACGGCACCGGGTTCGTCCTCGCCGCGACCCATGCTGGAAGTGGACCGCACCTTTCCGGCCGGCAGGAGGCTCCCAACAGCGGCCGGAGACGGACCGGCCCCGCGCCAAACTCGATCAGTTCTTGTAGCGCCAGACGATGCGGCCGCGGGTGGGGTCGTAGACGGAGAGGTCCAGGTCGACCTTGTCTCCGGGGAGGATCCGGATGTAGCGGCCGCGGCGCATCTTGCCTGAAGCCCGTGCCAGGACCTCCATGCCGCCTTCGATCTCGACCTTGAACATCGCATTGGGCAGGGTTTCCAGGACGGTGCCCTGAACCCGTACGACGTCGTCTTGCTTGGCCACGTTCCGGTGTTCTCCCGGTCGGAGATGGGACGCGAAAACCGTCGTTCTCGCAGCGACACTCAACCAGGGCGGGGTGCCCAGGTCAAACCTCGTCGAGCCGGCCCAGGTCGTCGAGTCGCACCACCTCGGCGGAGATCTCGGAGTTGTCCCGGCCCTCGATGGCGACCATCGTCACCTCGGCGATGAGGGCTCGCGCCGCCTCCAGATCGATGAGCCGGGTGTTTCCCAGCCAGATGAGACGTCTCACTCCGGCGTCGCCCAAGGCCTTGAGCCAGGCGCTGACGATCGCCGTCGGACCGTCGCTGAACGACCTTTCACGGTCATCGACGGCTGCGAACCCGATGAGGATGGCGGTGAAGCAGCCCAGCGCCGCAGCTTCGATGTGGGAGCCGTCGGAGACGTCACCGACGGCGACCTTGATCGCTCTCCGCCGCAGCCGCGCCGCGGCCTCCGAATCGGTCACGAAGGCTCGCACGTCACCGTTGCGACCACCCAGCGCATTTGCCACGGCTTCTCCGAGTGGGGTATCTGCTCCGACGACGATGACCGGCATCGATCCGAGGATAAGAGGCCGCGCCGATAGGCGCGGACTCGGCGGCCTGGGAAGGGACCCAGGCCGCATAGCGATGAGCCGTAAGGCGAAGAGCCATCAACAGAGAGGCCCCGCCGATAGGCGCGGACTCGGCGGCCTGGGGCTGGGGCCCCCGGGCCGTGGAACAGGGCGCCGCCCGCAGGGCGGCACAACCATGCGGAGGGGTTCGAGGCCGAAGGACTCGAACACTGGAGCCAAGACCAGCGATGAGCCGTAAGGCGAAGAGCCATAAACACGGTGGGCCGGCGATTCGGGAGCGGATCAGCCATATTGCCATGGCCCAGTCCTTGGGGAGCAGGGCGGGAGAGCGGGGGTGGAAATGGGGAACGCATAGCGGCGCAAAGGTGTTGTAATGGCCACAGCGGAGGTGCCGGACGCGGGTCGGTCTTCCCCCACTCCCCCATCCCGGTCCGGCGCCTTCCGCTATCCAGATTTCCTCCTGGACTCGGCGCTGGGGGTCGATACACTCATCTCACCACGAGTTTCCCCGCGAGGAGTTGATCGTTTCCATGGCAACAGTCGATCTCGATCTCGGCAAATACGAGCTCGGGTGGTCCGACGAAGAGGATTACGTGTTCAAGCCGCGTAAGGGCTTGAGCGAGGAGATCATCCGCGAGATTTCGTCCATGAAGGGCGAGCCTGACTGGATGCTCGACTTCCGGCTGAAGGCCTACCGGCGGTTCCTCCGTAAGCCGATTCCCACCTGGGGAGGCGGGGGGCGGCTCGAAGATATCGACTTCGACAACATCTACTACTACATCAAGCCGACCGAGGGTCAGGCCAACGACTGGGACATGGTCCCGGAATCGATCAAGGAGACCTACGAGAAGCTGGGTATCCCGGAGGCAGAGCGCAAGTACCTCGCCGGGGTCACCGCGCAGTACGAAAGCGAAGTCGTTTACCACCGCAACCGGGAGGATCTCGAAGAGATGGGGGTCCTCTTCTGCGACATGGACACCGCGCTCCGCGACTACCCCGAGATCGTCCAGAAGTACTTCGCGACGATCATCCCGCCGAACGACAACAAGTTCGCCGCCCTCAACTCAGCCGTGTGGTCGGGTGGCTCGTTCATCTACGTCCCGCCGGGCGTTCACGTCGACCAGCCGCTGCAGGCCTACTTCCGCATCAACGCCGAGAACATGGGCCAGTTCGAGCGGACGCTGATAATCGTCGACGAAGGGGCGTTCGTGCACTACGTCGAGGGGTGCTCCGCACCCGTCTACTCGAGCGACTCGCTGCACTCGGCTGTGGTCGAGATCGTGGTCAAAGAGGGTGGCCGGTGCCGGTACACCACGATTCAGAACTGGTCGAACAACGTGTACAACCTGGTGACCAAGCGTGCCGCTGCCTACCGCAACGCCACGATGGAGTGGGTGGACGGCAACCTCGGCTCGAAGCTGACGATGAAGTACCCCGCTGTCTGGCTGATGGAGGAGGGAGCCCACGGCGAGGTGCTCTCGATCGCCTTCGCCGGCGAGGGCATGCACCAGGACGCCGGTGCCAAGATCGTCCATGCCGCCCCCAACACGACGTCGCTGATCACCTCGAAGTCGATCTCCAAGGACGGAGGACGGGCCGGGTATCGCGGGCTCATCCGAGTGGAGAACGGCGCCGAAAACGTCAAGTCGTTCGTTCGCTGCGATGCTCTCATCCTCGACGAGGACAGCCGGTCCGACACCTATCCATACATGGAGATCGAAGAGGCCAATGCCCAGATCGGGCATGAAGCCACGATCTCCAAGGTGGGCGACAACCAGCTCTTCTACCTGAGGAGCCGGGGCCTCTCCGAGGAGGAGGCGACGGCGATGATCGTGGCCGGGTTCATCGAGCCCATCGTCAAGGAACTCCCCATGGAGTATGCCGTCGAGCTGAACCGTCTGGTCGAACTGCAGATGGTAGGTTCGGTGGGCTGAAGCCCACCGAACCAGTCTTCAGTTCCAGGCGTCGTCTCGTTGTCGGCCGCCAACGAGCCTACTTTTCTCTTCGCCTGCACGCGGTCGAGTCGTCAGATCTCAGATTTCAGATCTCAGATTCCAGATCTGACACGCTCTCGATGTCCGATGTCCGATGTCCGATGTCCGATGTCTGATGTCTGATGTCTGATGTCTGGTGACTACACCCTGAACTCTCGCCCCGCGATCGTCTCTCCAGGCACCCAGTCACGTTCGCCGTTCAGGTCCATGAAGGCCTCGATGTGACCGAGCACATCGAACCCGGCGTCGTGGAAGAAGCGCAGCGCCGAAGTGTTGCGGGCCACCGGGCGCACCGAGAGGAGCTCGATTCCGAGTGTCCGGGCCTCGGCAACGACCCTCTCGACGAGGGCGACGCCGAATCCGCGTCCCCTGGCCGCTTTGCTCACGACGACCGGCTCCACCTCGGCGGAGGTGCCGTCGACGATGAGTCCGGTGAGGCCCACGACCGCTCCGTCGTGTTCTGCAACCCACAGGCGGGTCGGGCCCACGGCGGCCAGGTGGTCGTCGAACTGGCTCCCCGGGTCGTCTCCGCCGATCGAGTCGACTCCGTAGATCAGGCGATGGTGCTCGGTCAACTCGACCCACAGATCGCGGCAAGCCTGGAGGTCGCCCGGCTCGTACGGACGCACTGTGCTCATGGCCCGAACCTACTTCTCTAGGAGCCCGCTGAGCGACACATGTCACTCATCTCGACAACCAGATTTCAGAATGCAGATCTCAGATTTCAGACTTCAGAATGGGATCCTTTTCGATGTCTGATGTCTGATGTCTGATGTCTGATGTCTGATGTCTGATGTCTGATGTCTGATGTCTGATGTCTGATGTCTGACACCCGACACCTGACACCTAACCCCCCGGCTCGTCCAGCATTCGGCTCAGAACCTCTCGGAAGCCGCTCGCCAGGTCGGGCCGCGCCAAGCCCACCGCCGCGGTTGCTTCGAGAACCCCGGCCGGGATCCCGGTGTCGAACAGGTCGTCGCCGACGATCAGGCCGGTGGCCCCTCGGGCCCGGGCCACGGCGTCGATCGCATCGGTGAGCTGGATCTCACCGCCGTGGCCCGGATCCTGGGATGCCAGCAACTCGAAGATCTCCGCGGTGAGCACATATCGCCCCGTCAGACCCAGATTGGACGGAGCATCTGGTCCCGGCTTCTCGACCGCGCCCGTCACCTCGACGATTCCGTCATGAGGATCGCCGCCGGTGGCGACGAAGCCCCACCTGAGCAGGTACTCATCCGGCACCGGCTGCACCGCGAGCACGGTTCGACCGTCGAACGCTTCGACCAGACGGCGGGCGTATGAGCGACCCGGCCGCGGAAACATGTCGGAGAGCATGCAGAGGAAGGGCCGGTCGCCTACGGCCTCGGATGCACGGAGCACGGCGTCGCCCAGACCGCGCGGTTCCGGCTGCAGGACCCGGGTGAAGACGACCTCCTCCAGCCCGTCGAGCGCGGGAGGTTCGACGAAGTGGGCCATGACCGGGTCCCCGGGACGCTTGTCGACCACCAGGATGATCTCCGAGATGCTTGCGGCCACCGCCTCCTCGACCACGTACTGGATCACAGGCCGATCGACTACGGGGAGCAGCGGCTTGGGAAGGGCCCGGGTGGCAGGGCGCATGCGGGTACCGGCACCGGCGCAAGGGATAACGGCGACATCGACGTTCACATACGAGACGGTAGTGGGGGAGTGATTCTTGCCAACGGCTAATGGCTAATCGCCAACTGCTAATTCGCTACGCTCGCCGCCCATGCGCCTCGTCGTGGCTCGCTGCTCGGTCGACTACTCGGGAAGGCTTTCGGCTCACCTTCCGTCGGCCGTTCGGCTCCTGATGATCAAGGCCGACGGCTGCGTGGCGATTCACGCCGACGGCGGCGCTTACAAGCCCCTCAACTGGTTGAATGAACCTTGAGTAATCCACGGCTGGTCGGCTCGACACGACAGGGGTAAACCTACCCCAGATACTTTGACGTGTATCTGGGGTATCTGGGGTGAACCCTCGCCGCAAGGTCTAGATGTGTGACACACATACTGGTATAGAGAGATAGAGAGATAGAGCCTATACGGGCGCCGCCCGCAGTTTCCGCTCGGTGCGAAACAGGGGCGCGCCCTCTGGAGGTCAGGAAGGAGACAGGGCGGGCCGGAAACCAGGGGAGGCCGGACCGGACGGAACGGGACGTCGAAGATCGGGGAGGGGAGGTCAGACTCAACGGCCCTAGAAGCCGCGTGGCGCTTGTCTAGTGAAGCCGTGGGTGACGATCACTTGGTTCACTATGAACCACACAAACGCGACGACAGCAAATACCAACAGAAGGGTCCATAGGACGGTCAGGAGCAGGACGATCAGATCGACGAGCAGTCTCCCGAACGCGGAAAAGGAGTCACGTCGACGGTTCTCTTTGATCGCGGTCCGCAGTTTCCTGAAAGACCAGACAGGGAACCGCTGGTTCTCCGTCCAGGGGAGCGAGAGCAACATCCACATGAACAGCAACCCAAGGGGCGCACCGACCAACAACCCAACCCACCTGATGGCAAACTCGGTTGCATCCACGTCGACACGCTACTGGGGACCGGGGCGGCCGACCGGGAGCCGATCGGGCCTGCGACGAAAGTTCCCCATCTGGTGGCTCCTCGAATACCTACGCAGTGATGGCAGTTTCTCGATGATGTTTCCAGTCTGTTTCCGACTTTGCACCCCGATTTTGCTGGCCCCTCCGATCGACCTCCCCCTGGCCGATTCGATTCACCCGAAACTGGGAGCTGAGATTTTCCGCGATTTTCCGCCCTGGATCCTCACGAGACCGGGCCAGACCGCCGCCCAACGTGACGCAACCGGCACCCGACCGGCCGCAACCGCCGACCGGGTTTTGGGGCCGCTTTCGCCTGGTATTGTTCGACTGGACTCGGATGGGCCGCGTAGCCCGCACCCACCGATCCCGTGGTCGGGCCGCACGATCTGCACCTGACCAGGAAACGAGGAGGGGGTCACCCTCCCTCCACCGTCGAGACAACGCGGCGGGCCGCACAGCCTGCACCCGCTAGCGAACCAAGCCGGGAACCTCGGGAATATCGGGGCCGCGTAGAACGCACCCTCCTCCTCCCCACCCGACACAAGCACTAGGCCGTGTCATCACCACGCGCGCCTACACACCACAGAGGATTACGACATGACGAATCGAATGAGGAAGACAAAGGACTTCGACCTGACCGGCATGTCCGCGGACAACATCATCGCCGCAGCCAAGGACATCGAGGGTCTGGTCAACAAGGAGCTAGCCAGCCGCCAGCTCGACCCGCTCAAGATCGAGCCGCACTCGCAGCCCGAGACGTTGAGCGCCGACGACGTGGAGTACGAGAAGGCATTCGAGACCTACGTCCGGTTCGGCATGGAGCGCATGCCGTCGGATCACCGTGCCCTGCTCGAGGATCGGTGGGTCCAGAACGAATCCCGCGCCCAGGGAGTGGGCGTCGGTAGCGAGGGCGGGTTCACCGTCCCGGAGGGGTTCGTCGCGAAGATCAAGACGGCCCAGAAGAAGTTCGGCGGGCTGCGCCGGGCATCGGGCATCGAGTTCATCCCGACGGCGACCGGCAACGACCTCCCCTACCCGAACAGTTCGGACGTTGGAAATACGGGCGAGCTGCTGGCGGAGAACACCGCCGCGGCCGAGCAGGACGTCGCCTTCGGGCAGACGGTCCTGAAGGCGTTCACGTGGTCATCCAAGATGATCCGTGTCTCCAACCAGCTGCTCCAGGACACCGGGGTTTCGCTGGACACCTGGCTCGCCGCAAGGTTGGGCGAACGCATCGGCAGGGTTCAGGCGCCCTTCCTGATCACGGGGACCGGGTCGGCGCAGCCGGAGGGGATCATCACCAACGCAACGGTCGGAGTCACCACCACGACCGGCCAGACGACGTCGTTCATTTACGACGACCTGGTGGGCATGGAGGCCTCGCTCGATGATGCCTTCCTGGACGACGCGGTGTGGGTGGTCTCACCCGACGCGGTCAAGCAGCTCCGACTGGTGAAGGACCTCGACGAGAGGCCCCTGCTGTTCGGTACCGACGAGGGCGTGGCCGGTCAGCGGCGACCCAAATCGCTGCTCGGCTATCCGCTTTTCGTAGATGCCGAAATGGCTCCCGTGGCAGCGTCGAATCTTCCGATCTTGTTCGGGGATTTGCAGAACTACGCCATCCGTGACGTCGAGGGGTTCACGGTCAGACGCCTTCAGGAACGATATGCCGAACTGAACCAGACGGCGCTGATTGCGTTTTCGCGTATGGACGCGAGGCCCATAGGTGCGGGCGACGATTCATACAAGACGTTGCAGATGGCGGCCTCGTAGGCCAGCCACAGGCACACTGACAATCTAGATTCACCGACGCCGGGTCAATACCGGACGGCGGCGTAGGAGGTGGTCATGCACTTTGCGGTTCTGCTTCCTCCTAGCGACTCGCTTCGTCAGCAGGTCGCTCCTCTCTCCCGGGAGGAGTAGCAGACACGAGTCCCCGTCCTCCGGGACCGGCGTCGGTCACAGGTTTCCGACCGTCGGAGCACATCACGCGCGCTCCTCCTTCTGGGATCCGGCGGTCGGATCAGATCACGCGTCGGGCTCCGGCCCTGGGCAGAGGGTGAACTCCTTCTCCTGCCTGCCTGGGTGCACATGAGTCCAGACGAGCGGATTCGGAGCCCGACACGTGAACGACCGTTTGCCGCCGTAGGCGGGACCGAACCGGTCTACCCGGCGGGCGGAAACGGCGGGCGAGCGGTCGACAGCCCGCCCCGAGACGAGGTTTCGACCCGATCACGGGTAACCAACCGTCGAGGACTAGGACCTCGACAGAGGTCCGCTCAGGGTCCCGCTCGTTTTCCCAAGAAAGTCGTCGACTATCCCAAGACGGCCTGAAACAATTTCGACCAGAGGATTCCGACCACCGGGTGACCCCGGTCGTGGGTTCGCCCACAGGGTCCGTGTTCAGTCCCAGATGTGCTGGGGGAACCCGGGAGTCGGAACGACAACATCAGAAAGGAACACACCATGAACACAGACACCGACACCGACATCATCGAGACGGTCAACGTCACGCCCGACCTCGGCGACGACGCACTGCCCGAGCGGTACTGCCTGTGGGTCCGCTACGACAACACGAACTACGACGACCCGATCGTCACGTCGCACAGCATCGAGCGGGACGACGACGGTCGCTTCACCAAGATCGAGATGACGCGCGCCGACGGGTTGCCGACCTCCGACTACGACCTGACGAAGGTCGTCGCCGTCGAGGTCAGAGCCGAAGACCGGTCCTCACAGTACGACACCGCCAAGAAGGAACGCGTTCTCTGTGGCAGTAAGACACGGGCCGGTGGCTCGTGCAGGCGGCTGGTCGATCCCGACGTGGGTCACTGCAAGCCCCACCTCTACGAGGAACCGGAGTGGCACGAGGTGGTCCGATCTGAGCTGCGGGTCTACGTCGACCTCGACGTGAAGTCCCTGGCGAAGGGACAGGCCTTCGAGGACCTAGGCACTTGGCAAAGCGCCATGAAGGACTCGTGGGAAGACGGCCGAATGGAAGGCTTCTACGACGACGTCGATCCCGGGACCTTCATGGCCTACGCCGCTGAGGTCATTGAGAAGGCCGGCGGATATGAGGCGTTGGTGACTAGCGGCGGTCGAGGCCTGTGACGACTGAAGGAGGAACAGGAATGAACGACAGTAAGACGACGGTGGTGACCGGCGACTGGGTCGTACCTCGTGACGAGCGAGGACGTCCCAAAGAGCTGATCATCCGGAACCAGTGGGGCGGGGAGAAGCGAATCCCCGATCTCATGGCCGACGGGTGCGGCGCCACGGAGCGCATCATCGAGGCCAAGATCGAGGCGCACGTCAACGCCGGGGAGCTGACGATCATCAACGACGTGCTGGACGATCGGGTGTACCTCCTGACCCCCCACGTAGACACGTGACCGCCGCAGACGAACGGCGCATGTTCACGGCGTTCATCAGGAAGCTGCTGACGCTGTTCGAGGAATACCTAGAGGAGGCCGAGCAGGAACGTCCGGCCGAGTCGGAGACCACGATCACACTGAGCGAGGGTGAGGTAAGCACCAAATGAACCACACGGTCACCCTCACCGACGAGGAACGGCTGGGCCTGGGTCACATCATGGTGGCCTGGCGCGACCTGGCATCCTTCCAGTGCGACGCACAGCTCCTCGACGTCGCCGAGTCGCTGCTCTTGGCCCTCTCGACGCCGGGCACGGCCGTCAAGCTGCGCAGCGCCCCCGACGTCGTGGACCTCGCCGAGCTGCTTTCCTTCGAGGGCGAGATAGGAAACCTGGACACCGGGCAGTCCTTCGACAACGACTCGCCGCCCGCCGTGAGGCACTTCTGGCGGTGCGTCGCCGCGCTGGCACTGGCCGACGTCGGATCGACCCTGACGGTCGAGAAGGCAATCGACGACCTCGATGTGCTCGTTCCGGACGACGTCAGTTCGCTCACCGAAGGAGGGCCCTTGGTCGAGCCGTAGGAAGATCTTGCATGGGTCCTCGTGAGGTTCGTGTCGACCCCACGGGATCCCGTCCCGATGCAGGAGGCTCCCGGTGTTCGTCGTAGTGTGCCGGGGGCCCTCCTGTCTCACTAGGGCTATTCCCGGGTCGAATCCATACGGGATGAGGTCGCAAACCTGTCTCGGGTCATCCTGAGGGCCGCATATCGGGATCGAACCGGTCGAACAGGGCCCCGAACGGGCCGGTGTCGGACCCTGACACTTACCAGGAACTCATCAAGAACCAGCAAACTCGGGAATCTCCTCCGAGCGGGGGACGAAATGGCGGTCACCGAGAGTTTCGACCCACACACGGGTGCACACGGTGCCCGACTGGAATGTCTTGACGTCCACCACATCGACCCGAACGTTGAAGGGATCAACACCGTCTACCGCGATAATGGGGTGGCGGTCCAGGCCGGGACTTCTGGGAACCAATTGGAATTCGCTCAACTCATCATCCTTTGTCCAGTAGTCCAATCGCCCCACCGTTATCTGTTGGGGCTGATGCGGAATCAGGTCAATTTCGGGAGCGTCCTCATTCGTCCACTCCAAGGGAATCCGCGACGTTGAGGCCCGTCCGCCATCCGTGTCGGCGAGATAGGCGCGGAATCTGCCGCTTCTCCGCGTTGTGACCTCGATTCGCACCATGACTCGCGAGCCATAGAGTCTCGAAGTCACTTCGGGGGAAAGTACTTTCAGGGCAACGCCGAAAGGCGGATTGAATTTGAACTCCTTACGAAGCGCGACGATAAGAATGAGGACCACAGCAGTTCCCAGCACAACCTCCCAACGGTGGTCGTGCATCCAATCGAACAGGTCGCGCTGCCACTCCACCGTTGGGGTCGACCCCGAGAAAGTATTCCGCCACAACCCGAAATAGATGGCCGCGGTCAAGGGGATCTCCGCAAGCGAAGGCAGCACCTTTCCCAAAGGGCGAACGGCGAGCCACAACAAGAGCACCGTCGATTTGACGTACCACAACGCCGCCACAATTCACTCCCGGTGAGTTGGGTAACGGAGTTCACCCATGCCGCGACCCTACCCATCAGCATGGGTCCCACCCACCTTCCTCGGTGAAGCACCAGCGGTCCTCCGCCGTTGAGGTCGCACGAATCATGGGGCTCTCACAGGTGGGAACGATGAACAGTCCTGATTCCTGAACGACGCAAGACCTGAGGCCCCCGTGTCTGGTGCACGGGGGCCCTCCTACGATCACAAGGGGTGCTCCTTCGGTCTGGGTCAGCGGGTTCGGGCCTCGCTGAACGGGCCGGATGTAGTGGAGGGTACATGCGTTCGCTAAAGCTTGGCCTTTCTGCTCTGAAAGCGCCTGCCGCTGTTAAACCGCGCTCATGTCCTTGATAGCGCTGTGAGCTGGTGTTTTAGTGACATCAGACCGACCAGGCGATCGGCACACCTTGAATCACGCCTGCGGCCAGTGAACAGATAAGCGCACTGGCCTTGTGATTGTGGGATTCTGGAGCTAAGATGCGCCGCTTCATCAATTCAACCTAGGGAGTTCAAGTGATGAACGAAGAGACCGGGGCGCTGCTCAAGTCGATGGACGCCAAGCTGTCCGCGCTTGTGGCGCTCCAAACGCACCGAGTTCTGATCGAGGATGCGGAGCTTGCGCGGCCGCGTCCTCGCTCGATCGACAAGTTGCTCTCTGACGCTGGGCTGACGCAAGCGGAGATTGGGGCGATCCTCGGGAAATCCGTCCAGGCGGTGTCGCAGATGATCGCGAAGGGATGAGTAATGACCAACAATGACCAGTACGGGGATGACATCGCGCGGCTGCTGGCGGTGCTCGTTCGATTGCAGGTTCCGACGCAGGCGGATGCCATACGGGAGCTAAGGCGAGCGGGTATCTCGCGGTCGAGGATCGCAACGCTTCTGGGCACGACCCCGAACACGGTGAACGTGACCTTGGCGAGGGCGAAGAAGGGATAGGCATACAGATGACCGAGAAGAGAATGGAAGAACAGCTGGAGAGACTCATCGAGCTACAGCTTGACACCACCAGGCTGCTCGCTATAGCGCTGGCTCGAGACGTCGAGACACAGGCACAGCTTGCGGTCGAGATGTCGGAGGCCGGGTTCGAGAATCCTCGGATTTCTCAGATACTCAACGCGCCGCCCTCCTCCGTTCGCAACGCGGTCAATGCGGCAAAGAAGGCCAGAGGTGGCTGACGACACCGCTGTCCGGGCCGCCCTCAAGCGAAAGATGAGTTGGAGCGCTCAGAATCTGACGAACCGTGTCACGCGACTGATCAATGATCATCATCTGATGTCGCGGCGCCATGCGCTCTATGTGCTCGCGAATCAGCACGGCATTCCCCTCGAGCGGTATGGCGTGGACGACGCGACTCTCATCGAGGTTGGCTCGCTGGTCCGAGCAATCGCCGCCGGATCTTCCGAGGCTGGTGCTCCGCCACCGAGTGCGATAACGGGTGCAACGACCTCCACAACTTCCCTTCCGGTTACACCTGCGCAGAAGTTTGCCGCTCGCGACCTCCACGACCGGGTCGTGCGCAGTAGCCGCCTGGCGTTCACGAGTGGCCTTCGGACGGAAGCCGTTAGGAAGGCGTTCCAGAGCGTGAACAACAGGGTGAAGAGGCTGACCCACAGCACCGCGGACGGCAAGGGTCTGATGGGCTCGGCATTCAGAGATCCCCCCGATCAGCAGCTCCAAATGACCGACCTGACCACGACGTCGGAGAAGGACGAGCACGAAGGGCTGCGGTTCCTGATGCAGGGCGCGATTCACGGTATCCGCAACCCACGTTCACACGACGACGACTGGGAGCCGGATCAGGAAGAGGCGGCGGTACTCGAGCTCCTTGGACTTGCGAGTTGGCTGCACCGGTGTCTGGACCGGTGCGAAACGTACTCGGTGACTCCGTAACTACGGAGAGGGTCCCAGAACGCGGAAGTAAGGGTCAGCCCCGCCGCATCGACTCCCACGGGACCTCGCCCAGTCGGCCGTTCAGCCGGATGCCATACCGGCCCTCGTCGTAGTCGGCCCCCTCCCAGACCGTGGGCTCATCAAGTCGGACGCTGATGTCCAGCTCGGCGAACACGCGACCCCTTGCCACCGGGTCGGTCTCGTCCCGGAGGGCGGTGACCCGCTGGGCCGCTTCCTCGACCGCCTCCCAGACGGATCGTTCCTCGTCGGCCATCGCCTTCAGCGCCTCCAGGTCGCGCAGCTTCTGCCGTGCGTTCGCCAGCCGCTGTTCGAGCTTCCTGTCCGCCTTGCTCACCCGGCCCGGGTCGTCCGACACCCGGCGCTCGACGTCCGCGTCGGCCAGTGCGTCCTCGAGGCGCCGGACCTCCTTCGCCTTGGCCTTGACCGTCTGGTCCGAGGGAGCCTCGACCTTCGTCATCTCGGCGACGATCGCCTCGTGCAAGTGGGCGAACCGTCGCTCGCCCGGCGGCCGGTCATCGGCGCTGCCTCCGCCCAGGACGTACATCAGCTGGTCCCACACGGCGTCCTCGACCTCCTCGGCCCGGATGAGCCGCGCCGTCCGCCAGCCGCACGCCGGGTCCGTCAGGTAGTGGGAGCACCGGTAGTACCGGATGACCCTGCCCTTGTAGCGACGAGGGAGTCCGGTCCAGGGATGACCCTCGGGATCGGTGATCCGGCCGGTCAGCGGATACGGGTTGGGTCCGGTCCGGACACGGGTGAACTTCAACCGGTTGGCGTCCAGCCGGTCGAGCACGCGCTGGTGCAGTCCGGGGTCGAGGATGACCGGATGGGGGAGGCGCACGTCCCAAAACTCCGTGTACCCCTCGCTGAGCCGAGGCTGCCGGAGGAGGCGCCGGACCCGGCCCGGCGACCAGCGGCCTCCTCGTGTGGACGACCGGACGCCTCGCGCATCGAGGTCGCCCGCCACCTGTGCGGGCGATTGTCCCGTGAGGATGGCCTGCGCCATCGACCGCAGCTCGTCGGCCTGGGACGGATTCTCGATGAGCACGTTGTCGTCGTCGGTCACGACGCCGAACGGGAAGTGCCCACCCGGCCACCTTCCGGCCTCAGCCTTGGCCTGCCGGCCGAGGCGCATCCGTGTCGTGCTCTTCTTCCGCTCGCTGATGGAGGCGAACAGTGCACCGGCGAACTCGACCTCGGTCAGTGGGCGCTTCTCGGATCGGTCGTAGACGTCCACCTCGGCCTGTTGCAACCGGACCCACGCCGTCGCCGAGTCGAGCCCCCGGCCGAACCGGTCGACCGCCCACACCAGCAGTCCCTCGTAGTTACCCGCCTCGGCGTCCTGCACCGCCGCCTCGAGGACGAGTCGCTCCGAGCCGAGCTTGGCCGACTTCTGCTCGCGGTAGGACTCGACGACCGTCCAGCCCTCCTCGGCCGCCCAGGCACGTAGGTCCTTCTCGTGGTTATCGAGTGAGTGGGCGTCCTCGCCCTCGGTCGAGATCCTGAGGTACAGGGCCACCTTCATCCGTTGCCTCCTTCCCCGGTTGGCCGTCGAGAACCATTGTATACTTAAAGTGCTTTCAATTGGATGAACGCCCCCAACCACCTCGTCGAGTCCGAACACGAGTGGGTGGTGACCAACCAGAAAGGCGAGACCCTCACCATCCACGTGGAAGAGGTGTTGTCCGACATCACCCACGATCTGGGCGACGATCCGGGGCTTTCCAAGGATGGGGTGGAGAAGACCCTTCAGGCGCTCCTGGCCGAGCGCCCGGCGACGATCGAGGAGGGTCTGGAGATGCTCGAACGCGAGTACATGACCGACCTCGGACCCGTCGACCTGCTGTGCCGGGACTCGGGGGGCCAGGTGGTCGCCGTCGAGATCAAGAGGAAAGGGGAGTTGACCGGGGTCGAGCAGCTAACCAGATACCTGGAGTTCCTCAACAAGGACTCGGCGTTGGCTCCGGTGCGGGGAATTCTCGCCGCCCAGTCGATCACACCCCAGGCGAGGGATCCTGGCGGCGGATCGAGGGATCGGTTGCGTCGAGGTCGACTACGACTTCCTGCGCGGGCTGGAGGGGACGACGCCGCGGTTGTTCGAACTCTGAGAGGCTCCTGCGGAGCCGTTGTCCGTTCTCAGCGGGCGTCCTGCTGCGGCGTTGTGACGCGTTTGACCGACATCGGCCCCTGGGGTGTGCTCGAGTTGTCCGTTCCCCGTAGGCGCAATCCTCGTCCAGACGGACAACGGATAACCGATAACGGATAACGGATAACCTCTGACGGCTCTGCCGTCAGAGAAGACTCTCCAGATCGAACCCGCACGACGGGTGCCGTAGCTTGGCCAATGCTCGACCCTCGATCTGGCGAATCCGTTCCCGCGTCAGATCGAAGCGGTCCCCCACGTCCGACAGGGTCCGCGGGCTGGTGCCGTCGAGGCCGTAGCGGAGGATGATGATCTCGCGCTCACGGTCATCGAGCAGGCACATCGCCTGCTCCAGGTGGCGGCGGGCGGACGCCTCGGCGGCCAAGTCGAACGGGTCGGGGGCGTCGGCGTCTTCGACGAAGTCGCCGAGGTGTGCGTCGCCTTCAAAGCCGACCGGCCTGTCCAGTGAGACCGTGTCCGCCGGCGCCGTGAGTGCCAACTCCACCCGTTCCGCGTCCAATCCGCTGGCGCGGGAGATCTCCTCGAAGGTGGGTCGGCGGCGCAGCTTCTCGGCCAGCGTCAGCGCGGTCTCCTGAACGGTGCGAACTACGTCGACCATGTGCACCGGAAGCCTGATCGTGCGGCCCTGGTTGCCCAGGCCCCGGGTGATCGCCTGGCGGATCCACCACGTCGCATAGGTGGAGAACTTGAAGCCTTTGCGCCAGTCGAACTTCTCGACCGCTCTGATCAGGCCGAGGTTGCCCTCCTGGACGAGGTCGAGCAGGTCGAGGCCGCGCCCCGAGTATCGCTTGGCGATGGAGATCACGAGCCGGAGGTTCGAACGGATGAAATCCGCCTTGGCCTCGTCGGCCTGATGGATCGCCCTGAAGAGCTTGGCGCGTTCGGTCGGGGTGAGGCGTCCGCTGTCGTCGAGCTTCCGCTGCGCCTTGTGGCCCGCTTCCATGGCCCTGGCGAGGCGAACCTCGTCCTCGGCGGTCAGCAATCCGTGCTCGGCCACCGAGTCGAGATACAGGCCGACGCTGTCGGACAGCGGTGGAGCATCCCGCAAGCGCTTGACCACCCGCGCACCCCCTTTCGTCCCGGTGGCGGGCGAGCACCGTATCACCCGGGTCAGGTTCGCCGCAAAGGGTGTCCACAGCTCCTGTGGAGAACGCGGACGCCATCAAACCCCTGGGCCAAGGGCTATTCGGGTGTTCTGTGCACCGCCTGTGGAGAGTTGTCCACAAGTCTTTGGTCGAGTACTCCACAGGCCTAGTGGTGCGTCGCACCTCTAGGGTCGGGTCGTGTCCCGCCTCGAGCTGCTCGCCGACGAGATCTACGGGTGCCGCAAGTGCCCGCGGCTCGTGGAGTGGCGGGAGCGGGTGGCTTGCGAGAAGCGGGCCTCCTATTCGGACGAGGAATACTGGGGGAGGCCGGTCCCCGGATTCGGCGACCCCGAGGCCCGGCTGCTCGTCGTCGGGCTGGCCCCGGCGGCCCACGGGGCCAACCGGACGGGCCGAATGTTCACCGGCGACCGGTCCGGGGATTGGCTGTACAGGGCGCTGCATCGGGCGGGCTTCGCCTCGCAGCCCGAGTCGGAGGCCCGCGACGACGGGATGCGGCTCAGCGACGCCTGGATCACGGCCCCGGTCCGCTGCGCCCCGCCCGACAACAGGCCGACTTCGGCGGAGCGGGACCGCTGCTCCCCCTGGCTGGACAGGGAGCTGGCGCTGTTGGAGCGAGTGGAGGTCATCGTCTGTCTCGGAGGGTTTGCGTGGGCGGCAATGCATCGCGCCCTGGAGTCTCGGGGTGTGACGGTGATCCGTCCCCGGCCCCGCTTCGGTCACGGGTCCGAGTCGGCCACGTCGGGCGCCGTCCTGATCGGCTGCTATCACCCCAGCCAGCAGAACACGTTCACGGGCCGGCTCACCGAGGCCATGTTCGACTCGGTATTCGCCCGGGCCTGCGAACTGCTGGGTGTTGGATAGCACCACCCCCGTCAATAGAGTCCCGCAAGCCAAATCGACGGATACCCGACACCGTGCTCGCACTCGATCAATTCACCCACCGACTGCTGACCGGCGGCCTGCCCTCACCCTTGCGCCGAGCGGCAGAGGAGGCGTATTCGGCGTTCGAATCGATGCCGATGCCGGATCCTTCTCAGGAGGATTGGCGGTACGTGGAGATCCCCGAGGAGCCGTCGCAGTTCGCCATCCCCGAGGCCCCGGGAGCGGTTGCGACTCCGAGCGCAGTCGAGTCCGCGTTCGGCGACCTGGCGGGCCGAGCCGACATCGTGGATGGTCATGTGACCGGAATCGCGGGGCCGAACCTCGCACTGCTGGCGGAGGCAGGCGAGGCCGAGGCATTCGAGTTGAGGGCGCCTGCGGATCGGTTCGCCGCCGCCGCCGCCGCCTTTGGCGGCTCGGGCGTTGTGGCATTTGCGGCGAAGGGAGACGTGGTCGAACAGCCCCTGTTCGTGTCGATGGAGGTTGCCACACCGGACTCGGTGAGCGTTCCCCGGCTTCTGGTATCTGCTGCCGAGGCTTCGGCGCTCTCCGTGGTGGTCGAGCAGCGATCGGCCGACGATCTAGCCGCGCTGGTCCTCCCCGACATCGCCGTGGTCGCCGGCCGGGCTGCACGGGTGTCGGTGACCGTCGTCCAGACCTGGGGCGATGCAACGGTCGCCGTCGGCAGACATCACCTGGGAGCCGGGCGTGATGGTTTCGTCGAACTCGCCGAGGCCGGTCTCGGCGGGGCCTTCTCCCGGCTGCACCTCACCGTCGACCTCGCCGGAAGGGGTTCCGGTGCGAGGATTCTCGGTGTCTATTTCGGTGATGCCGAGCAAACGCTCGACTACCGCTACTTCATGAATCACCAGGGCCCCGACACGACGTCCGAGATGTTCTTGAAGGGTGCGGTCGCCGGCGATGCCAGGTCGGTTTTCACCGGGCTGATCAGGATCGAGCCCGAAGGGCAGGGCAGCAACGCTCACCAGACCAACCGCAACCTCGTGCTGTCGGACGACGCCGAGGCCCACTCCGTTCCCAACCTGGAGATCCTCGCCAACGACGTGCGCTGCGGTCATGGCTCGGCAGTCGGCCCGCTGGACGAGGAGCAGCGTTACTACCTGATGAGCCGCGGTCTCCCCGAGCCGCGAGCCGACCGGCTGCAGGTGCTCGGGTTCTTCCAGGAAGCGCTGCTGCGATTTCCCCGCCAGGAGCTCGTGCCGATACTGCGGGCGGCCGCCATGGCCAAGTACGACGAAGTGGTCGCATGAAAATTGAGCGGCGCCGTGTGGCCACGATCGACCAGCTCCCCGAGGGTCGAGGTCATCGAGTGGATGTCGCCGGTCATAGCATCGCCCTCTTCCGTCTGGGAGATGGTGTCTTTGCGATCGGCGACCGCTGCAGTCATGCCGAGGCGTCGCTGGCCGAGGGTGAGGTCTTCGATGACGCCGTGGAGTGCCCGCGCCACGGTTCCGAGTTCGACATCCGCACCGGCGAGCCGGCATCGCTGCCGGCGACGAGACCCGTCGGGGTGTACGAGGTGGAGGTGGACGGCTCCGACGTCTTCGTGACCGTAGAGGCGATCGAGGAGTCGGACCGGTGAAGGCCGCTCTTCGGGTTCAACGACTCGAGGCAAGGCTGGGCGATCTCCGCATCCTGCGCGGTGTCGACCTGGAGGTCCCGTTCGGCGAGATTCATGCTCTCATGGGTCCGAACGGCTCCGGTAAATCGACGTTGTGCCACGTGCTGATGGGCAAGCCCGGATACGAGGCAGAGGGCTCCGCGGAGGTGGACGGCACCGACGTGCTGGGACTCCCCGTCGACGAGCGCGCCGGCCTGGGACTCTTCGAGGGCTTCCAGTACCCGGTGGACATACCGGGGGTCACCCTGCGCGAGCTTCTCGAGGAGATGGCGGCGGTCGGCGGGTCCGAGATCACGGAGCGGGCGGACGCCGCGGCGTCGGCCCTCGACATGCAGCGCTTCCTGGAGAGGCCGGTGAACGCGGGCCTGTCCGGAGGGGAGAAGAAGCGCTCCGAGATGCTCCAGCTGAGCGCCGTGGGGCCGAAGATCGCGATCCTCGACGAGATCGACTCCGGACTCGACATCGACGCGGTGCGAGAGGTCGCCGAGTTGGTGGAGGCGATGCGCGGTCCCGGCCGGGGGGTGCTGGTGATCACCCACTACAGCCGGATCCTGCGCTACCTGAGCATCGACAGGATCCACGTCATGGTCGGCGGACGGATTGTCCAGTCCGGGGAGAGCGAGCTCGCCGAGGAGTTGGAGGAGTCGGGGTACGACCGGCTGATCAAAGAGCACCGCGCCCCACAGGAACCGGTCGTCTCCGAGTCGTTCCTCGACGGGCTTTAGGAGCCCCAGTGCCGGTTCCGCTACACACGATCGGTTGGGGCAGCGGCGCTCGTCGCATCCTGCTGCTGCACGGCATCACCGCAAACGCCGCTGGTTGGTGGCGGGTCGGACCGGATCTCGCAGAGCGCGGCTGGGAGGTGGTGGCGACCGACCTGCGCGGCCACGGTGACAGCCCCAAGCCGGGTTCCTACTTGTTCGCCGAGCACGTCGCCGATGTCCTCGCCCTGGGAACCGGCTGGGACGCGGTCTTGGGGCACTCGATGGGCGGGACGATCTCGGTCTTGGCGGCAACCGAGGAGCCGAGGTGGACGGCCGGGCTGGTGCTCCAGGACCCGGCGTTGATGCTTCCTGAGCCGATGTCGGAGGTGCTCGGCTGGCTGCTCGAGGAGTACGAATTGGGCCTCGACCCCGATCGGATCGCCGCCGCCAATCCTCGCTGGCATCCCGAAGACGTCGCAGCCAAGGTGGAGGCGCTGCACCGTTCGAGTGCCGAGATCGTGAGATCGACGACCGAGTCGAACTGGAACTGGATGGTGCTCGAGGAGGCGAACGCTCTCGAGGTACCGACGGTGATCATCGGCTCGGACCCGGTCGCCGGCGGAATCCTCCCCGTCACGTTCGGCGAGTGGCTGGCCGAGTCGCCCTGGATCGAGTACGTGGTCATCTCCAACTCCTCTCATTCCTTCCACCGGGACGACGACCAGTACGACACCTATCTATCGACCCTGGTGGACGCCCTCGATCGACTGCCTACGCTTGGCGGGTAACCGCCGAGGCCTGAAAGGAACATCCATGAGGACCGAGAAGGATTCGATGGGCGAGGTCCAGGTCCCGGACGACGCCTACTACGGAGCTTCCACCCAGAGGGCCGTGGACAACTTCCCGATCTCCGACCTGCGGTTCAAGCGACGGATGATCGAGGCACTCGGGCTGATCAAGGGGAGTGCCGCAACCGTCAACTTCGGGCTCGGACTCATGACCCAGGAGCAGGCCGACGCCATCGCCCGCGCCGCCGAGGAAGTCATCGAAGGGGTGCACGACGATCAGTTCGTGGTCGATATCTTTCAGACGGGGTCGGGGACCTCCTCCAACATGAACGCCAACGAGGTGATTGCCAACCGGGCCACGGAACTGCTCGGCGGAAAGCGCGGCGACACGCTGGTGCACCCCAACGACCACGTCAACGCCAGCCAGTCTTCGAACGACGTGATCCCTACCGCGATTCACGTTGCTGCCGTGGCCACTCTGCGGGAGACGACGATCCCGGCGCTCGACCGGCTCGCTGGTGCGCTCGAGGCCAAGGCTTCGGAATTCGACGGGATCGTGAAGTCGGGGCGAACCCATCTGATGGATGCGACCCCGGTGCGGCTCGGTCAGGAGTTCGCCGGGTACGCCGCTCAAGTGCGCAAGGGGATCGAGCGGATCGAGGCGACGCTGCCAGGACTCGAGGAGCTTGCGCTGGGCGGAACCGCGGTCGGTACCGGCATCAACGCTCCCGAGGGCTTTGCCGGCGACACGATCGCCAAGATCGCCGAGCGAACCGGTTACGCGTTCCGCGAGGCCGACGATCACTTCGAGGCCCAGGGCGCCAAGGATGCCGCGGTGTTTGCATCCGGGGCGCTCAAGACGGTGGCGACGGCACTGTTCAAGATTGCCAACGACATTCGTTGGCTTGGTTCGGGTCCGCGCACTGCGATCGGCGAGTTGGCGCTTCCGGCTACCCAGCCGGGGTCGTCGATCATGCCGGGCAAGGTCAACCCGGTGATGGCGGAGTCGGTCATGCAGGTTTCCGCCCAGGTGGTGGGCAACGACGCGGCCGTCGCCTGGTCGAACGCCAGCGGCAACTTCGAGCTCAACGTGATGATGCCGGTGCTGGCCCACAACCTTCTCGAGTCGGCGGAGCTGATCGGTGCGGTCTCTGACGCATTCCGGGAGAAGTGTGTCGAGGGCATCGAGGCCAACGAGGAGCGGGCCGCCGCGCTGCTCTCCAAGAACATCATCATCATCACCGCCCTCACTCCGAAGATCGGGTACGACAAGGCCGCCGAGGTGGCCAAGGAGGCCTTTGCCACCGGTCGGGGAGTGCGGGAGGTGGCCCTGGAGATGGAGGTGCTTCCCGAGGACGAGCTCGATCGTGCCCTCGACCTCTACCCGATGACCGAGGGCGGGATAGCTGAATAGGAGTCTCCAGTCTCCAGTCACCAGTCTCCAGCCGGGGGTGTCCGGTCGAGGCGTCCGGGTGTGTTCCTCCTGACGGGGTTTCCCGGGACGGGGAAGCTCACCGTGGGAACGGCGTTGCGCGACCTGCTCGAAGCGGACGGTGAGACGGTGCGGGTCGTCGACAACCACTGGATCAACAACCCGATCCTCGGACTGATCGATCAGGACGGGATCACTCCCTTGCCGCAGGGCGTATGGGAGAGGGTCGGGGAGGTGGCCGATGCGGTGATTCGAACCGCCGAGGAGTTCACGCCGCCCTCGTGGCAGCTCATCTTCACCGCCTACCTCGACGGCGTCACCGACACCGGCTGGGTTCCCCGGCTGGAGCGGCTGGCGTCGGCGCGTGGGGCGATCGTGGTGCCCGTCAGGCTGCTGTGTGACCCCGAAGAGATCGCACGTCGTATCGTCTCATCCGAGCGCCGCAAAAGGATGAAGTCCGCCGATCCCGAGGAGCCGCACCGTCTGGCGACGGCCGGTCCGCCCTACGATCCGGGCCACCCGAACACGCTGACGCTCGACATCACTGCGATGGCGCCGGATGAGGCTGCAGCACAAATCCTGGCCCACGCCGAATCCGTCGGTCGAGCGTCGGGCCAATGGCCAACGGCCAACGGCTAACTGTTCGAGAGTGCTTCCTCCAGCGTCGTCCATGGCAGGTCGGCGCACTTGATCCGCACCGGGAAATTCTTGACCCCGGCGAGGGCCTCCAGATCGCCCAGGACTGCTCCGGGGCGATCGGGGTCGAGGCCCGGGTCGCCTTCCTCTATGTCGAGCATCGACTTCACCTGGTGGGTCAGCTCGATCACGTCGTCCACCGTCTTGCCGACGATCGTCTCGGCCATCATCGAGGCCGACGCCTGGCTGATCGAACAGCCTCGCCCTCGCACCGCGACGTCGGCGACCACACCGTCCTCCAGATCGACCTCGATCGTCACCTCGTCGCCGCACAGCGGGTTGTAGCCCTCGGCCGTGGCATCGGGGTTTTCGATCGAGCCGGAGCGCCGCGGATTGCGGTAGTGGTCGAGTATGACCTGGCGGTAGAGCTCCTCAAGCGACACCGAAGATCCTCCGCGCCCCGTGGAGTGCCTCGACCAGGGCATCGACCTCTTCGATGGTGTTGTAGACGTAGAACGAGGCCCGGGCGGTGGCGGGCACGTCGAGAACGCGCATGAGGGGTTTGGCGCAGTGGTGGCCTGCCCGGATCGCAATGCCCTGCTGATCGAGGATGGTGGACAGATCGTGGGGGTGGATGTCGGCCAGGGTGAACGACACGGCCCCGCCGCGCGCCGCGGTGTCCTCAGGCCCGTACACCGTCAGGTCGGGGATCTCGGCCAGCCGGCCGAGTGCATACCCGGTGATCTCGACCTCGTGCCGGCGCACGTTCTCCATGCCGAGGTCTTGCAGGTAGTCGACGGCGGCACCGAACCCGACTGCCTGAGCGATCGGGGGAGTGCCCGCCTCGAACTTGTGAGGGACCTCGGCCCAGGTCGACTCGTACAGCTGCACGTCGCGGATCATCTCACCACCGCCCTCGGCCGGCTCCATCTCCTCGAGCAGCTCGGGTCTGCCCCACAGGGCGCCGATGCCGGTCGGCCCCAACATCTTGTGGGCCCCGAAGGCGACGAAGTCGACTCCGAGGTCGCGGACGCTGGTCGGCATGTGAGGGATCAGCTGGGCCCCGTCCACCACCGTGATCGCCCCGACCTCGGCGGCGGCGGCGATCGCCTCCTGCAGCGGACCTATCGACCCGAGCACGTTCGACATACCGGAGAACCCGATGACCTTGACGGTTTCGTCGACCAGCTCGGGGAGCTGCGAGGTATCGACCATGTAGTCGTCGGTGATCGGTAGGTAGACCAGCTCGGCACCGGTATGGCGGGTGATCAGCTGCCAGGGGACGACGTTGGCGTGGTGCTCCATCATGGTGAGCACGATCTTGTCCCCGGGCTTCAATTTGTAGAGCCCCCAACCGTATGCGACCAAGTTGATGGCGCTCGTGGTACCCCGGGTGAACACGACCTCGCTGGGGGAGCCGGCGTCGATGAACCGCGCCACCTTGGCCCGGGCGCCCTCGTACAGCTCGGTGGCCTCCTCGGCGAGCGCATACGCCCCCCGATGCACGTTGGCGTTGTGTACCCGGTAGTACTCGTCGACGGCGTCGAGCACTTGGACCGGCTTCTGGGTAGTCGATGCGCTGTCCAGGTAGACCAGCGGCTTTCCCTTGATCCGGCGCTCGAGGATGGGGAAGTCGGCGCGTATCCGGGCTGTGTCGAGCGTCATCTGATGCTCTTTGGTGTCTCGTTTTCCGTTTTCCGTCTTCCGTTTCTCCTGGCCGCGACTGCCGGAGAGGGCACTCGACACGTTGGGCCGATCATGAGGCGTGGTTCGGGGGACGGACAACGGACAACGGACAACAATCGGCCGGCGCATTGGGTTTGAGCCTCACGATGGTGCTCCAACGCGAAATGCGTCGTAGCCGTCTTCTTCGATCCGCTTGGCGAGATCGGCATCGCCTGTCTCGACGACGCGGCCGTCGACGAACACGTGGACTACGTCGGGCGTGATGTAGTCCAGCATCCGCTGGTAGTGGGTGATTATCAGGAAGCCGCGGTCGGGGCCAGAAAGCCGCTCGACCCCCTCGGCGACGATCTTGAGTGCGTCGATGTCGAGGCCGGAGTCGGTTTCATCGAGGATCGCCAGGATCGGCTCCAGCACCGCCATCTGCAGCACCTCGTTGCGCTTGCGCTCCCCACCCGAGAAACCTTCGTTGAGATTGCGATCGGCAAACGTGACGTCCATGCCGAGGTCGCGCATTGCGTCGGTGACCTTGAGCCGGAGCTCCAGCACCGTGTATTCGGTACCGGTGCGGTTGGACAGGGCCGCCCGCAGAAAGTTGACGACCGACACGCCCGGGATCTCCTCGGGGTACTGGAAGGCGAGGAACATGCCGAGGCGGCCCCTCTGCTCGGGGAGCAGCTTGGTGACGTCCTGGCCGTCGAACAGCACGGAGCCGCCCGTGACCTTGTAGTCGGGATGGCCCATCAAGACGTTGGCCAGGGTCGACTTGCCCGATCCATTGGGACCCATCAGCGCGTGGATTTCACCCCGGGCGACGGTCAGCGAGACCCCCTTGAGGATCTCCACTCCCTCGGCCGAGGCGCGCAGATCGTCGACGACGAGCAGGTCGGGCATGGGGCGAGGATATCGGTGGCCACGTCCCTACCAAAAGGTGTTTCCCTCTGTCGTTTCCCGATGGCCCCGAGGCCAGGGGCTCGGAGTCGGAGGGCCCCCCTCCAAACGCCTTCGGTGTTTGACTCCCCCTCGGAGGGGGGAGTGATTCTTGCCAATCGCTAATCGCCAATCGCTAAACGCTATTCGCGCAGCGCGGCAAAGACGTCGTCGAGCAGGTCCGTTTCGTACGGGCCGAAGTGCTGCACGTAGATTCGGTCGAACCCGACCTCGGCCAGCTCGGCGATTCGCGATTGCACTTCGTCGGCGGTGCCTACAGGAAGTCCCCGCTCCCGGTATCGCCTCTCCAGGTCGTCGGCCGAACGCCCAAAGGGATCGGCGGTTGCCATTCGTTGCAGGTTTTCCTGGAAGTTTGCTCTGTCGGTCCCGGCGATTACGGCCGTCATGATGCTGATGGTCAGCGCGTCGGGGTCGCGGCCCGCTTGCTCGGCCGCCGTCCGAGCGTTTTCGATCCGGAGCCCCATCTCCTCGGACGGTCTGATCATCATGTTGAATTCGTCGGCGTAGGTCCCGGCCAGCCGCGGGGTCCGCTTGGGGCCCTGACCCCCGACGATGATCGGCAGCGGGCCCGTGGGGAGGGGCCTCACCTCCGTCTCCTCGAGCGTGTAATACCGGCCCCGATAGGGACCTTCTGATCGCCCGAACGCGTGATGCAGGTAGGCGAGCGCATCCTCGAGCCGTTCGAACCGTTCGCCCTGGTCGAAGAACTCCAGTCCGAAGTTCTCGTGCTCCAGCGCCATCCACCCGGTGCCCAGGCCGAGACGAAACCTGCCGCCCGACATCTCGTCGATGGTCGCCGCCGACTTGGCGATCACCCCGGGATGGCGGAAGGTGATCGGGCTCACCAGGACCACTAGCTCCACATTCGATGTTTCTCGGGCCAGGCCTCCGAGGGTGGCAAAGGCGTCGGTGGCATGAGGACCGTCGACGTCCATGAACGAATAGTGATCCGAGCGCGCAAAGGCATCGAGCCCGTTGGAGTCGGCCCACGTGGCCAGTTCGAGCAGGGTGTCGTACGACATGCCGAGCTGCGGCTCGGTCATCAGTCCGAACTCCACTAGGGGCTCCTCTCGCCTAGGCGTAATCGCCACTCTGCCACGGTTGAAGGCGACCGGCCGAGGTCGTGCCGGGCGGCACTACGCTGCGATCCGGCCCGAGATGGAGGCACAGCGTGAACTTCGCCTTCAGCGAAGAGCAGGAGATGCTCCGGGAGACTGCCAGGCGCTTTCTCGACGACAAGGCGGGCTCCGAGGTCGTGCGGCGTCTCATGGAGTCCGAAGAGGGGTTCGACGAAGGCGTGTGGAAGGAGATCGCGGTACTGGGGTGGCAAGCGATGGCCATTCCCGAGGAGTACGGGGGAGCAGGGTTTTCCTTCATAGAGCAGGCAATCTTGATGGAAGAGATGGGGAGGTCGCTCTTCCCGGCGCCGTATCTGTCTTCGATCGTGCTCGGGGCCGACCTCGTGCTAACCGCCGGCACCGAGGAGCAGAAACAGGCGATTCTCCCCGACGTTGCTTCCGGAGAGGTTCGGCTGGCCCTGGCCCACCTCGAGCACAACGGGCGCTGGGATGCCACCGGCGTGAAAATGGCGGCAAAGCGCGACGGGTCGGACCTGGTGTTGAACGGCACGAAGTCGTTCGTGCTCGACGGTCATACGGCGCACACCCTCATCGTGGTGGCGCGCACCGAAGACGGGTCCGAGGGTGAAGGGGGTATCAGTCTCGTCTTGGTTCCTGCAGACACAGCCGGGATCGGTCGGCGGCGGCTGGAAACGATGGATCAGACTCGCAAGCAGGCCGAGATCGAGTTCTCCGACGTGCGGGTTCCGGCCTCGGCGATCCTTGGTGATCCGGGTGCCGGTTGGGTGGCGTTGCAGGAGACCCTGACCAGGGCGGTCGTGGCGCTCGCCTTCGAGCAGGTCGGAGGCGCCCAGCAGTGCCTCGACATGTCGGTCGAGTACGCCAAGGTTCGGGTGCAGTTCGGTCGCCCGATCGGCTCGTTTCAGGCGATCAAGCACAAGTGCGCCGACATGCTGGTCGAAGTCGAGTCGGCCAAGTCGGCGGCCTACTACGCCGGGTGGTCCGCTTCCGGCGGGGACGAAGATCTCGCCGTTGCCGCCCCACTTGCCAAGTCGTACTGCTCCGAGGCGTACTTCTTCTGCGCCGGGGAGAACATCCAGGTGCACGGCGGCATCGGCTTCACCTGGGAGCACGACGCTCACCTGTACTTCAAGCGGGCGAAGACCGACGAGCTGCTGTTCGGGACGCCGGCCAACCATCGGGCCGTGCTGGCGGAGCGTCTCGGCCTTTGACCCTAAGGTTGTCTGTCGAGGAACCAGTCAGCCTGCCCCTGCGCCTGGAGCGTTGCCACCGCGTTGTCGAGGTCGCTCGGGGCAATGCCGCCCGTGGTTCGGGCCGGCACGGTCCCGGTACAATTGGACCATGGGAGCAGTTGCAGTCGGCGCTGTCCTCCTCGCCGTCGTGCTCGTGATCGTCGCCGGGTTTCTACTGCAGTCGGCGCGCCGGTCGCCGGTGACCGACCACGCCGAATACCTGGTGCACGAGGCGGCTTCGTTCGTCTACGACCGGCTGTCGGACCGGGCGTTGCTGTCGCTCGACCCCGACGACGTGCGCCGCATCCTGGAGTGGAACCTCCACTTCACCCAGGTAGAGGCCCCGCGGGCGCTGGGGCATGCTCCGGTCATCGGATCCGGAGACGGCATCGAATATGTGATGCATCGAGCCGCGGAGGTAGGTCTCTCCATCGAACCGCTCGACATCGCCGAGGTGATGGCCATCGAGACGGACTACCTCGTCGAGATCGGCGCCGTAGGGGCCCCGGTGGAGGAAGATCCCGCATGATGGTCCGCTGCGGAAGGTGCCAGCGCGGGTTCGATGTCCCCGGACCCGGCCGGTACGCCTGCCCGGCATGCGGTACAGCCAACGACGTCAAGACGCCTCCCAACGATGCCCCCGATGATGCCTCCGACGATGGCGGGTTGCTGGCGCCTCCGCCTCCACCGGCCCCCGAGCCGCCATCCCCGCGGGTCGAGTGCTCGAGCTGCGGGTTCTCGTTCATAGTCGGCCGAGTCGATGAGGTTCCCTGCCCCAACTGCGGGATGACGGTTACCGTCTCCATGCCGGAAGGAGATGCGTGAGCCGGGAACTCTGGGAAGAGAGGTACGCCGCAGGCGAGAAGCGCCGCGATCGCTGGGTGACGCTCTCCTTCGAGGACCTGCCGGCGACGGGGTTTCCCGCGGTCGAAGCACCGGAGCAGATCGGCTACCCCGGCGATTTCCCATACACCAGGGGAATACACCCCACCGGGTACCGCGGCAAGCAGTGGACGATCCGCCAGTTTGCCGGGTTCGCCGGTGTCTCCGACACGAACGCCCGATTTCGCCACCTGCTCGACGAGGGTCAGCACGGCCTGTCCGTCGCTTTCGACATGCCCACGCTCATGGGCCTCGACTCCGACAGCCCGATGGCGCTGGGTGAGGTCGGTCACTGCGGCGTGGCGGTGGACACCGCAGACGACATGGCCGAGCTATTCGCCGGCATCCCACTTGGGGACGTGTCGGTGTCGATGACGATCAACGGCCCCGCCCAGATCCTGTTCGCCTTCCTCCTCGTGGCGGCGGAAGAGCAGGGCGTCCAATGGGACGGGCTGCGGGGGACCCTGCAGAACGACATCCTGAAGGAATACATCGCTCAGAAGGAGTGGATCTTCCCGCCCGAGCCCCATCTGCGGCTCATCGTTGACATGATGGAGTTCTGCGCCGCCGAGGTGCCCCAGTGGAACACGATTTCGGTCAGCGGGTATCACATCCGCGAGGCTGGGGCGACCGCACAGCAGGAACTCGCCTTTACGCTCGCCGACGGCTTCGCCTACGTCGAGGCGGGCGTGCGGCGCGGTCTCGACGTGGATGTATTCACCCCCCGGCTGTCGTTCTTCTTCGACTCTCATATCGACTTCTTCGAGGAGATAGCCAAGTTCAGGGCGGCCCGCCGCATATGGGCCACCTGGATGCGCGATCGCTATCAGGCAAGGGACGAGCGGTCGCTCAAGCTGAGGTTCCACACCCAGACCGCGGGGGTGTCGCTGGCCGCCCCGCAGCCCGACAACAACGTGGTCAGGACCACCATCGAAGCGCTGGCCGCGGTCTTGGGAGGAACCCAGAGCCTGCACACGAACGCTCTCGACGAGGTCTACGCCCTCCCGACGGAGCGTGCCGCGGAGATCGCGCTGCGTACCCAGCAGGTCATCGCCGAAGAGACGGGCGCCGGCGACGTCATCGACCCGCTGGGCGGATCGTGGTTCGTCGAGGAGATGACCGACCGGATGGAGGCTCGGGTTCTCGACATCCTCGGCCAGATCGATCGAATGGGCTCGGGTTCCATGCTGGACGGCGTGCTGCGGGGCATAGAGGAGGGCTGGTTCCAGAGCTCGCTGGTCGATTCCGCCTACGAGTTCGAGAAGGCGCTGGGGTCCGGGGAACGTGTCATCGTCGGCGTCAACAAGTTTGCCTCCGACGACGAGGACGAGTTGGACATCCTGCGTATCGGCACCGAGGTCGAGGAAGCCCAGTGCCGCCGGGTGGCCTTCGTGCGCTCCGGGCGCGACGAGACTGCGGTCACCACGGCACTCGAGGCGTTGACCGAGGGTGCTGCGGGCGACGCCAACCTCATGGGCCTCATCGTCGATGCGGCCCGGGCCCGGGCCACCGAGGGCGAGATCGCCGACTCGATGAAGGTCGTTTTCGGGGGTTACCGTGAGCCTCCCCGCGTCTGAGGGGGCCCGTGCCTCCTAGCATCCACGGCATGAGTATGGAGGCCGGTGGGCGTCGCCTTGCCCTCATCGCGTTGGCTCTCGTTGTGGTCGTGGCCGCCTGTGGAGACGACGGCGGCAGCGAATCGATCGAGGCGATTGTCTTTGGCGAGGGGGTGATCCCGGAATCGGTCCCTGACGACTTCCCCATACCGGCGAATGCCGTCGTCGGGACCACGCTCGTCGACAAGATCAACAACCGGACCGAGTTTCGACTGACCCTTCAGGCCGACATCACGGCGACGATCCAGTTCTTCCAGGTTGGTCTGGTCAACAAGGGCTACGTGGTCGACTCCTCCGATGGAACCGCGGCGGAGTGGACGTTGCGGTTCAGCGACGGAACCCTCACCGGGACGGTTTTCATCACGTCGCCGAGTCCCGAGATCAGCGCCGCCGTCGTGAGCGTGAACACCTCGTGAGTCCCCGGCTGCGCCGTTTCCCCGAGCACCGCTTCGTCGGGACTCGCGACGACATGATCGTCCACGACTGCGATGACGCCGAGGACTACGCCGTTCTCGAAGAGCGTGTCGAGCTTGAAGATTTGGTCGCTCAGAACATGGTGAGCACCTTCGGGCCGGACACCCTCGCCGAGGCTCGCAACCGCGGTTTTCGCCCTCGCTGATCGGCCCGCGCCCTGCGGCGCGCCCTCTCTAGGGGGCAGCCGCCCGGCCTCCGAGAAACTGCGCCACCATCTCTCCGACCTTGGCCTCGCGGAAGTAGAAGAAGTGGTCGGAGCCCGGCATGATCTCGACCCGAGCCCCGATGCGATCGGCGAAGTCTCGGATGGCGTCGACCGAAGCGAACTGGTCGCGGTCCCCGGCTATGACAAGGCGGGCGGCGGGCTGAAGCCGGTTCGTATCCGGCGGATCGGTTCCTCTGTAGGGCTTGATCCCGGGGGCGATCCCGACCCATGCGTGAGTAGATTCGGACTCGGTCTGCCACCGCAGCGACGTCGTGGCGCCAAAGGACCAACCGGCCAGAGAAACGGTTTCTTCGGGGAAGGCGAGGCCCGCCGCCTCCACCGCTGCGGCAACATCGCCCACCTCGCCGATGCCCGCACCCCATTCGCCTTCCGACTGGCCCACGCTGCGGAAGTTGAACCGCAGGACGTGGAGGCCGGCGGCGGCGAGCGATTGGGCCACGGCCCTCATGAGCGGAGCGTTCATCGTGCCGCCTTCGAGTGGGTGGGGGTGGCACAGGATCACCACTCCGACTGCGGGATCGTGGGCATCGTCCCATTGCGCCTCCAGCGCCAGTTCGTCCTCGGTGCGGATGACGGTCACGCCAGCGTCACCGCCAACCACACGAGCGAGGCGACCAGGATTACGAGCGCTGTCACCAGGGAGGCGATGAGGAGATAGCGGGTCTGCACGAGCCGGATCAGGGTAACCCGGCCACGGGGGTGGAATCCCCCCTCGGCTAACCTCACCGGTCGGCGAGCTTCCGGAGGATTCGTGCAGGACGTGGCGATTATCGGCGGCGGCCCCGGTGGCTATGCGGCTGCTCTCTACGCCCACAATTTCGGGCTTTCGGTCACCCTCGTCGAGAAGGACAAGGTCGGAGGCACGTGCCTGCATAGGGGCTGCATCCCGGCCAAGGCGTTCTTGCACACGGCCGAGGTGTTCACCGAGGTGGCCGCCGCCGCGGACTTCGGAGTGAAGACATCAGAGCCGGTACTGGACTGGAGCAAGGCTCTCGAGCGCAAGAACGGTGTCGTCGATCAGCTCCACACCGGTCTCTCCGGCCTCATGAAGCAGCGCAAGGTCGAGGTGGTGCAGGGCGAGGGCCGCCTGGCGGCACCGGGAATTGTCGACGTGGTGGGAGCGGACGGCTCGCAGCAGCGGATCGAGGCAAGGTCGGTCATCGTGGCCACCGGATCGGTGCCTCGCTCGATTCCGGGATACGACATCGATGGGGTGCGAATCGTGACCTCGGATCACGCACTCGACTGGTCCGAGCTCCCCGATCGCGTCGCCGTGATCGGTGCCGGGGCGATCGGCGCGGAGTTCGCTTCGATGCTCATCGATCTCGGATCCGAAGTGCACCTCTTCGAGGTCTTGGATCAGGTGGTGCCGGGCGCCGAGCCGCGGGCGGCGCGGGTGTTGGAGCGAGCCCTCGCCGGGCGCGGCGTGCAGGTTCACACCGGGACGGGCGTCGCTGCTCCCCAAATCACGGCGGACAGCGTGGTGGTGCCATTTGCTGAGGAATCGGTGGAGGTCGACGTGGTTCTCGTCGCGGTGGGACGAGCCCCCGCCACCGGCGGAGTGGGACTGGAGTCGACCGCGTCTCATGTCGACGAGGGGTTTGTGGTGGTGGATCCGGAGACAATGCGGACCGCCGAGCCCGGGCTGTATGCGGTCGGCGACATCGTGGCGGGTACGCCCCAGCTGGCCCACGCCGGCTTTGCCGAGGGCATCGCCGCCATCACCCACATTGCAACCGGCACCGCGGCTCCGGTGGACTATCGAGCCATTCCGCTGGTCGTGTACACGCACCCGGAGCTCGCCTCGGTGGGGCTCACGGAACAGCAGGCCAAGGACGGCGGCTATGAGGTGGAGACACACGACCATGGCCTTGGCGGGGTGGGCCGCGCCATCATCAAGGGTCAGACCCAGGGGATGGTGAAGGTGGTCGTGCAGAGGGACGGCCCGATCCTTGGAGCGACCGTCGTCGGGCCGTTGGCCGGGGAGCTCATCCACGAGCTCATGTACGCGGTCGGCTGGGAGGCACTCCCCTCCGAGGCCGCGGCGTTCGTTCACGCCCATCCGACGCTCTCCGAGGCCGTGGGAGAGACGTTGCTGGCGGCCAGCGGCAAGAGCTTGCATTGATGAGGAGACGAGGTTGCTAGAAGCCCAGGGTCACGCCGCCGAGTTGAGCGAGGCGCAGCTGCTCGCCATGTACGAGCTGATGATGACCGGCCGCCTGCTCGAGACACGGCTGCACAACTTGTACCGGAGTGGACGCCTCGGAGGCGCGGTGTATCCCGGGGTCGGCCAGGAAGCCGCTCAGGTCGGGCTTACGTTCGCGCTCGAGGAGCGGGACATCTTCGGAGGCACCCATCGCGACCTGCTCGCCCAGCTCACCAAGGGCGTAACCCTCGAGGAGACCATGCTCAACTTCTACGGGAAGGCGGCCGCGCCGACCTCGGGACGGGACGGAAACAGCCACTTCGGGGTGATCGACAAGGGCACACTGATGGTGATCTCACCCCTTCCCGACGCCTATGCCGTGGCGGTGGGGTGTGCCATGGCGTTCGATCAGCGCGGTGAGCCGCGGGTGGCGATGGCCGACTGCGGTGAGGGAGCCACGGCAACGGGGACCTGGCACGAGGCGGTCAACACGGCCGCGGTGCTCAAGCTTCCGATCGTCTTCACGGTTCAGAACAACCAGTACGCATATTCGACTCCGAACGAGGGCGAATTCAGCCTGGCGTATGTCGCCCACCGCGCCGACGGGTACGCGATACCCGGCGTGGTCGTGGACGGCAACGACGTCCTCGAGTGCTATGCCGCGGCGCGCCAGGCTGTGGAACGGGCTCGGCGAGGCGATGGCCCGACTCTCATCGAGGCGGTCACCTTTCGCCACTTCGGCCATGCCGGCCACGACCCGGCGGACTATGTCAAGCCGGACGAGCGGGACGCCTGGATGGCGAAGGACCCGATTCCCCGCTTCGAGGAGTTCCTCACCGCTCGTGGATTGCTGGACGAAGATCGCAAGCAGGCGATCACGGAGCGCATCGAGGAGAAGATCCGTAAGACGATGGAGTGGGCCCAGCAGCAGTCCGATCCCACCCCCGACATGGTCGCAGCCGACCTCTTCGCCGAGAGGGAGGTGTCTCCCACTGAGCCCGGAGAGCCCGCGGGTGATCCGACGACGATGCTCGACTCGATCGCCCAGGCGCTCGACGAGGAGATGGCGAGGGACGAGAGGGTGTTTCTCCTTGGTGAGGACATCGGTCCGTTCGGCGGTGCCTTCAAGGTCACCAAAGGGCTTCACGACAAGTACGGGCCACATCGCGTGATAGACATGCCGATCGCCGAGTCGACGATCATCGGTGCCGCGGTGGGCGCCGCGCTCCAGGGTCAGATCCCGATCGCCGAGCTCCAGTACATCGACTTCATCTATCCGGGGCTTGACCAGCTGGTCAACGAGGCCGCCAAGTATCTGTGGAAGAGCGGGCGGAGTGTGCCGATCGTGGTGCGGGGCCCGTCGGGTGCCGGCCTGCGCGCCGGACCGTTCCATTCGATGAGCCCCGAGGGTCTTCTCGCTCATCACCCCGGGATCAAGGTCGTCGTGCCGAGCACGCCGACGGCAGCCAAGGGACTTCTCCTGGCGGCCATCCGTGATCCGAACCCGGTCGTGTTCCTCGAACACAAGAGGCTCTATCGCAGCATCAAAGAAGCGATCCCCGCCGGGGACTACGAGATCCCGCTCGGGACCGCCCGGGTCGCCAGAGCGGGCGACGACATCACGATCGTCACATGGGGGGCCATGGTGCACACCTCGCTCGAAGCCGCCGAGCAGTTGGCCTCCGCCGCGATATCGGTGGAGGTGTTGGACCTCCAGTCGATCGTCCCCCTCGATTGGGAAGCGGTGTTCGCGTCGGTTGCCAAGACGTCGCATCTCGTTGTCGTTCAGGAGGACGTCCCCTTCGCCAGCGTGTCCTCCGAGGTCGCGGCGCGGGTGGCCGACGAGGCATTCTGGGATCTCGACGCACCGGTGGTCCGGGTCACGCCGCCGCACACTCACATTCCGTTCGCGGCCGCCCTCGAAGATGCGTTCGTCCCCCAGGTCGACGATGTGCTCGAAGCGGTCCGCCGGCTCTCTGACTAGGAGGATCCATGTCGTTCACGGTCACGATGCCACAGCTGGGTGAGACGGTCACCGAGGGCACGATCCTGCGCTGGGCGAAGCAGCCGGGAGACACGGTGGCGGAGGACGAGGTCCTGCTCGAGATCTCTACCGACAAGGTCGATACCGAGGTTCCATCTCCCTTTGCCGGGACTCTGCTGGAGGTGCTGGTGCCCGAAGGCGAGACCGTGGACGTGGGGACGGCGCTTGCCATCATCGGGGAGCCGGGGGAGTCGGTCGACGCCGGTGCGGAGCCTGCCGCGACGGCCGCCGAGCCCGTTCCGGCTGCTCCCGCCCCTCTCGAGCCGGCCCCGTCAACCGCCGAGCCTGAGCCCGTTCCGGCTGCTCCCGCCTCTCCCGAGCCTGCCCCAGCGCCGTCCACCTCGGACCTCGGAGTGCTGTCGCCCGTGGTGCGCCGCCTCGCCTCCGAGCACGGTGTCGATCTCGGCTCCGTGGCCGGCACCGGCCGGGGAGGGCGCATCACCCGGCGCGACGTCGAAGCCTTTGTCGCATCGGGCGCCGCCGTGGTTCCGACGGCCGCCGCACCCGTCGAGCCGGTGCCTCAACTTCCGCCCGCGGAGGTCGCCGCGACCGAACCGGTGACGGTGGAGGCCGCCGCAGCGCCGGCCGCTCCGGCGATGCCCGCAGCCCCGTCGACCCAGCCCGCACCCGCCGGGGACACGGTCGAGCCTCTGGAGCGGCTCCGCACCCGGATCGCGACCAACATGGTGAAGGCCAAACAGACTGCGGCCCACGTGTGGACCTCGATGGAGGTCGATTTCGAGCACGTCGAGCGGGTCCGCCAGCGTCACAAGGCCTCGTTCAAGGAGCGCGAGGGCTTCAGCCTCACCTATCTGCCGTTCATCTCGCGAGCGACGATGGATGCGTTGAGCGCCTTCCCCGTCGTCAACTCGTCGCTCGACCTGGAGGCCGGGACCCGCACCTTCCACGGTGCTGTCAACCTCGGCATCGGGGTCGATCTCGACCAGGAGGGCCTCGTCGTAATGACCGTTCGCGGTGCCGACGGTCTCCGGCTCCGCGGCTTAGCCCGTGAGGTGAGGCGGCTCGCCGACAAGGCCCGAGAGGGAAGCATGGAGCCCGACGACCTCGCCGGCAGCACGTTCACCGTTACCAACCCCGGGCCGTACGGCTCCTTCATGTCGGCACCGATCATCAACGTCCCCAACGTGGCGATTCTCTCCACCGACGGAATCAAGAAGCGGCCGGTGGTGATCTCCGACGACGACGGGAACGACGCCATAGCCATCCATCACATCGGGTACCTGGGGCTCACCTGGGATCACCGCGCCTTCGACGGGTCGACGGCTGTGCTCTTCCTGAAGCGGATCAAGGACAACATCGAGACCTGGGACTGGGAGCACGAGCTGGCATGAGCCTGCTGCGGGTTCGCTGGCTCGGCCGGCTGCCCTACGAAGAGTCCTGGGACCTGCAGCGGGCCATCCATGACGGCCGCGTCTCGGGTCGCCATGAGGACGATTACCTGTTGCTGCTCGAGCATCCTCACACCTACACGATCGGGCGCTTCTCCGACGGAGCCAACGTCCTGCTTACTCCCGAGGCGGCGATGGCGGTGGGGGCCGAGGTCCATCGAGTGGATCGCGGCGGCGACGTCACCTATCACGGGCCCGGGCAACTCGTGGGCTACCCGATCGTCCACCTCGGATCGAAGCCCGACGTGGTCGGCCACGTTCGCCGGCTGGAGGAAGTGCTGATCGGGGTACTTGCAGATCTGGGCGTCGAATCCTGGCGAGAGGATGGATTCACCGGGGTGTGGACGGGTGGCGGAAAGGTCGCGGCGATCGGTGTGCGAACCTCGCATCGCGTCACGATGCACGGGTTCGGCTTCAACGTCGCGACCGACCTCGACTACTTCGGTCACATAGTGCCCTGTGGCATACCGGACCGCCCGGTGACGTCGGTCTCCGAGCTCCTCGGGCGCCGGGTGAGCGTGGAGGAGATCGTCGACCTGCTCGTCCCCCGGTTCGCCGGAGTGTTCGGCGCCGATGCCGTCGAGGAGCAGCGTTCGGCGTTCGCCCGCGGAACGGGGCGCACTCGGGCGGAGTACGAGATCGACTCCCTGGTGGCGGGTGGGGCGTTCTCCTCCGAGAGACGCGATCTGATTCCGATCACCAGGCGGGGCCGGCTTCCGGGGGAGCCCGAGAAGCCCGAGTGGATGAAGGTCCGGCTCGATCTCGGGCCCGGCTACCGCGATCTGAAGCGCCTCGTAGACGGTCTCGACCTCAACACGGTCTGCGAGGAGGCCTCGTGCCCGAACATCTACGAGTGCTGGGCTTCGGGTACCGGCACATTCATGATGCTCGGCGACGTCTGCACGCGGGCCTGCAGCTTCTGCGACGTCAAGACCGGCAAGCCGGGGGCGGTGGATTGGGATGAGCCGAAGCGGGTGGCCGAGGCCGTCACCGAGATGGGCCTGTCTCACGCGGTGCTGACATCGGTCAATCGCGACGACCTGGAGGATGGAGGCGCTGCCGTCTTTGCGACCGTGATTCACGAGATCAGGTCCCGTCTGCCGGACTGCGACGTCGAGGTTCTGATCCCGGACTTCAAGGGGGATCGGTCCGCGCTGGCGACCGTGATGGAGGCGGCGCCCGACGTCCTCAATCACAACACCGAGACGGTGGCCCGGTTACAGCGGGAGATTCGAACGGGGGCCAGCTACGGCCGATCATTGGCGCTGCTCGGCCGGGCGAAGCAAGCGGCGCCGGAGCGCCTGGTCAAGTCGGGCCTGATAGTCGGGATGGGGGAGACCGGCGCCGAGGTGCTCGGAGCGCTGGCCGATCTGCGAGCGGTGGGGGTCGACATCGTTACGATCGGCCAATATCTGCGGCCGACGGCACGGCACCGCAGGGTGCATCGCTACGTCCCTCCCCGTGAGTTCGACGAGTACGCCGACTTCGGCGGATCGATAGGACTGCCCCACGTGGAGAGCGGTCCGCTGGTCCGCTCCTCCTACCACGCCAAGGACGCCGTGGCAGCCGTCGGATGAGCCCGTTTCCGGACTTCGACTACGCCGGCCGAATCCAGCAGATCCAGGTGTTGATGATGGAGCGCGGCATCGATGCGCTCATGCTCTCCGTCGGCGCCGACCTCCCCTACTTCACCGGGTACGAGGCCATGCCGCTGGAGCGGCTCACCATGCTGGTCGTTCCGGCCGAGGGACGTGCGACGCTCGTCGTCCCCCGGCTCGAGGCTCCCCGGGTGGAGGATCGGGGAGCCTTTGTGACGCGCCCCTGGGACGAGACCGACGATCCGGTGGCGATCGTCTCCGGACTTGCAGGGGACGCCGCCCATATCGCGTTGGGCGACACCACCTGGTCCACCTTCCTTCTCGGCTTGCAGGCGGACCGGCCGGGTTCGTCGTTCGAGGATGCCTCCCCTCTGACTCGGAGACTAAGGATGCGCAAGGAGCCCGAAGAAATCCGATTCCTGGGCGAGGCGGCGGCGGCTACAGACCGGGTTGTGACGAGGCTGGAATCGGTTCCGTTCGCCGGTGTCTCCGAGTCGGCCATGGCCGCCACGGTCCGTGAGATGACCGTGGAGGAAGGCCACGATATGGCCACCTTGGGCATCATCGCCTCCGGGCCGAACAGCGCCAGCCCGCATCACGAACCGACGGATCGGATCATGCAGACCGGCGACGCCGTCGTCGTCGACTTCGGCGGACGTCACTTCGGGTACTGGTCGGACACCACGCGCACCTTTTCGATCGGGGAGCCTTCCTCCGAGGTGATGGACGCTCACTCCGTCCTCGAGACCGCCCAGGCGGCCGCCCGGGCTGCGGTCGCCCCGGGGGTCAGGGCCTCGACGGTCGATGAAGCGGCTCGCACCGTCCTCGACGACGCCGGATTCGGAGACCGCTTCATCCACCGCACCGGTCACGGCATAGGCCTCGAGGGTCACGAGCACCCCTACCTGGTCGCCGGCAACGACCTGCTGCTCGAACGGGGCATGGTGTTCTCGATCGAACCCGGCATCTACACACCGGGGAGGTGGGGATTGAGGATCGAGGACATAGTCGTCTGCGGCGAGTCGGGGGTCGACGAGCTCAACAATTCCGGTCGTCACCTCCGCATCGTGGGTTAGTGCCTCGACAGGCAACCTCCTGCGCCGTTCTGCCGGCCAGGAACGCCGCTCGCGGCGTCCTCGTCCTCGACGTAGTGCACGACTACGCCTTCGTCCTGCGTCCTTCCGAACGACGCCCCTGACTCGGCATCGACACCACAAAGGTCGCCTGCCAAGGCATGACTTGGAAGAGGCGGCCGCCCCCGGTCGTTACCCTGACCGTCCCCGCTCCGAAAAGGACCGATGACCACCGAGCAGCTCGCCGTCGACACGATCAAGACCCTGGCCATGGACGCCGTCCAGCGGGCCGGCTCGGGCCATCCCGGGATGCCGATGGGCATGGCCGACATCGCCATCGTGCTGTGGACGAAGCACCTCCGCGTCGATCCAACGATGCCGGGCTGGCCGGACCGGGATCGTTTCGTGGTGTCGAACGGCCACGGGTCGATGCTCCTCTACTCGCTGTTGCACCTGGCCGGCTTCCCGATCACCCTCGACGACCTGAAGAACTTCCGGCAGTTCGGGTCGCCTACCGCCGGCCATCCCGAGCGGGACGTCCACCTCGGCATCGAGACGACCACCGGTCCGCTCGGCCAGGGATTCGGCATGGCCGTCGGCATGGCCATCGCCGAGGCGCACTTGCGCGCCCGCTTGGGAGCTGACCTCGTCGATCACATGACGTACGCATTCGTCAGCGACGGCGATCTGATGGAGGGCATCTCCTCGGAGGCCGCTTCGTTCGCCGGCCACCTCGGGCTGGGCAAGATCGTCTACCTATACGACGACAACGAGATCTCGATCGGGGGAAGCACAGATCTCACCTTCACCGAGGATGTTCCGACCCGATTCAAGGCGTTCGGCTGGCACGTGCTCGATATCGATGGACACGACCGCCCCGCCATCGACGAGGCGATATCGGCGGCCCGTGCCAGCGACGACCGACCGTCGTTGATCGTCTGTCACACCCACATCGCCCACGGCGCTCCGAACCTGCAGGACACCTCTAAGTCGCACGGAAGCCCGCTGGGCGAGGACGAGATCGCCGCCACCAAGGAAGCCATGGGCTGGCCCGCCGATGCGTTCTTCCGGGTACCCGATGATGTGTACGGCCTCTTTGCCGAGGCCATGGAGGCGGGGACCGCCGCCAGGAAGGGGTGGGAGGCGAGGCGGGACACCGTGTTTGCCGCCGACGGGGACCTGGCGGCCCTCTGGGAGGCCTTCCACGGTCCCTCCACCGCGGAGGTGGGTTCGCTCGGGTACGAGGTGGGCGAGGCCGTGGCCACCAGGAAGGCCTCGGAGAAGGCGATCAATGCCTTGGCGCCGAAGGTGCCGGCGCTGCTCGGTGGCTCGGCCGACCTGGCGCCCTCCACCAACACGCTCATCGCCGGTGAGGCCGAGCTGCAAGACGATCCCGGTGGGCGCAACATTCGCTTTGGGGTCCGCGAGCACGCCATGGGCGCCGCGGTGAACGGGATGGCGGTGCACGGTGGTCTGCGTCCGTTCGGGGCGACATTTCTCGTCTTCAACGACTACATGCGGCCGGCTACGAGGCTGGCGGCGTTGATGGGGGCACCGAGCATCTTCGTGTATACCCACGACTCCATCTTTCTCGGAGAGGATGGGCCCACCCACCAGCCGATCGAGCACCTGGCAACGCTGCGGGCCATGCCCAACATGTGGGTGATCAGGCCGGGCGATGCCACCGAGACGGCCGAGGCCTGGGAGATGGCACTGGGCCGCACCGACGGACCGTCGTGCATCGTGCTGACGCGACAGGGGATCCCGGTCCTGGACCGGTCCTCCACCGCCGGCCTGGCCCATCGCGGCGGCTATGTGATGCAGGACGGCGATGCCGCCGTCCTGATCGCCACCGGTTCCGAGGTGCACCTCGCCCTCGAAGCAGCGGACATTCTCGAGGCCGAGGATGTCTCCCTACGGGTGGTCTCGATGCCGTGTGTCGAGGCCTTCGAGGCCCAGGACGAGGTGTATCGACGCTCTGTGCTCGGCGAGGGCATGCCGGTGGCGTCACTCGAGGCGGGTGCGACCCAGGGCTGGCACCGGTTCACCGGGACCACCGGGCTCACGATCGGGATCGATCACTTCGGGGCGTCGGCACCCTGGAAGCGTCTCGCCGAGGAGTGGGGCTTCACAGGGCCGGCCATTGCCGAACGGATTCGGGACTGGCTCGCCCGGTTCGAGTAGACGTCCCCTCTTCCCGCCACCGACTGAGGTTCAGTCTCGCACCGCCTCGATGAACCCCTCGGACTCGAGGTGGAGGATGATCCGCTGTGCGGCCTCTTCCGGACTGACGTCCGATGTGTCTATCACCAACTCGGCATCGTCGGGTTCTTCGTACGGGTCCGAGATCCCGGTGAATTCCTCGATGGTCCCTGCTCGCGCCTTGGCGTAGAGCCCCTTGCGATCTCGCTGTTCACAGACCTCGAGCGGGGTGGCGATGTGGGCCAGGCTGAACCCGCCGAACGGCTCGATCATGCCGCGTACCTGCTTGCGAACGTCGTCGTATGGCGCGATCGGGGCGCAGATGGCGATGCCGCCGTTCTTGGTGATCTCGGAAGCGACGAATCCGATCCGAAGGATGTTGATATCGCGGTGTTCCTTGGAGAACCCGAGCTCGGAAGACAGGTTCTTGCGGACGATGTCCCCGTCGAGCAGGGTCACCGGGCGGCCCCCCATTTCGAGCAGCTTGACGCGCAGGACGTTGGCGACGGTCGATTTGCCCGATCCAGAGAGTCCGGTGAACAACACCGTGAACCCTTGTCTGCTGCGCGGCGGATGGGTGCGGTGCAGCTCCTCCGCCACCCGGGGAAAGGTGAACCACTCGGGTATCTCCCGTCCGTCGGCGAGTCGCTCCCGCAGCTCGGTGCCTGAGATCGACAGCGTCTTGGTCTCCGCGGCGACCTCGTCGACCGGGGCGTAGGCGTCGGTGTCGGGCACGTAAGCCATCATCTTGAACGGCACCATCTCCATGCCCAGCTCCTCCTGGTAGGCCGCCAGCAGCTCCTGGGCCTCGTACGGTCCGTAGAAGGGCGCGCCGTTCCCGTCGTCGCCGGGTCCGGCGTGGTCGCGGCCGACGATGAGGTGGGTGCAGCCGTAGTTCCTGCGGATGATGGCGTGCCACACCGCCTCCCGCGGTCCGGCCAGGCGCATCGCCAGGGGCAGCAGTGACAGTTCTGCCGTGTTCGCCGGGTAGCGGGGCATGATCGCCTGGTAGGCGCGGACCCTTGTGTAGTGATCGACGTCGCCGGCCTTGGTCATCCCCACGGCGGGGTGGATCAGTACGTTCGCCTTGACGCTCTTGGCGGCGCGCACGGTGAGTTCGAGGTGGGCCCGGTGCATCGGGTTGCGGGTCTGGAAGGCGACCACCCGACGCCAGCCTCGCTTGGCGAACCGGGCCCTGATCTCGCGTGGGGTCATCCGCAGAGTGGAGAAGTCGTAGTGGCGGGGAAGCTCGACGACCTCGAGGGCACCGCCCAGGTAGTGGGAACCGATCGTCTCGAAGAGATAGCGGACGCCGCGATGCTCTGGATCGGTCGTGCCGTAGACCTGCTGGGCCTCCCGCTCCTTGTCGGGCTGCCACACATCGGTCACGTGCAGCGATCCGAGCATGACGCCCTCGGGATCGCGCAAGGCGAGTATCGAGCCCGTCTCGAGCCTCTCGGCGGTGGCTTCGTCGACGTCGAGGTTCACCGGGATCGGCCATATCGTTCCATCGGGGAGCCGCATCTCGTCGATCACGCCGGCGTACTCCGCCTCCGTCAAGAACCCCCGCAGCGGAGAGAATCCGCCGGTGGCAAGTAGCTCGAAGTCGCACATCTGACGGTCGGTCAGATCCCATGAGGGATAGGCGACCGAGGCCGACCTCAGCTCCTTGGCCCTGGTGTCATGGACGACGAGGTCGATCAGGTCTCCGCCATGAGGGCGGATGAGGCTGTCGGGCACGGTTGGTCCTCCGTAGCGACCGGGAACTCGGCCCGCGACGGGCCGAGAGCCGAGTGTACCGAGGGCAAGGCCGGTCGCCGAACCCCCGTTCGTATACTCGCCGGGCTCGTGGATCTGTCTCCTTCGCTCGTGCTCTCGATGTGGGCCGGCGGCGTCGCCGCCGGAGCCGCGCTGGTAGCGCGGTGGGCGATCGTAGGTCCCGGGTACATCTGGCTGGCCGGAGGCGTGACGCTCCTCCTCGGGATTCCGGCCGCACTCGCCGGGGGAGGGCTCCTGGTGTGGACGGGTTGCGCTCTTGCCGCCGGCGTCATCACAACGGGGCGCCGCGGAGGCGTCGCCTCGCTCCTCGGTGCGTCGGCTGCTCTGTTCTTTGGCATCTTTGCCGGGATAGAGGGTCACCCCGCCATCGCGGTGACGGGGGCACTGTTCCTCGGCGGCGTCACCGTCGAGATGCTCTTGGGACACTGGTATCTGGTGGATCCGACGCTGCCCTGGTGGGCGCTGCGCCGTCTCGCGGTGATCGCTGCGGCGGGTGCCGCCGCCGATGCGATCGCGCTGGCCCTCCTCGGAGTGTTTCCCTGGACCCCCGGCGATGCCGCGCTCGGCATCGGGTTCGCCGTGCTCGCGGTCGCCTCGCTCGTCTTGCTGATGGCCGTGATCGCTTCGTTGCGCGAGGAGAGCTACTCGGGCGTCATGGCGGCGACGGGTTTGTCGTACCTCGCACTTCTCACCGCGATCGGAGCGGTCGTGGTGGGCCGGCTGGTGCTCGACGGCGCGGTGTTGCTGTGATCGGCCGGCGTCGTGTGCTCTTTACAATCATCGGCTGTGAAGATCTACACGCGCAAGGGTGACGACGGTTCGACCGGGCTGTTCCACGGTGGGAGGGTCGGCAAGGATGGATCCGGACCGGAGGCATACGGCGCGATCGACGAGGCGGTGTCGGTATTGGGGGTGGCTCGGGTTCACGCCTCGGGAGCGCTGGCAGAGGCGATCCTGGCGGTGCAACGAGACCTGTTCGTGGTGGCCGCCGAGTTGGCCACCGGAGTGGGGAACCGCTCGAAGCTCGTCGAGGGTGAGAGTTTGGCCACGGAGGAGATGGTCACGGCGCTCGAGCAGCACATCGACGCCGTTACTTCCGAATCCGGCCTCCCCGCCGAGTTCGTCGTTCCGGGGGGATCTTCCCTCGCCGCGGCGCTCGACGTCGCCCGGACGATCGTGCGGCGAGCCGAACGGCGGGCTGTGGCCCACCTCCGGGCCGCAGAGGTGTCCGGCTCCCACACCGTTCCGTACCTCAACCGGCTTGCCGATTACCTGTACGTCTTGGCTCGATCCGCCGAGACGGCCTGGACTCCGACCAAGGAGCGCGGATGATCGAAGCTCGAGCAGGAGGAGGCATCGAGGAGGGGCCGGCAGCGGCGCTGCTCGTGGGTGTTGTGACCGGGCTCGCTTTCGACAGGGGAGCGGCCTGGGTCGTGGAGAGTCTCCCGTGGCTCGCCGAGCGGTTCGACGCAAAAGACTTCACCGGAGAGTCGGGCGAACTCATGAGCGTCGGTGTTGGTGAGGATTTCCCGTACCGAGAAGTCGTCTTCGTCGGCCTGGGGGACGAACCGGATGCTGAGGCGGTGCGCAGTGCCGCCGGGGCGGCGGCACGATCGCTTCGGGCGGTGGAGACGGTCGCGACCACGCTGCACGAAGCCTGTTCGGGTGGAGCGGGCGCTTCCGCCATGGGGATGGTCCTGGGGGCGTACTCGTTCGACAAGCACAAGAGCGAGCCGAAACCGTCCAAGACCGAGACGTTGCTGTTCGTCGATGGCTCCGGCGACGACACGGCCGGGGCGCGAGAGGCGCTCATAATCGCCGAGGCGGTGATCATGGCGCGCGACCTCGTGAACGAGCCTGCGATGTACAAGTCCCCGGAGACCCTGGCTCGGATGGCAGCTGGGATGGCGGCCGAGCACGGACTGGAGATCCGGGTACTGGACGAGGCCGAGATCGAGGCGGAACGGCTCGGGGGGCTGCGCGGGGTGTCGCTCGGTGCCGCCAACCCGCCGCGGCTCGTCGAGCTCAGGTACGAGCCGGAGGGGGCGGAGACGCTTCTGGCGATTGTGGGCAAGGGGATCGTCTTCGACTCGGGAGGCCTATCCCTCAAGCCGGCCGCCTCGATGGAGGAGATGAAGACCGACATGTCGGGCGCCGCGGCCGTGTTCGGTGCTATGAAGGCGATCGCCCGTCTCGCCCTGCCGATCAACGTCGTGGGAATCACACCGTTGACCGAGAACATGCCGGGAGGGGCCGCGTTGCGCCCCGGCGACGTGCTTTACACCCGCAACGGCAAGACCATCGAGGTGCTCAACACGGACGCCGAAGGTCGGTTGGTCCTCGCCGACGGACTGGCCCTGGCCGCCGAGCGGTCCCCCGATCTCATTGTCGACCTGGCGACGCTCACCGGAGCTTGCGTGGTCGCACTGGGGAAGAAGATCGCCGGACTCTTCGGGACGGAGGAGGCGGTCCAGATGGTGTCGCCGGCCGCCGAGGCCGCCGGCGAGCGGGTATGGCATATGCCGTTGCCGGACGACTACCGAAAGCAGATCGATTCGGATATCGCCGACATGAAGAACACCAGCGAGCGCTGGGGAGCGGCGATCACGGCGGGGCTGCTGCTCAAGGAGTTCGCCGGAGAGGGGGCCTGGGCCCATCTCGACATCTCCGGTCCCGCCCGGGCCGCCGAGACCGAGGGCTACCTGCCCAAGGGCGGCACCGGCTTCGGAGTTCGGACGATCGTCGAGCTCGCCCGGCGCATGTCCGGCGTCTAGGAGGGCGCGCCATGGGCGCGGACTCGGCGGTCTGGGGCTGGGGCCCCCGGGCCGTACGACACAGCGCCGCCCGCAGGGCGGCACAGCCATGCGGAGGGGTTCGAGGCCGAGTAGGACTCGAACACCGGAGCCAAGACCAGCGATGAGCCGTAAGGCGAAGAGCCATCAACACAGAGGGCCGTTATCCGTCGCAGTCGGCCAAGGCCTCCAGGCCGAGAGCCTGGGTGAGCGCAGCCCGGCTCTGGACTCCCACGATCCCGTCGACGGTCAAGTTTTGTTGCTGCTGGAAGTGGATGACGGCGTCAGAGGTTAGCGGGCCGAACTGTCCGTCGACCGGACCCGGGGTGAAACCGAGCAGGTCCAGGATGATCTGCAGCGCCCTGACGGTGTTTCCGCTGATGCCGCGGCGCAGCAGGCTGCCGTCCGACGCCAGCACCATTCGTTGCTGAGCGGCGCGGTGCAGGACGGCGATCTCGCCGCGCGTCCTGCTCCCGACGATTCCGTCGACCGCGAGCCCGCGGGCATCCTGGAACGATCGCACCGCAGCCGTCGTCCGCTGGCCGAAGATCCCGTCGATTGCCCCGTCGTAGAGGGCCAGCGCCTCGAGCATTCGCTGGACGTCGCTGACGTCGGCGCCCTGCGACCCGAAGCGCAGGATTCGCTGCTGGCTGAGGAGAGCGTCGATCGAGAACGTGAGATCGGGGCACGACTGCGGTGGCGGCGGCACCGTGGTGGTAGTGGTGGGCGGCACCGTGGTGGTGGTGGTGGGCGGCACCGTGGTGGTGGTGGTGGTGGTGGGCGGCACCGTGGTGGTGGTGGTGGTGGGCGGCACCGTGGTGGTGGTGGTGGTGGTGGGCGGCACCGTGGTCGTAGTGGTCGTAGTGGTGGTGGGCGGCACCGTGGTCGTAGTGGTCGTAGTGGTCGTGGTGGTGGTGGGCGCACTCGCACCGGCGCATGTCGTGTCATCACCGGGACGGTGCACCGTGATGATCTGCTGCGATCTCAGGCCGAGCCGGCCCCGCAGGTCGCGGGTGTGGAACGTACGCGGCCCACCGGATCCGAAGAAGGTGATCTCGAGAGCGGCGCCGGTGGTGGAACAGGTGGCGATCAGGACGTCGGTGACGGTGCTCATTCCCGGGAGGCGCGAGGCGAGTTGGGATCCGCTGAACTGGCGGGACCACGAGGCGAAGGGGTTTTCGACCGAATCGAGCTGGCTCCAGTGGTCGTCGACCGACTTCAGGTAGGGGACCGGGGCCGTGAATGCGTTCTCGCTGTTTTCCGTCATGCCGAAAGTGCTCGACGAGTAGAACGTGGAGATCGGAACGGGCTCTCCGTTCACGGTGACGTCGGGGTGGGTGAGCACCTGGTCCGTCGTCGAGCGGACGATATCGATCCAGGCCTGGGTCCCGTGGCCGTACCCGACGTAGTTCTGGTCGTAGTGGGTGTCGTAGAGCTGGCACCAGCACCAGGGACGGGCCGCCGGATCCGGCCGAATGCGTGCCCGTGCGTACGCGTAGGAACGTGCCGCCACTGCCTGGGCCTGGAGGGCGGCGACTCCGCCGTTGTCGGCCCACCGGTAGGGCATCTCCGAGATCCCGAGGACGTAGTCGTCGACGTCGATCTCGATCGAGGAATCGACCGTGTTGGTGTTGTTGTCGGGGCGAACGTGCAGGGTGCCACGGGCGTAGGTGCACGGCTGCGACTGCGACCCACCGGGGGCGTTCCAGTTGGTGAGGAAGCATCCGGTGACTTCGATCGCGGTTGTAGGGGTCTCGGCCCATCCGTCCCACTCGCCGTCGATGAAGCAATCCCCGGTCAAGGTTCCCGACGGCGTTGCCAAGCTGCACCCTCCGTTGCCAAGCCGGGTCACGGTCGCGGACTGGCCGGGTGACACCGCCACCGATTGGCCACTGATGACGAAGGTCACCGCGACCGAGTCCGGACCGATTGAGCGGACGTTGAATGTGAGCGAGGAACTCTCCATGGTGAGGTTGACCCAGACCGGTTGCTCCGAGAGGGACTGGGCGACGGTGGTTGGGGAGGTGCCTGTGAAGTAGTGGGTGACGATCTCCTGCCAGGTGAAGCCCTCTTGCGACATTCCCAGGGCGCCGTACTGGCTCATGCCGACGGAGTGCCCCCAGCCACCGCCGTCGAAGGTGAACGATGCACCGTCGGCGTTCGCCGGAGGTGCGGGGAGCAGCGCCAAGACGACCGCTGCTGATGTCGCGGCGGCGATTCCCCTGACGGAGAGGATCCCGGAGCGCACCCAGTGGCCAATCTGCATACTTCCGCATCGGTGCGATGCGGGCCCGGATTGACTACTTTCTTCTCTCCCATCGGGACTAGTCCCGTCGGCTAATCCTTCAGAGCGGCGACGATGGCGGTCAGGGTGGCTCCTGCCGGACCGTCGATCTTCACATCCGCGGCGTGGTTGAGTTCGGTCGGGCCCCGGTTGACGATTATGAGGGGAGCTCCGTCCTCGACGGCGATGAGGGGGATGTCCGAGGCGGGGTACACCGACAGCGTGGATCCGACTGCGATCACGGCATCGGCGGCGCCGGCCATGGCCATCGCTCGCATCATCTCGCGTTCGGGCATCGCTTCACCGAAGAAGACGACGTCCACCTTGAGGATCCCGCCACACCGTTCGCATCTCGGGTCGTCTTCCCCGGATTCGACACGGGAGAGCACCGCCGCGGTGTCGGTGACCTCGCCACATTCGAGGCAGCGGGTGTTATGCGCGTTGCCGTGCAGTTCGACGATGACATCGGGGGGAAGTCCGGCTGCCGAATGCAGGCCGTCGATGTTCTGCGTCACACATCCCGACAAGCGGTCGGCGCGCCAGAGCTCGACCACGGCGGCGTGCCCCTCGTTGGGAACTGCGTCGAGGACGCCGCTGTGGGCCCGCATCGACCACGAGCGCCTCCGGGTCTCGGGACTCTCCAGGTACCGCTGAATGGTGAAATCGGCGGGGTCGACTTTCGTCCAAACGCCGTCTGGTCCCCTGAAGTCGGGGATGCCCGACTCGGTGGAGATCCCGGCTCCGGTGAAGACGAGGATCGCCTCCTTCGTAGCCAGCAGGTCGATGGCCAGGTCGATCGTCACCCGACCGATGGTATTGGCATTGTCAATGGCTCTTCGCCTCACGGCTCATCGCAGGTCTTGGCTCCGGTGTTCGAGTCCTACTCGGCCTCGAACCCCTCCGCACGTTCGTGCCGCCCTGCGGGCGGCGCTGTGTGCTACGACCCGGGGGCCCCAGCCCCAGGCCGCCGAGTTCGCGCCTATCGGCGCGCCCTCTCAGGAGTCGAGCAGCTGGCGGTACTCGGCCCGGAGTGCCGGGGTGAGCAGGCGCAGATGCCGTCGGGCCAGGAACGGGATGCGGGGGCGCACCAGCACGAGAGGTCCCGAACGGTCGATCAGGCCCTCGGCGGCGAGCCGGGCGAGCCTGAGGGGCTCTCGGATCCGGATCCCCGCATGCGCTGCCGCCGTGAGCCGAAGCAGGTCCGCCACCGCGCCGGGTCCCACGACCGCCGTCCAGAACCTGCGTACTGCAGGATCATCGGGTCGATGCCCTTGTGCCTGGCGATCGAACAGCAGTGGTGTGACCCACCGGCGGCTGCGGGCGGTGGGCCTGACGGCCGCCGCAGTGCCCGAAGCTGGCGCGGCATCCATCGACATGGGAGGACGGGCATCTCGACGGAGTGATTCGGGCACCGCAGCGACCATGCCCAAGTGATATCAAGTAATTGCAGTTGCGCGCAAGGGCCGCGAACGAGAGCGCGAAAGATCGGCGTGGCTAGTGCACCCGGACGCAGCTCGTCTATCAGACTGACCCGGGGTCGTCATCCGACCTCCGAGACTGGCGCCGAATCGTCGAAATCGACTGCTCGGGGGGCGTTACGGAACGGGGGCGTATTCTGCTTGGAGCTGGGTCGAACGCCACGCGCACGTATCCTCGATGAGGACGAACTGCAGGTTGCCGTTCTCCAGCAGGTGAATCTCATAGATGGCGCCGGCGATGGCATCTTTGTCGACGCAACGGCCCTTACTATTCTTCACAAGCACCCTCGTCCCCTCGAACCTGGCCCCCATGATTTCCGTTGGGCGGTCCTCGACCAAGTCTCGGTTCGCGGAAGAGTGCCAAAAGGTCTCATCCTCAAAGAACTGCATAAAGCCCGGTCCACCGGGGCCTTGGCGTTCGTAGGTCCCGGCGATGTCCTCAAAGGACGTTACCGGGCCGGGTTCTACCTCGTCCCCTGTGCCGCAAGCTGCCATTAGCAACAACCCGACAGCCATCAAGCTTGCGATACGTTTCTGCACGGCGTGCCTCCCTGCCGATGATCCTTCCCCGGATGAACGCCGAACTCGACGAGGCAACCCGCCGTCCCTCAACGGGACCCGGGGCCGAGCGCCGGTCCGTCGATGCGCCGACCATACTCGTGGTGGCAGCGCCGCGAGAGACAGTGTCGTCTCGCGGTTGCGCCGATTACGCACGCACAGAATCCCGGGTCCCCGCCCAGCCAGCATCTCGACGGAGTGATTCGGGCACCGCAGCGACCATACCCAAGTGATATCAAGTAACTGTAGTTACGCGCAAGGCCGCGAACGAGAGCGCGAAAGATCGTCTAGGGATCCGGGGGCGGGGTGAAGACGCCGACGGTGACGGTGATCACCGTGGCCTCGTCGACGGGCGCACCGGGTCCGGGATTGGTGGCGGTGACGAGTCCGTGCTGACCGGCGTCCGCCGTGGGGGCCTGCTGGATGATCCAGGCAAACCCGATATTGCTGTTCTGCTGCAGCGCGAGCAGGATCTGGTTGACCTCGGCCTCGGTTCGTCCGAGGAGATTGGGCATCACGGTCGTCGGCGAGAGCCCGTTGGACACTTCCAGCTCGACGACTTTGCCCTGTTCGAAGCGAGTTCCCGGTGGCGGTATGGTGCCGACGACCGTGTCTTTCGGGGCGTTGGAGTTGATCGGCTTGGCCTCCACGTCCAAACCGGCCTTGAACATCGCCCCTTGGGCCTCCTCGAATTCCATGCCCGTGACGTCCGGTATCTCGACGCGCGGCGTCTGGTAGTAGACGCCGATGCCGGGCGGGTCGGGGGGGAAGTCCCCGATCAGGAGGTCTGCGGTGACCAAGGTCATGAACTCTTTCCAGATCGGTGCGGCGAGCGTCGATCCGTAGATGAAGCGGTAGAACTCTCCGTTGACGGTGATGTTCTTCATCTCGACCTGGCTGTCGGGGAAACCAACCCAGACCGCCGCCGTGTATTGGGGGACATACCCCACGAACCAGGATTCGGTGTTGTTCTCGTGGGTCCCGGTCTTGCCGGCCTGGGGCCGTTCGTCGTCCAGGCGAGCCCGCCGCCCGGTTCCGATTGTCACGACCTTCTCCATCGTGTTGACGACTGCGGCGGCGAGGGCCGGCTCGAGGACCTGGGTGCGGGTCACCTCGTGCTGGTAGATGACGTTGCCGTCGGCATCTTCGATCCGCTCTATGAGGTACGTGTCCACCCGGCTCCCATGGTTGGAGATGGTCGAGAAGGCCGCAGCCATGTCGAGCGGGCTGACCGCCTGCGTCCCCAGGACGATGGACGGGATCGCTCCCAGCGGTGACTTGATCCCCATGCGATGGGCCACGTCGACGATGTTCTCGGCGCCGACCGCCACCGACACCTGGCAGAAGACGGTGTTGATGGAGAGATACAGTCCTTCTTCCAGCGAGCGGATTCCGGGGTCGTTCCTGCCGGCGTTGGCGCACTTCCATGGTTCGATTCCGCCGAAGTCGATGATCTGCGGGGTCGAGTAGTCCCAGTACGACCCCAGGGGGATGCCCTGCTCCAGGGCGGCGATGAGGCCGAACGGTTTGAAGGCCGACCCCGGGTTTCGCCTGCCCTTGGTAGCGATGTCGTACTGGCGCTGCCCGGCCTCGAGGTCGGTTCCGAAGTCGAGGCCCGATGCGATCACCACCTGGGCGCCGGTACGGTTGTCGACCATGGCGATGGCGCCGGTCGGGCCGTCGGATCCCTGTGGGAACCATTCCTGCAGTATCCGCCGGGCCTCCTGCTGGAGCCCGAAGTCGACGGTCGTGAAGATCTTGAGGCCCCCGCCGCCTGCACAGTCGGTGGCATCGGCCGGGCATCCGAAGAGTGCCCTGGTGCGTTGCAGGTAGGTTGCCCCGATGCCGTAGCGAGCGTCGTTGAGCACCGTGTCCTTGGCGGCCAGCAGCACCTGGGGAGCCGGATCCTGGAACTCCTCCTTTTCCACAGTCCGGAGAGGCTCGGCCCGGGCCACCGCCCCCTCCGCAGCCGTTATGTAGCCCTCCTCGACCATCTGATCGATGACGGCGTTGCGTGCCCGCAATGGGATCTCGCTGTCGTTGCGGAGGTTATAGAGAGACGGGTTGCGGATCGGCACCGGGAGGGCCGCAGCCTGGGCGATCGTCAGCTCGTCGAGCCTCTTGTCGAAGTACTCCTCGGCGGCCGCCTTGACCCCGTAGGCGTTGCTGCCGAAGAAGACGGAGCTGAGATAGAACTCCAGGATCTGCTCTTTGGTGAAGCGGCGCTCCAACTCGATGGCGATTGCTGCCTCCGCCACCTTGCGCTCCAGCGAGGGCTCTCTTCCGATGAAGTTCTGTTTGACCACCTGCTGGGTGATTGTCGAGCCGCCCTGGGTCGGGCCCCCGCCGAGGTCCTCGATGAGTGCCCGGGCGATGGCCTGGTAGTCGATCCCGCCGTGGGTCATGAAGTCGGCGTCCTCGGCGCTGAGAACCGCACCGAGGACGAGGTTGGGGATATCGTCGAGCGGCGTCGGCTGGCTGTTGCGCTCGGTGAGCTGCCCGAGGACGACGCCGTCGGCGGTGTACACGGTCGAAAGGCGTGAGAGGTCGGGAAGCTCGAGCGTCATCGCTTCGACATCCGGCAGCCAGTAGTCCCTGAGGTCCTGGAGGGTGCCGTGGGCCGTGTTGGCGCCGAGGAACGCGAACAGGCCCAGCCAGGTCGCCGAGATCAAGGCGATGGCCGCCAAGATCGCCCCCGACATCAGCCGTCGTCCCCGTCTTTCGATGCGCTCTGCCTCGTGGATGGAGAATTCCATGGCGCTTTCCCGTCTTCTTCAGCCGGGTATTTGACGTCTCTAGGAGCGGGGTAGTTCCCCGGTTAGCATCCGTCCGACCACGCAGTGTACCGATGGCCGAATCTTCCGAAACCCCCCGTCGCACCTCGAGCGGCATCGAAATCGATGCCGTCTACGGCCCATCCGCTCTCGACGGATGGGAGCCCGATGAAGCACTCGGAGCCCCAGGCGAATACCCGTACACGCGGGGCCCGTACCGGTCCATGTACCGGGGTCGGCTGTGGACCATGCGTCAATACGCAGGTTTCGGCACCGCAGAGGCGACGAATGAGCGATTTCGGTCGTTGCTGAGCGCCGGGCAGACCGGGCTGTCCGTCGCGTTCGACCTACCGACTCAGATGGGTCTCGACAGTGACGACCCGCTCGCCGCGGGCGAGGTCGGCAAGGTGGGGGTGGCCATCGACACCCTCGACGACATGCGGAGGCTCTTCGACGGCATTCCCCTCGGCGAGGTATCCACCTCGATGACCATCAACTCGACGGCGGCCATCCTGCTGCTGCTGTACGAGCTGGTCGCCGAGAAGCAGGGTGTCTCGGCAGAAGACATCCGGGGCACGGTGCAAAACGACATCCTCAAGGAGTACGCCGCCCGGGGCACGTACGTGTATCCCCCGAGACCCTCGATGCGGCTGGTCACCGATCTGCTCGCCTACTGCCGGGACCATCTTCCGGCCTGGAACACGATCTCCATCAGCGGATATCACGTCCGCGAGGCCGGGGCCACCGCCGCCGAGGAGATCGCGTTGACCCTCTCCAACGGCATCGCCTACGTGCAGGCTGCGGTGGGGGCAGGGCTGGCCGTCGACGAGTTCGCGCCCAGGCTCTCGTTCTTTTGGAACGGCCACGTCGACTTCTTCGAGGAGATCGCCAAGTACCGGGCGGCCCGCCGGATCTGGGCCGACCTGATGCGCAATCGCATCGGAGCGAAGGAGCCCGAGTCGTGGCTGATGCGCTTCCACACTCAGACGGCTGGTTCTTCGCTGACGGCCCAGCAACCCGAGAACAACATCGTGCGGACGACGCTGCAGGCGCTGTCGGCCGTGCTGGGTGGGACACAGTCACTCCACACGAACGCGTTCGACGAGGCACTGGGGCTTCCGACCGACCGCTCGGCGCGCATAGCGCTGCGGACCCAGCAAATCATCGGTTATGAGTCCGGAGTGGCCGACACGGTGGACCCGCTCGCCGGGTCGTACTTCGTGGAGTCGCTCACCGATCGGGTTGAAGAGGAAGCCCGTCGCATCATCCGCCAGATAGATGAGGCCGGTGGAGCGGTTGCCGCGATCGAAGCGGGCGTGGTGCAGGGGATGATCGAGGACTCGGCATACCGCGAGGCAAAGCGGGTCGAGAGCGGCGAGTTGGTCGTCGTGGGGGTCAATCGCTTCACGGACGATTCGGCGGCGGACGTTCCGGTCATGGCGATCGATCCGTCCCTGGAGCGCGACCAGGTTGCCCGTCTCACCGACCACCGCCGCGCTCGAGATGCGGAGGCTGTGGAGATTTCCCTCGAAGCGGTGAGGGTCGCCGCCACCGACTCCGACACCAACCTTCTCCCTCCGATGAAGGAGTCGCTCGGCCGGGGGGCCACACTCGGAGAGGTGTCCTCCACCCTGGCCGACGTGTTCGGACTCCACCGCCCGGCGTAGCGCGGGGCCTACTCGACCGGCAGTGGCCGGTGGCGTCTCAAGCCTTGGGAGTCGGATCGATGAAGGGCTGAGGGCCTTGGGCAGGCGGAACAGCGCAGAGGTTTCTGTCGCGGCATTACTCAGCGGGCTCTTAGGTCAGGTGCCCGGCGTCGAGACTCCGCCGAGCAGCCTTCCTTGGGCGTCCACGACGGGAATCGGGGAGCCTTCCATGAATCCTGTGAGTTCGGCGGCCACCTCGATTGGGTCGCCGGCCATGACCGACGCCACCGACTCCATGAGGCTGCCGACGGTCCCGGTGGGCGTCCGTTCGAGGGCGGAGCGCCGTACGACGCCGATCAGGATTCCCTCATCGGCGACCGCCGTCACGGGATGTGCCATGACCGCCAGTGCGTCGCGAGCCTGCATGTGTCGACCGAGTGGAGCGATGTCGTGCATGGCCTGGAAACACCTGCGGGGTGAGGCTTTGGCAACCACGGCTCCCGCCGGAGCCCGATGGATGAGGCGGCGTCCGGGACCGAAGAACTGGCGTTGCCACCACGATCCGCCGGGGGCGCCGAGCACCAGTAGGGCGTCGGCAGGCAGCGAGTCGACCAGCCCGGCCGCGGTGTCGGCGCGTACGACCTTTGTGCCGGCTCCCGGCGCCAGGGGATCCAGAGATCCAAGGGTCGCCACTGCCTGCTCGTCTTCGGCGTCTGAGCGGGACACGGTGACGAGCACGGCATCGGTGCCGAGGCCGGCCGCGATGAGGCTCGTCAGATTGGCGACCAGGGGCGAATGCGGTCCGGTTCCAACCGCACCCACGACGGCCGGAATCTTGCGGTCCGGATCGATCGCGTGCGGCACCGCAGTGCTCACCAGGCCAAAGGTCGATGCTCGGGCGGTGACCAGTAGATCGGCCCTGGTCTCGATGCACGCTTGGGTGAGGTCGCCTTCCACGTGGCTCGCGGTCGGCGAAAGGATGCCGGCCAGCTCCCGGCAGTGCTCGCCCCTGGTCCAGAGGATGGTGGGGTCGACGAGGGGCATCGTGGTGTCGGATTCGGGCAGTGTGGTCTCCGGGAGCAGTCGGCATCCATTCTGGTCGTGACGGAGGCGGTGTGCGTCCGGTTCGCCGTTCTATGCCGTTCCTCCTCTCTCCTCTCAGTCGTACGGGATGGGACACCAAGGGTTGCGCATGGGCTCACCGAAGGACACCGACCAGATCACTGCGTATGCGCCGTTAGGGAGAGAAACTTCGCCCCAGGCTGGCGCTGGGCCAAGGGGGGTCGCACCGATTGCCGGTTGTTGAGGGGAACACTCGGGGAGGTTGGGTCGGGAACCGAGGTGGAGACTTCGACGTCTGATTGGAGTATGCGCTCTCGTCTGCTGATCGCCAGCGTTGTGTTCATGGCGGTCGCTGCCGCATGCTCTTCGAGCGACGACTCGACGTCGGGGTCTTCGACATCAGCGGCACCGACCGTTGCAGCCACGTCGCAGCCGACGAGTGATCCGACGGTCGGCGCAACGACGGTCTCGGCGACGGGTTCGTCAGAGCCGTCCGGGGATACTGTTGCGATTGATACTGACCTTCCCCTTGGGGGTCCGGTGCCGTCCGGGGCGCCTGACGTGGTCGTCGAGCGCACGCCACTGCCGTATTGCGGTGCTGCCTTGGTGTTTCCGTCGAGCGCGAATCCGTTCAAAGGTATTGAGGTGATCAACGACGCAGGCGACTGCTACCGACGGCGCGCCGAGGCTGGCTTGCCGGTCGAGATGATCGAGATCTCTTGGACTTTGGAAGGCGATCCGGTCCTCGTGATCCGGCGTTTGCTGCCCGACGGGCGAGAAGAGGCTTTCTCGGATATGGCCCGTGATGCCTTTGGCCCCCAGGCATGGTTCCGCCGCGTTTGTGCCGGGCACCAGCCCCGTGGCAGTCAGGTGGAGGACTGCGAACCGTCTGAACAGCTCGCCTCTCCCGATCCAGCGCCAGCCGAGTCGACCTTGTTCGCGTTCACGGTCGACGGCCACGCGCCAGGGCCTCCGTTCTATGTGACCGCCGGCCCGGTGGTTACGGCCGAGGGTGTGGACGATGCTTGGGCGACGCAGCAACTCACGATCGTCTCCGAATGGCGTACTCCGATGGCCATCGCCCCGTCACCGCACCGACATGTGCTCGACAGCCGTAGGGTTTCCGACCCGGGGACGGGTGCACCGGCGGATGTTCGACCCACGGTCATCCAGTCCGGTGGATCGATCGGGTTGCAGCTCGTGCTGGCGCCGCGGCTGTCAACGGGTCCCGCTCCCGGCATTTATGTGATCAGTGTGCCGATCTCATACTGGCGTGACGTCGACCCGGCGACGGGACCGACAGGTGCAGCGGAAGGCACCCTTGCGTTGCTTGTGACCTACGAGATCCTCGACGCCCGTGAAGCATCTGCCGTCCTTGCGTTCTGCGACGCGGCAGTCGACGCGGCTGTGGGCCTAGCCGATCCGGACATGCAGTGGCTCACCGACGGTCTGGAAGAGATCGAGGCGGCCCTGAAAGAGATCGAGGCGGCCGCCACCAGACTTCCCTCACCGAGGGGCGACGACCTCCTTGCAGAAACGAGCGCGCTACGGCTCAACCTCGAGAAGTGGTTTGGTCCGGAGCCGGGCCACGGTGGGTTCAGCACCGGCGGAGTGATCGGCATCATCAACCGGCTGTGCGCCACCCACCTCCTGGAACTCTCCGTGCAACCCTGATCGCTCCCAAGACCTCATCCAGTTCGCCGGCTTCTCGGCCGACCGAGATCACCCGATCGGGCGCCATATCGAGTGGGCGCGGGAAGTGCGCTGGATCGGCACGTATCGGGCGGTGGCGACCGAGGTTCCCTCGGGACCCCTGTCAGAATCATCCGGCCCTCGCATTCAGCATCAAGACCGACTCGGGACTCACCGAATCCAGGGGCTGGCTCAGGCGTCGCCCCAGCCGAGAAGTGCTCATGCTGGGTCGTGTGATCTGTCTCACAATCGCACAAGGGGTCTTAGTCCCCTAGTGGCATCGAAGGCTCACCGGCCATTCTGATCCTCATCCGACAGGGGCTGCCGAGGGGAGGGCATCGGTGGAGGATGTCACGGGGCTCCGTCGCCGTATGGAGCTGGAGAGGCGGGTCAGTGGTTGTTGTCAATGGTTGGTTGTTCGATGGTGATGGTCACATGTTTGATGGAAGTGGTTGGTGGATGATCTCTCCGATCATCTTCATGGTGTTGGTGATCTTGATGTTGTTTGGATTCTGGCGTTCGCTGACACTGCGATCGACTGATGAAGGGAGATTCTCGTGGACACCTCCAAACTGAGTTCAGTAGTGGGACGGGTGCTGGAGTCGGGTGATGCTGCGTTTGATGAGGCTCGGGCTCTTTGGAATACGAGGTTTGATCGTCGACCCGACCTCATCGTCCGGTGCACGAGCAGCAGTGATGTCAAGGCTTCGATCGATTACGCCCGGGAACATGAGTTGCGATTGTCGGTGAAGGGCGGAGGCCACTCATACGCCGCCAATAGCGTCGCCGACGGCGGCCTTCTCATCGATCTATCACCGATGAAAGCGGTCCGTGTGGACGCCGATGCAAGGACCGTGAGGGTCGAGGGAGGGGTCACTTGCGCAGAAATGGATGCCGTCACGCAAGAGCATGGTCTCGCCACTCCGACGGCGACGGTCTCATCAGTTGGGGTGATCGGTGCGGCGCTTGGTGGCGGTGCTGGGTACCTCTCCCGCAAGTACGGGCTGATGATCGACAATGTGATCTCAGCGGAAGTGGTGACCGCAGACGGACGACGGCTCCGAGCAGCATCTGACGAGAACGCCGACCTCTTCTGGGCTCTCCGAGGTGGAGGCGGGAACTTTGGCGTAGTCACGACCTTGGATCTTGAGCTGCATGAGGTTGGCCCTCAGGTGTTGTCCGGGCAGATCATCTACCCATTCGACCGTGCGGGTGAGCTTCTGCGCTTTTTCCGGGACTTCATGGCCGAGGCACCGGAAGAATTCCAGTGTTATCCGTTCTGTTTCCGTGTTCCACCCATCGACTTGTTTCCCGAGGAAACTCACGGGAAACCGGTTCTTGATTTCGTCGTCTACCACCAGGACCCTGAAGCAGTTGAGTTCGTGCAGCCTTTAACCGAGCTGGGTGAACCGATTCTGGAGGAGGCGCGTCTCAGCCGTTACGTGAACGCTCAGACGGGCTTCGACGCCAACATGCCCAAGGGTCAGCGATACATCTCGAAAGCACATGACCTCGACGGGCTATCGGATGGGGCCATCGACACGATGGTCGAGTTCGTGCCTCGCATGGTCGGCGCTCTGACCGCCGCCTACTTCGACCCGGTGGGCGGGGCAATCGGCCGGGTCGACACGTCGGCCACGCCCTACGGAGGCAGAAATACGACATACGGATTCCACTGCATCGCCGGTTGGATGGACCCCGGCGAAGACGAGTCAGTACTGGCCTGGGCTTCGGAGTTCCACCAGGCCATGGCAGCCCACGCCACCGGAGGCGTCTACGTCAACCTCATCGCCGACGACGAGACCGACCGCATACCCGCTGCATACGGCAGCAACTACGCACGGCTAGTGGAACTGAAGCAACAGTGGGACCCCACCAACCTGTTCAGCAGCAACTACAACATCCCACCAGGCTGAGGTCGATACCCGCACAAAACGGCACGTGTCGGGCGGGCTGGGGCCCAGGCCCCTCGGGACCCTCGACCTCCCCGAAAAGGGTGTTCTTAGGAGTTGGCTGCCCAGGGTGCGGCGATCCCACCCGATTGCTCTGGGAACATTCCGTAACGCCGGGGGATGCCAGCAAACACTTCCTCGAACCGCGGAGCCGCGCCGGGTTCGTGTCATACCCGGGTCGTATGTTTGGTGAATGACGACGCTGAAGTCGGACCGAGGCGACACCGACGGCATCTGGGATGAGAGCCGAATCGATCGGTACTTTCGGCTGCGTCGTGAGGCGACGATGATCGAAGCCGAGGCTGCTGAAGAGTTGGCGGAGATCGATCGTGGCGGCCTGTTCGAAGACGCCGGGTACCTGAGCGCAGCAGCGTTGCTGCGGGCCGAAGGAGATTCGCCGCGGGAGGCGTCGCGGCGGGTGGGAGAGGCACGGGCTCTCCCACAGCATCCTCAGGTTCGTGAGGCGTATGGGAATGCGGTTTTGGATCGGCCTCGGGTAGCGATGCTGCTGGCGGCTTCGAAGGTTTCTGCCGAGTTGTTTGGGCGTGACGAAAAGCTCCTGGTCGACACGGTGGCTGGTCTGAGATACACCGATGCTCGCCGGGCGATCGACTATTGGAGACAGGCAGCCGATCAGCAGGCCGCCGCAGCCGATGCCGACCATCTCCACGGCCGGCGTCGGCTGCATGTGTCGGAGACGTTGGGTGGGATGGTCCGTATCGACGGTGAGTTCGACCCCGAAGGCGGCCACACCGTCCTCACCGCACTGCGGTCGTTGACCGACCCGCAACAACTCGACCCTGAAGACGGCCGCACTCCGCCGCAGCGCCGTGCCGACGCTCTGGTCGATATCTGTTCGGATCATCTCACCCACACAGATTCACCGGTCACCGGCGCCCTTCGACCTCAGGTGTCGGTCATCGTCTCCCTGGAAGCACTCCTGGGCGAGCCTGGTGAGCCATGTGAGTTGGATGACGGAGCAGTGATCACCGCGGAGATGGCACGCCGCATCGCATGTGACTCCTCCGTGAGCAGGATCATCACTCGCGGCGAATCAGAGGTCCTCGACGTGGGACGTTCTACCCGCACGATCCCTGCAGCGGTCCGCAAGGTGCTGATCATCAGAGATCGGCATTGTCGGTTCCCCGGGTGTGAGCGGCCCCATCGCTGGTGCGACGACCTCCAGCACTGGGCCGACGGCGGATCGACCAGCCCCGACAACCTCGTACTCCTATGCCGCCGACATCATCGGGCCGTGCACGAAGGCGGTATCCGGTTACCGACCTTGGAGTGAGCCGGGCGCAGCCCGCGTGTTGGCGCGCCCGAGCAACGGCATTGCCCAGCAGACTCTCCGATCAGCGAACGACGGCGAGCACGGCGCCGCTGGTCACCCTGTCACCGGACTGCACCCGCAGGTCCACGATCTCCCCGTATGCCGGCGACCTGATCTCGTTCTCCATCTTCATCGCCTCGAGGATGAAGAGGGGATCACCGGCTTTCACCCGATCTCCCGCCTTCTGGTGCACCTTCACGATCGTCCCCTGCATCGGCGCGGTGACGACCCCCTCGCCGGAAACGCTCTGAGTCGACTGGGTCAGCTTGGGTGCCCTGCGCCGGGGAGCTGCCCGACTGGGACCCTCCGACGGCGGCTGCGCCTCCCCGGCCCACAGCTTCACCACGAATCGACGGCCACCGACCTCGACGGTCATACGGCGTTCCTCGAGCTCCTCGTCCTCCGGGAGCTGTGGTGCCCGCAGGTGGGTTATCTGTGAGAGATCCATCTCGTCTTCGACGGTTCTGGTGTGGTGGGTACCCGCGGTGAATGCGTCGTTCTCCACTGCCAGCGCGTGAAACGGCAGCGTGGTGGCGATCCCACGAATCTCGTACTCGGCTATGGCCCGCCGCGCCCGGCTCAGGGCTTCATCGCGGTCGCGGCCCCAGACGATGAGTTTCGAGATGAGGTTGTCGTAGTACTGGCTCACCGCCGAACCTGCCCCGTATCCGGAGTCGACCCGAACCCCGAAACCGCCCGGTTCTGAGTACTCGATGATCTGTCCGGGGTTCGGAAGGAAGTCGTTGGCGGGGTCTTCGGCGTTGATTCTGAACTCGATCGCGTGGCCGGTGGTCTCGACGCCGGAGAATGACAACTCCTCCCCCATGGCGACGTGCAGCTGCTCACGAACCAGGTCGATGCCGGTGACCATCTCGGTGACCGTGTGCTCGACCTGGAGGCGGGTGTTCATCTCCAAGAAATAGAAGTCGCCCTCCTGATCGAGCAGGAATTCGACGGTCCCGGCGTTCACGTAGGCGGCCGCCTTGGCGATAGCCAGGGCGGCCTTGCCGACGGCCTTGCGCTGCTTGTCGGTGATGGCAGGCGATGGGGTCTCCTCGATGAGCTTCTGGTGGCGTCGCTGCAGAGAGCAGTCCCGTTCTCCGAGGAAGACCTCGTTGCCGTGGGTGTCCACGATGATCTGTGCCTCTATGTGGCGGGGGCGCTCGAGGTATTTCTCCACGTACACCTCGGGATTGGCGAAGTAGGCGTCTGCCTCACGCCGTGCCGCCTCGAAGGCCTCCTCGAGCTGATCGTCCGACCGGACCACCCGCAGCCCCTTGCCGCCGCCGCCGTGGGCGGCCTTGATGACGATCGGGTATCCGTACTCCTCGGCGACGGCGCGCACCGCGGCGGCGTCGGAGAGCGGTTCGAGCGTACCCGGGACCCCCTTCACACCCGCCTCGTCGGCGGCCTTGCGCGAGGCGATCTTGTCACCCATGGCGCCGATGGCGTCGGGCCCCGGGCCCACCCAGATGATCCCGGCGTCAACGACCTGTTTGGCGAATTCGGCATTCTCGGCGAGAAACCCGTAACCGGGATGGATGGCATCTGCCTTGCTCTCCGAGGCGACCCGCAGGATCGTGTCGATGTCCAGGTATGACTCGGCTGCGGGCGCCGGCCCGATGTTCCACGCCTCGTCGGCTCGTCGCACGTGGAGAGCATCGCGATCGAGCTCGGAGTAGACCGCGATCGCACGCATCCCCATCTCTTGAACCCCTCGGATGACCCGCACGGCAATCTCTCCGCGGTTGGCCACGAGGACGGAGCGCATCGTCGGCATCCTAGAGAGGGATGTTTCCGTGCTTCTTGGGAGGGAGGCTGGTGCGCTTGGTGCGCAGCATCTCGAGTGCCTGAATCAGGCGCTGTCTTGTCTCCCCGGGCTCGATGACCTCGTCGACCAGACCTCGCTCCGCGGCGACATACGGGTTGGAGAACTGATCCTCATAGTCGCGAATCAGCTGCTGGCGACGGTCGTCGGCATCCTCGGCTTCCTCTATCTCCCGGCGGTGGATGATGTTGACTGCCCCCTGGGCTCCCATCACGGCGATCTCCGCGGTGGGCCAGGCGAAGGCGATGTCGGCGCCGACACCCCTGGAGTTCATGACCACGTAGGCGCCTCCATATGCCTTGCGGGTGATGACGGTGACTCGAGGCACCGTGGCTTCGCAGTATGCGTAAAGCAGCTTGGCCCCGTGGCGGATGATCCCGCCGTGCTCCTGATCGACTCCGGGAAGGAACCCGGGCACGTCGACGAAGGTCACGAGGGGGATGTTGAAGGCGTCGCAGAAGCGGACGAAGCGGGCCGCCTTCACCGAGGCATTGATGTCCAACGTCCCGGCGAGGACTGCAGGGTTGTTGCCGACGATCCCGACGCTGTAGCCGTCGAGGCGGGCGAGTCCCGTGACGATGTTCTCGGCATAGTGCTGGTGGACTTGGTAGAACTCTCCGTCGTCGACCACGAGCTCGATCAGCTCGACCATGTCGTAGGGCTGGCTTGTGGAGTCGGGGACGATGTTCGTGAGGGCCTCCTCCACACGATCTGCCCTGTCGGTCGGGGTGAAGAAGGGCGCCGCCTCCATGTTGTTCTGCGGCAGGAACGACAGGAGAAATCGAATCTCCTCGAGAGCATGCCTGCCATCGCTGCTGACGAAGTGGGTCACTCCCGACAAGTGGCTGTGGGAGTGGGCACCGCCGAGCGTGTCGAAGCTGACCTCCTCGCCCGTGACCGCTTTGATCACGTCGGGGCCCGTGATGAAGAGGTGGGAGGTGCCCTCCACCTGGTAGACGAAGTCGGTTATCGCAGGTGAGTAGACGGCACCACCGGCGCAGGGGCCCATGATGAGCGAGATCTGCGGGATGACTCCCGAGGCCCGGACGTTGCGCCTGAAGATCCTGCCGTAGCCGTCGAGAGCGAAGACGCCCTCCTGGATCCGGGCCCCGCCCGAGTCCTTGAGCCCGATGATCGGCGCCCCCGTTTCCATCGCCAGGTCCATCACCTTGCAGATCTTCTCGGACACGACTTCTCCGAGGGAGCCTCCAAACACGGTGAAGTCCTCGGCGAACACGAACACGGTTTTCCCGTCGATGGTGCCCCATCCGGTGATGACCGCATCGCCGGGGGGCCGGCGCTCTTCGATGCCGAAGCCGTGGGCGTTGTGGCGCACGAACATGTCCATCTCGACGAAGGAAGCCTTGTCGAGCAGAGCGTCGATGCGCTCTCGGGCTGTCATCTTCCCGGCCTCGTGCTGCTTGTCGACGGCGCGCTGACTACCCGCGTGTTCGTGGTCTTCGCGGAGTTTGCGCAGTCTTTCGATTCGCTCTTCGGTGCTCATGGAGGCGTGAAGGGTAGAGTCTCGGGCTCATTCGTCTGACCTCGAAACGAGCCGGATGGCTACACCCATCTCCGTCGAGCACCTCGGTCGGGTCGGTTCCACCCAGGACGAGGCACGCTCTCGCTTCGCCGGCATCCCGATCCTCGTGACCGCCACCGGACAGGATGCCGGACGGGGCAGGAGCGGGGCGTCCTGGCTCGACGCCGACCGGTCCCTGGCGGCCTCGGTGGCACTGGCCCCCGGCTGGGATGCAGAATCGCTGCCCAAGCTGATGCTCGTTGCCGGCCTGGCCGCGCTCGATGTTCTCCCTTCCGGCATCGGACTGAAGTGGCCGAACGATCTGGTGAGAGAGGGCATCAAGGTGGGCGGCATGCTGGCCGAGGCGGCGGCAGACGTCGTCGTCATCGGCCTCGGGCTCAACGTCTACTGGGAGTCTCCGCCGAGCGGCATGGGCGGGCTCCACGTCTCGGATCCCGGGCCCGGGCACGCACCACGCCTTGCGGAACACTGGGCCGGTGCAGTCCTCGAACGAGTTGCTCGAGGTCCCGACGACTGGGGTCGCGAGGAATACCTGAGGCGATGCGTGACCATCGGGACGGCGATCACCTGGGCTCCCGAGGGTGCGGGAATGGCGACGGGCGTGGGCGAGGACGGTTCACTGCTGGTGGATACGGGTGCCGGCCGGCGGCGGCTGCACTCGGGGGCGATCACCGAGGTGAGGTCGAGAGGGAGCGGTACGCTGCCAGCAGCCGATCGGGAGAAGCGTGAGCGTATTGAAGGGTGAAGGGCGGGTTCCGATCCTCTTCGGGTCGCTCGCCCTGGCGGTGCCACCCCACCGCTCGGCGTACATCGCCCGGCCCGACGTCGAAGGGGAGCACCCGACGACGGTGATCGCCCACGACGCCGCTGGCATCACGCCCGCCTCCAAGGCGGTCGCTCGACATCTTGCCCGCCACGGATACGCCGTGCTTGTTCCCGACCTGATGCGCGGCTCCGCCGCGGGCCCCGACGGCTTCGAGTGGGACGTCTCCGATCTGGTCGACGCCGTCGACAGCGCCCGTATCCCGGGCACGGAGTGGGCGTCGGGGCGCCGCATCGCGCTGCTCGGCCTGGGCGCCGGTGGGGTTGCCGCCTCGGTGGTCGCCGCCGAGGCGGCAGTGGCCGGGCTGGTCCTGGTCGGCTCATCACCGGATCCCGACATCCTGAGTGCCTACTCCGGGGCTCTGCTCGTTCTTCACGGGGCCGCCGACGAAGTGGTACCGGCCGACGAGGTCCGCGCCGCTCAGCAGGCCGTCGGAAGAGGGGAGTGGGTGCTGTACGGGGGCGTTGGCGCCGGGTTCTTCGACGACGGGTCGGAGGACCACGATCCGCAGGCAGCTGCCGACGGGCTCGGTCGCATCGTCGGCTTCCTCGACCACCTTCTGCGCCCGGTCGCCGCGGCTTAAGCCGGAGAGGCACTAGCCGGCGGCGACGGCGGAACTCCCCAGTTGTTGTATCGTCCCCCGGCTTCGGGTTTTCATGGATTCACAATCGCGCGCCAGTGTGCCGCTGCCCCCCTCAACTCCGCCAGTACCGCCGAGCGACCGAAGGCGCAATCGCGTGCGTCGCCTGCTCGTCGGGTTCCTGGTCGCGGCCAATGTCGTCTTGTTCGGCGCGCTCGGGGTCATATGGCTGGCGGCGAGGCAGGTCGCTTCGTCCGTGTCGACGATCCCGGCCGAGACTCTCGACCTGGCTCGTGAGCCCGAGCTGTCGCAACCTCGCACCTTTCTGCTCATCGGGAGCGATAGCAGGGAGAACCTCGGCGACCTGACGGACCACTTCGGGGATGCCGGCGGTGAGCGCGCCGACGTGGTCATCCTCGTTCAGGTTCATCCAGGGGAGGGCCGGCTCCAGCTTCTCAGCCTGCCGCGCGATCTCAAGATCGTCTGGGAAGGGAAATCGCGGAAGCTCAACGCCTCGTTCTCGCTCGGCGGGGCCGCCGGGATCATCGCAGCCGTGCAGAGCGAGACCGGTCTCCCCGTCCACCACTACATCCAGGTCGACTTCAGTGGTTTCGCCGGAATCGTGGACGCCGTGGGCGGGGTCCAGATGACGTTTCCGTTCGCGGCGCGGGACCTGAAGTCGGGCTTCGAGGTCGCCGCCGGGACGCGAGTGCTGGATGGCGAGATGGCGCTCGCCCTCGCTCGGTCGCGCAGCTACCAGGAACTGCGCGGCGAGGGCTGGGTGTCCATCGACGCCGACGACATAGGTCGGACCGGTCGCCAGCAGGATCTCCTGATGGCGATGATCACCCAGATCGACCGTCCGAGCACCGTGGCGGGCTACCGCGAGCTGCTCGACGCACTCGGCGAGTTCGTGATCACCGACAACGCTCTGGATCCCGACGACATATTCCAGCTCGCCTGGGAGATGCGCTCCGTTGATGCCGACGATCTCGACTCCGTGACGCTTCCGGTGAACGTGGTCAGCGAGGGCGGTGTCTCCTACGTCGTGGAGCGCCAGCCCGAGGCCAACGCGACGATCGACGCCTTCCGAGCCGGGGAGTCACTGGTCCTTGAACGCAACGTGTTGCGCATCGAGGTCCAGAACGGGAACGGCCGTGCGGGCGCGGCGGCATCGATCGTGAAGGCCCTGGCGGCGGATGGCTACGACGTGGTGTCGACCATCAATTCAGGGAGGTCCGACTATCAGCTCACCCTCGTCGTGACCAGGCCCACACTGCTGGATGCGGCGCGCCGGGTCGTCGCCCTTCTCGGATATGGGCAAGCGACCACCGGGCGAATTCCGGCGGGTGCCGAGCTTGTCGTTATCGTCGGGTCCGATGCCCCACTTCCTTGACCGCGGAGGCCCCGCGTGACGGTGAACCAGGCCGTGCTGCTCGTCGGCGGGCGGGGAACCCGGATGTGGCCGTTGACCGCCGAGGTTCCCAAAGGACTCATTCCGGTCGCCGGTCTGCCCTTCCTCGACTTCCAGCTTCGGCAGCTGGCGGCGGCCGGAATCACAGATGTCCTGCTGGCCGTGGGGCGTACCCATCTCGCCGCTTGGGAGGGCTTCTCCTCCAACCGTGACGGAGTCCGGCTGGTGGTTGAGGATGAGCCTCTCGATACCGCCGGCCCGGTGCGCCAAGCGTTGGACCTCCTCGAAGACCGCTTCATGGTTCTCAACGGCGACGTCGTTGTCGAGGCCGATCTGGCCGCATACCTTGATGCGACTTCAGAGGAAGTCGAGGCGACGCTCGGCCTCGTGGAGGTCGATGATCCGAGCGCGTACGGAGTCGTGGTCGTCGACGACATGGGCATCGTGGAGCGATTCGTCGAAAAACCACCGCGGGACGAAGCGCCGGCCCGAACCGTCAACGCCGGGATGTATGTGATGAGCAGGTCGGCCATCGAGCCGTACTCGCCCGGACCGCTGTCCTTCGAGCAAGTCGTCTTTCCCGATCTGGCGGAGCGCGCGGCCTTGGGTGGCGTCGTGATCGAGGGCCGGTGGCTCGACATCGGAACTCCCGAGCTCTACCTCGAATGTACCGGGGCCACGCTGAGGGGCGCGACCGCCCTGCACAGGCCGGCCGGACCGCATCTGGTCGAGGGCGACGTCTCGGGTTCGGTTTCCGGAGCCTGGTCCTGGGTGGGCCGGGAGGCGTCGGTGGCCGCCGGTGCCGTCGTCGAGGAGTCGGTGGTGCTTCCGGGTGCGGAGATCGGCGCCGACGCCGTCGTCAGGCACGCGGTGGTCGGCTGGAGTGCCCGGATAGGACCGGGGACCATCGTGAGCGGGGCATCCGTCATCGGGGCGAAGGCCACCGTGGGCGCCGGGTGCGAGTTGGATCATGGGATGAAGATCCGCCCCGGTGCGACGCTCGGTGAGGGCGACGTAACCTTCTTCCCCCCGAACTGAGGAAGGCATGACACGCAAGGCGATCGTGACCGGAGGGGCCGGATTCGTCGGCAGTCATCTGGTCGACCTGCTTGTTGATCGGGGGTGGAACGTTCTCGTGCTCGATGACCTCTCCTCGGGCAAGATGGATCATCTCGCCGAGGTGAGACAGCGGGCCAAGATCGGCGTTCACATCACGGACATCGTGGCCCCGGAGATCGGCGATGTCGTCGGGCGGTTCGGACCCGAGGTCGTTTTCCACCTCGCCGCCCAGTCGAAGGTCCGACCGTCGGTGGACGATCCCCTCCACGACGCCGAGGTGAACGTCCTGGGCACCGTCGGGGTGCTTTCGGCGGCGGCGGCGGCCGACGTGCGCAAGGTCGTATTCGCCTCATCCGGGGGCGCGATCTACGGCGGGGCCGTCAAGCTCCCCGTCAAGGAGTCTGCGACCAAGAAGCCGGAGTCGCCCTACGGGATCTCCAAGAAGATCGTTTCGGATTACTTCCGATGGTTTCGGGAGATGTACGAATTGGACTTCACCCTCATCGCTCCGGCGAACATATACGGGCCGCGCCAGGACCCGGGCCTCGAGGGCGGGGTGGTCGCCATCTTCTCGCAGGCGATGCTCCGGGGGCGACGGCCGACGATCTTCGGTGACGGGACGCAGACGCGGGATTTCGTCTTCGTTGCCGACATCTGCGATGCCTTCCTCCGGGCTGCCGACGCCGGCTCGGGAGCCCTGCTCAACGCCGGCAGCGGGAAAGAGACCTCGATCCTCGACCTCTACGGTGCCATCGCCACCGCCATCGGCTTCGCCGACCCTCCCCAGTTCGACGACCCCAAGCCCGGGGACGTGGCCCGCTCGGTGATCGACGCCTCCAAGGCGAAGTCGGTTCTCGGCTGGGAGGCGTGGACCTCGCTCGACGAAGGGCTGGCGCGTACCGTGGAGTGGTATCGGTCCAGTAGCCAGTAGCCAAGAGCCGTGGCAATCGGTTCGCTGTGCTCGCCGGGCGATCGAATACGTGCAATCGGCTCGCTGCGCTCGGCGGGCGATCGCATACGTGCAATCGCCTCGCTGTGCTCGCCGGGGGATCGCTCCGAGCGAAGCTCGGATCGCCCGTTTCGGTGGCCCCGAGCGAAGCGAGGATCGCCGGACGCCAACGGCCAACGGCCAGTCGCTACTCGAGGTCCTCTAGTGTCCGCGGAAAGTCGTCCTTGTCTTCACCCGGGCCGACTTCGTCCCTCGCTTCGCTCGAGCCGAACAGGCGTAGCGGGGAGCGCCGAGCCTGGCGAGGCTCCATTGAGAGGCGGCTCGAGACCGAGTGGGGTCGAGACGCCTCGAGAAGACATGGTCGGCCCTCCTCCGCCGAGCGGGGCCCCAACCCCGCCGGCGGCCGTCTTCGCGTCCCTCACTCCAAGTCTTCGAGAGTCCTCGGGAAGTCGTCCTTCAGCAGCCGGCTGAGGGCTCGGTCGGCCAGGATCTTGCCGCCCGTCTGACATCCGGGGCAGTAGTTCGTCTCGTTCGAGGCATAGACGATCCGCTGCACCGGAGATTCGCAGACCGGGCACTCCGACCCGAACTTGCCGTGCACCGCCATCTCGTCGTGGAATGCGGTCACCTTTTCGGGGAATCCATCGCCGACCTCGGCGCGCAGGCGATCCGTCCATTCGACCAGCACTTCGCCGATCGAGCCGTACAGCCGTTCGAGATCGGCGTCGGAGAGCAGGTCCGTCATCACGATCGGGCTCAGGCGGGCACGGTGCATGATCTCGTCGGCGTAGGCGCCACCGATGCCTGAAACGAGGCGTGGGTCGGTTAGGGAGCGCTTGAGCGTGTGACGTTCTCGCCGCAGGGCACCGGTGAAATCGGCAACGGTCATTTCCAGCGGTTCGAGCCCGCCGCGGTCGTGCTCGGCAAGCCCGTCCTCGCCGGCGACGACATGGATGCTCGCCCGCTTCTTGGTCCCCTCCTCTGTGAAGAGGACCGTCCCGGAAGGGAAGTCGAATGCGGCCAGCCCGCGCTTCTTCGGTACGGCGGCTCCCCGGTCCCGCCAGCGGAGGCGGCCGGCGACCATGAGATGGATCACCAGGAACAGATCGTCGTTCAGCTCCAGGACGGTCCGCTTTCCGATGCGCCGCAGTCCGGTGACCGTCTTTCCCTCGACGGCAGACACGGGTGGGTCAAAGGTACGCAGCACCCAAGGGCTGGCCAGCCTGATCCGCTCGAGAGGCTCGCCCACGATCCGGGCTTCGAGCCGCTCGATGTAGACGGCGACATCGGGGAGTTCTGGCATCCTCTTGAGTCTGGCGCCATTCTCGAAGGCAAGCTGCAAGTGCTAATGGTTAGCGCCTAACGGCTAATGGCGTCACGGCCGGGAATTTAGTTGCCAATCGCTACCTGAACAGGTCCTCTTCGGCCGGTCGCACCAGGTCTGTCGCCCGGCCGTCGCCGGGAGGAATCGCCAGCCCTCTGAGGAGGGCTGCGGGAATCGCCGCCGCCTTGCCCATCACTAGGTCCGCCGCCGCAGCGATCTCGTCGATGAGGGCGATCTCGGTGGCGTGGAGCTCCCGGCCCGAGGCGTCGGGTGTGCCCTTCAAGTCGAGGAGGGCGTCGATCCCGGAGAGGCCGATGGCGACATCGACCAGCCCGCGCCGCCATGGGCGCCCGAATGTGTCCGAGACGATCACGGCCACGAGGGCTCCGGTCACCGCCTGGAGCGCCATCCGGATGGCGTGGGCTGATCGGTCCGGGTCGGAGGGAAGCAGCACCGCGGTTCCGTCGGCGGCGTTGGATCGATCGACCCCGGCATTGGCGCAGATGAACCCGTGCCTGGTTCGGGCGATCACCAGATTCCCTCGGCGCCGCAGGATCTCAGCAGCCTCATCAAGGACAATCCGGCGGTAGGCGTCGTCATCCCCTTTCCCGAGTGCGACCACCGCGCCCTCGGCCTTCGACACGATCTTGTGCGTGACGACCAGCACGTCTCCATCTTGAAGATGCAGCCCGCTCCGCTCGATGGAGTCGAGAATCACTGTGGCCAGGTCATCACCCCGCTGGATCTCCGGGATGCCCTCCAGGGGGTGGATGCAGAGCGTCACGGCAGGCCCAGCAGCCACGTTGCGAACCGAGCCGCGGCCCCGGCTTCTGCGAACCGGGTGTCTGTGGCGTGGACGGCCACCATTCCTCCCAGCTCGTCGACGTCATCGGAGTCACCGATGTCGACCACGAGGTCGCTGAGCAGTCCCTCGTAGGCGGCCAGCACCCCGGCATTGCCCGCCGGCAGCCCGAGAGAGGCCATGACGCGGTCCGCCGGACCTTTGAGCGCCTTACCTCCAAAGAGGGGACTCACCGCGATGACTCGCTCGGCGGCCCGCACCGCTGCGGAGATGGCATCAACGGCCAGGATGGGATGAATCGAGAGCGGTGGATTCGACGGAGCGATGATCACTAGATCGGCGTCCGTGGTGGCTTCGAGCACGCCGGGAGCCGGGGTCGCCGTGGCGGCTCCCTCGTACCGGATCGAAGTTATCTCGTCCTGGTGGCCGCGTCGCACGAAGTACTCCTGGAAGTCGAGCCATTCCCCGCTTGCCGACAGCAGCTTGGTGCGGATCGGATCGTCGCTCGCCGGGAGCACCTGCGAACGCACTCCCAGGGCGTCGCAGATCGTTGCGGTCACTCTCGACAACGGCTCGCCTCCGTCGAGTGCGGCTGTGCGCAAGAGGCAAGTGGCGAGGTCGTTGTCGCCCAACCTGAAGCGGGTGTCCAGCCCGAGCGCCTCGAGCGCAGCCATCACCGTGAACGTGTCGTCGGTCAGTCCCCAGCCATGCGGTCCCTGGCGGCCGGCGAGCGTATAGGTCACGGTATCGAGGTCGGTGGCGACGTAGGTCCCGTAGATCATGTCGTCGTCGCCCACGTTGACGATGACTGTGAGTTCGGCCGGTTCGAGAACGGCAGCGAGTCCCCTGGCGAGCCGCGCTCCTCCGACTCCACCGGCGAGGAGAGTGGTTCGGCTCATCGGGGACCCTCCATAGAATGCTGGGACGAATGTCCAACGACTCCACCGTGCCGGCTGAACGTCACGTCGCGCCTCAGGTTGCTGCGGTCGTTTCCGCATCCGACCCCGTTGCCCTGCGGCGCTGCCTGACCTCGATCGGCGAGCAAGTGTACGGGGCCGCCCGTGTCTTCGTCGTTGGCGGCGACGATGACGTTCGCCATGTGGCGGGGGAGTTCGAAGCGATGTGGCGGCCGAACCTTCGTGCGGCCGTTTCGTCGGTCGGGCCGGAGTTCACCTTCGTCTGGGCGCTGCGGCAGCAGGCCGTCCCCGATCCGCAGGCGCTGCGGGTGCTCGTCCAGGACTCGATCCGGGTGGATGCATCCGTGGCGGGTTCCAAGATCGTCGACATCGACGAGCCGGAGCGGCTGGTGGCGGTGGGTTACGCCACCGACGTCTTCGATGCCCCCTACAGCGGGCTGCAGCCCGACGAGGTGGATCAGGCCCAATACGACGTAATTCGAGACGTCGCCGCGGTATCGGGAATATCGGTGCTCATCAGGCGGGATCTCTACCACGGTCTTGGGGGGATCGACCAGTCGATGGCTCCGACGGCGGCGGCGATCGACTTCTGCCAGCGGGCCCGGCTGCGGGGCGCTCGGGTGGTCGTCGTTCCCGGCGCGGTGGTCGGCTTCGCCGGCTCGGACCAAGCTCACGACTGGAGGGAGCGCGCCGGCGAAATCAGGGCGATGATCAAGGCGTACAGCCCAATCACTCTGTTGTGGGCCCTTCCGCTCACGTTGCTGGTCGGGTTGGTCGAGGGGACCGTTGGAGTGTTGTTCGGTCGCTTCCTCCTTCCCGGAGTCCTCGCGGCGTGGCTCTGGAACATTCCCCGCCTGCCGAGCGCGGTCCGGCAACGCATCCAGGCGCGTCGGGGACGGGAGTGCGGTGACGAGGAGCTGTTTCGATACCAGGTGGCGGGTTCTGCCCGGTTGCGGGCGCTCTGGGACGAGACCCTGACGCGGGTGCGGGATCGGTTCCCGGAGGGAATCCTCTCCGGGTTCGCCGAAGCGGTCGAGGCGGGACAGCAGCGGATCCGCCACCCGGCGTTCTTCGTCGGGTTTCTCGTGGTGCTGTTTGCTCTGGTCGCCACGCGAGAGGTCTGGACCGATCATCTTCCGCTGGTCGGCTTCTCGCTCCCCCCGCCCGATTCTGCCGGCGACACCCTGCAGGCGTATGCGGGGGGATGGAACCCGGCCGGGCTCGGCTCGCCTGAGGCGATGCGCCCGGCGATCGGGGCCGTGGCGCTCGTGCAGCTCGTCGCCTTCGGGAGCGGAGGGCTGGCGGTGGCAGTCGTCACCGTCTCGTCCTTTCTCTTTGGAGCGTTTGGCGTCGGGCGGTTGCTGCGTACGTGGGGAATCGGCTCGGCTTCGGGCTACTTCGCCGGCACGATCCTCATGGCAGGGCCGGCGATCATCGCGGCCACCGGAGCCAGCCATTGGACGATCATCCCGGCTATGGCGGCGGCACCCTGGGCGGTGCGTGCGGCCCTCGCCCCGCCGCGGAAATCGCTGATAGATCGGATTGCAGCCCTCGCCGGAGTGACGTTTGCCGTAGGCGTGGTCGCCGTGTTCGCGCCGGTCGCGCTCGTCGTTCCGCTGGTTGCAGTAACACTGTGGGCAATGCTCGGCGTCGGCGACCGATTCGCCGCCGTCGGGAGGGCCGCGGTGGCGACCGCTCTTGCCCTTCCTTTCTTGCTGCCCTGGGTGCTCTACGTGGACCCGGCTCGGCTCCTGCAATCCGGCTCCCCCGCCTTCTGGGAGCCGGCCTGGCCGGCGGTGGCGGCGGTGGCGGCGGCAGCGCTCGGTGCGGTCCTGGCCGGTGACCGGACGATCTCGGCCGTGGGCTCGTGGGGAGCGGTGATGGCGGTGAGCGGCGCGCTGGTGGCGCGGAGCGGGGAACTCGGTGCCGGGGTCGACACGCTGCTGGCGGGGCTCGTTCTCAACGGGCTCGGGGTGGCGGTCGCGGCCGGAGCGGCGTTCGAGGCAGCGGTGCGAAGGCGCGACTTCGGGGGTCTGCGCCCGGTGGCCGCAGTGGTGGCCGGAGCTGGAGCGGTGGTCCTGATCCTGGGGACTCTGGCGCTGGCCGGCCCCGGCCGCGCCGGCCTACCGGAGGACGAGCTCACCGGAAAATTTAATTTCGCCGCCCCCGAGGGGGTGCCACCGAGCCGAGTGCTCTTGTTCGGCCCTGCCGAGGGTCTGCCCGGCACGGCCCGCGACCTCGACGGCATCGGTTACCGGGTGTTCGTCCCCCCTTTCCCCGCTTCTTGGGAGGCCTACCTCAACCAGGAGCGGATCGGCGATGAGGCGCTGCACGGCGCCCTCGAGGACATCGTCGACGGCCGCTCGCGCCGCGCCGGAGCGGAACTGGCCGGCTTCGGGATCGGGTGGATCGCATTCACCGAGCCCAGCCCGCTCGAGCAGGTGTTCGAATCCCAGCTCGATCTCGTCACGCTTCGGTCCCTCGACTTCCCCGTGTTCAGGAACGAGGTCGTAGCGGCGATTGCGATCTCGCCCGACGGGGACGTGTGGTCGCCGTCCGGCTCAGGGTTCGCCGCGCCGTCGGGAAGGTCGGGTGGGGAGGTATTTGTGGCGGCCAACGCCGACTTCAGGTGGGGGCCCGGGGAGTGGTCGCAGGCCGACTGGGGCAACCGGGTGTCGGATGCGGGCGACGAAGTGTCCTTTGCGAGTTACCGTCCGAGACGAGCGGCCGCGATCGGTGCGCTTGTGTGGCTGTTCCTCATCGGGGCCGGGGTTGCAGTGCGACGGACGGCGAGGGGGAGGATGTGAGGCGCCTTCTCGTTGTCGGGCTAGTCCTCGGTCTCGGCGGGATCGCGGCGATCCTGCCGGCTCCTGAGGCACCGCCCGATCCTCTCGCCAGCCTGGTGATCATCCGGCCCGGGATCGAGTCACCGGTCGACGCCAGCATCTGGTATTGCCCGTGGGCCCAAGCAAACGCATCTCGAGACTCGTTCTTCGGTGTGGCGACGCTGACCGATGCCGACGCCGAATTCACACTTCCGGTGGCGATTCCGGGTGAACCACCGGACGAGGCCTCGGTCGAGACGTTGGGGCCGGGAGCAGCAGTGGTGACCCTGTCGGACATCGCCCAGCGGGGGGATTCGCCGGGCTTCGTGGAGTTCAGCGATGGGCCTGCGGCGGTCGGCGTAACGGTCATCGGCGACGTTGTCACGGCGGACACTTGTGTCGCCCAGGGGCCCGACGAGTGGTTCTTTGCGGGCGGTTCGACACTCGTCGGGGAGAAGATGAGGCTGCGCCTCTTCAACCCGTTCCCGGAGACGGCGAAGGTCACGGTGACGGGATTCAGTGAGATCGGGGTCGAGGCACTGGGCGAGTTGCGGTCGATCTCGATCAACCCGCGGTCGTGGCGCGATATCGACTTCGAGGAGATGCTGCGTCAGCGCCAGGCTCTGATCATCTCGGTACGGGTCGACGAAGGGCTGGTGGTGCCCGCCATGTCTTACACCGCGGGAGAGGACGAGGCCTGGTGGTTGGGAACCGACCTGTCCACAGAGTGGGAATTTCCCGTTGCTCGGGTCGCTGGTCTCGAAGACGCTGCGATCGTCGTCGGAAACCCCAATCTCGTCGATGTCACCGTCACCGTCGATCTGTACACCAGCGAGGGACCACAGCGGGCTGCATTCGAGTTCACCGTGCCCCCGGAGGCCCCGCTGCGGATCGGCCTCGGTGAAGTGACCGACGACGTGGTCGGCGTCCGGGTGGCGGCTTCCACCCCGGTCGTTGCCGGTGTGGTGGCGGCGGGAGGAGCCGGGACCGCCGTGACGGGCGGCGCCCCGGTCACCGCGCGGACCTGGCTCTTGCCCGGTCTGCGCACCCTCGGCCTCAACGAGGGGACGCTGTGGCTGCTCAACTCGAGCTTCGAGCAGATTTCAGTCACGGTCAGTGAGCTGACCGGCGTCGCCGCAATCAACACCCAGATTCTCGTCGAGCCCGGGACGCAGGTAGCCATCCAGATCGTCGAGCCCGATGCCCTGGGTGTGTTGGTCGAGGCCTCGGATCCCTTCACCGCGGCATGGTCGATCCAAGGACCGTCGGGGGCCGCTTTCTCGGGGGGCCTCCCCGTCGTCGATGATTGAGCTCCTTCCCCGGGTGGCGCTGGTGGGCGGGGCACTTGGTGTCGCCCTGCTCGTCGCCGCGGCCGCCCGTAGCCGAGATCGGCGAAATGTGCTGCGGACGGCGCTTCATCTGACCGGTGTCGAGGGGCGCATCCTCTTCTTCAGCGACTCCGTGTGTTCGAGATGCGACGCGGTGCGGGCCGAACTCGACCGTCTCGGTGTCGACTACAGGGAGATCTCTTATTCGGATTCCCCCGACCTGCAGCGCCGCGTTGGGGTGATCGGGGTACCACTGGTCGTGGTGAGGGATGCGGACGGCGTCGAACTGGCTCGTCTCGCCGGGAAGGTTTCAAGGCGCAGGCTGCGGAGCGCGGTGAGGCTAGGAGCCCGCTGAGCAATACATGTCACTCATCTCGGCGACCATCCATCACCGCTCGCGGTGTCCTCGGTCCCGCCATTCCTGCGCGAGGAGTGGCGAATCCGAGGTCCTGGCGAGTGGCGCGTCTGGCCGCCGATCTGAGCAACGGCATTACTCAGCAGACTCCTGGCGGGCTGACCGACATTCTCTCGGAGGGCGGGCCCGCGATCGGGTTGCCTCCACCGCTAATCACATCTATGTGATTAATCTTCCCGGCTATGACCGAGCACTGCGTCCGTTGCGCCGCCCCGGCCGGAATCGTCATGTCGTTCGCCTACGACGATCGGCTGTTGTGGCTTGACGACCTGGCCGATCCGATCATGCCCGGAGCCGGCTATCCGATGTGCGAGGAGCATGCCGGCCGTCTGACCCCGCCGGTCGGATGGACCCTGGTCGATCGCCGGACCGCGGTACGGCCGCTGTTCGTCTCGCTCGAAGTCGCCTGACCGGTGCCGATCGATCGTGACGTCCTCGAGGCCGTCCGCGAGATGGATGAGCACGATCTGCGCCGGCTCGTCATCCTCGCCAAGGCGCGGCTCGAGAACCACGGGGTGGCCTTCGAAACCGGAGGGCCGAGCGTACGTTTGCGGCAACAGTGGGTGCGGTGCGGCAAGGAGTCGTGCACAAAATGTCCTCACGGTCCGTACTGGTACGCGTTCTGGCGCGAAGGCGGAAGGCGGCATTCCCGCTACGTGGGGAAGCTGGAGGATGAGCGAGACGATGACCGGGTTCTCGATGCCGAGCCTGCCCGGATTGCAGACACAGGAGGAAGGGAATGAGCCCGAGAAGCGAGCCCGTGACCATCGAGTGCTCCGAGTGTGGGGCCACCGATGCGATCCAGATCGAGATCACTCTTCCGGACGAGTCTGATGTGACGTTCAACTCCTGCCACCGGTGTGAGCATCGCTGGTGGAAGTCGGGCGCCAAGGTCCTGGACCTGACGACCGTCCTGGAGAAGGCCCGACGCCGCTGAGAGCGTCCGCAAATAGGCGGACGCTCTCAGCATTGTCGATGGCTCTTCGCCATACGGCTCATCGCTGTGCGGCCCGGGGGCCCCAGCCCCAGGCCGCCGAGTTCGCGCCTGTCGGCGCGCCCTCTCTGAACCCTTTGGCAGGCCGCGGCGTTAGCCTGCTGAGACCGTGACCGCCTCGACTCAGGCTCCGCCGCGTCTGACCCGGCCCGACTCGACCAGGCCGTGGCTGAGGTTCGTCGTGCCTGCGATCCTGGCGCTCGGCGCGGCGATGGCATTCGGGTACATGCGCCCAGATCGCATCTTCCTCGCCAACACTCCGGCCGGAGGCGACATGGGGGCTCACGTTCTGGTCCCGGCCTATGTGCGCGACAGCCTGCTCCCCGGTGGGCGCCTTCTGGGGTGGAGCAACGACTGGTACGCCGGCTTTCCGGTCCTCTACTTCTACTTCCCGCTGCCGGCGTTCACCATCGTGCTGCTCGATGTGTTCCTGCCCTATGGAGTCGCCTTCAAACTCGTGACGGTGGCCGGGCTGGTGGCGCTCCCGTTCGCCGCCTACGTGTTCGCCAGGGGGATGGGATTCGCCCGATCGGTGGCTGTGGTAGCCGGAGTCGCCGGCGGAACGTTCGTCTTCATGGAGTCGTTTTCGATCTTCGGCGGGAATACCTTGTCGACGCTGGCCGGGGAGTATTCGTTCTCCTGGTCGTTTGCCTTCGCGTTCCTCTACCTGGGGATGCTGATGGGCAACCTGAGGGAGGGGAGAGGGTTTACGGTCGGAACGGGCATCATTCTTGCCCTCACCGCGCTCAGTCACTTGATCACGACCGCGGTCATCGTGCTGGTTTCTCTCCCGCTCCTGTTCAAGCGTCGCGGTCCCACAACGCTCGCCGGCGGCTGGGCGGTCGGTTTCGGCATCTCCGCTTTCTGGGCCCTTCCGCTGTTGGCGACGCTGTCGTACACGACCGACATGAAATGGTTTCCGGTGAAGGGCTTCGAGGCCGTCTTTCCGCGGGAGTTGTGGCCGGTGCTGGTCCTCGCTGCGGCCGGCGTCATCTACGCGATATGGCGGCGGGCCACGCTCGGGCCGACGATCGCCCTGCTGGTGCTGCCGGTCGCCGGCTACTTCATCATCGAGTACCTCGACTTCCGAAAGTTATACAACGCTCGTCTCCTCCCGTTCTGGTACTTCACGGCCTTCGTTCTCGCCGGGGTGGCGGTCGGTGCGGCGGCGCGGTCGATGGCGGTGCGGTTGCGTGGTGGCCCCGAGGTGAGGTGGGTGGCAGCCGCGATCGGCGCGGTCTTCTTCCTCACGGCAGCCGGGCTCGGGATCAACAAGGCGCCCAAGTGGGCGGGCTGGAACTTCAGCGGGTACGAGGACAAGGCCGCCATCGAATGCGGCGAAGACGGCGAGCAGATCCAGGGCGACTGCTGGTCCGAGTACTCCGGGCTGATGGCGACGCTCGACCGGCTCCCCGATGGGAGGGTCATGTGGGAGGCCAACAGCGATCTCAACCGATACGGCACTCCGATGGCGCTCATGCTGACCGGGTACTGGTCGGAGGGGCATCCGTCGATGGAAGGCCTGCTCTTCGAGTCGTCGCTCACAACACCGTTTCACTTCGTCAATGCTTCGGAGGTGAGCCAGCGACCCTCCAACCCGATCCCGGGACTTCCATACTCGGGGATGGACTTCGATCGGGCGGTCAAGCACCTGGCGGTGTATGACGTCGCTTACTACGTTTCGTTCACCGAATCCGCCACACAAGCCGCTCACGAGTACGGCCTCGACGTCGCGGCCCTCTCGAAGCCCTTCACGGTGTTCCGGTTGCCGGAGACCCCTCTGGTCGAGATCGGGGCGTTCGAACCTGTGGTGTGGGCGGGCGAAGAGTCGTTCGTCGATGCGGCCCTCGAGTGGTACGACAACGTCAACGGGCTCGACAGGTGGATCGTCGAGTCGGGGCCCGAGGCGTGGAGGCGCATCGACGACGTCGCCCTGCTGAGCCGCCGGCGCCTCTCCGCCGCGACGGCGGTCACCGACGTGGTCCTCGACGACCACCGAATCTCGTTCACGACGACGGCGATCGGTGTGCCCCACCTGGTGAAGGTCTCCTGGTTCCCCAACTGGGTGGCCACAGGGGCGAGCGGTCCCTATCGGGCGGCTCCTTCCCTCATGATCGTCGTGCCCACTGAACCGGATGTGGTCATCGAGTTCAAGGATCGGATTTTTGAGACCGTCGGGAAGCTGCTGTCGCTGGGCACGATCGTCGGTCTGGCTGTGTGGGCCGTTCGCCGCAAACGCCGGGTGGGATTAGAGGTCGCCTGACCGCGCTTCCTTGCGCAGCTGCCTCCGGATTCGCAGCAGTCCCCAAACGGTGCGCGGGACCCGGCCGATGAGTGAGGAGCGCGCCGTCCGCATCTCTTCGACAACGGCAGGAACCTCGGCGATGCGAAAGCCCTGACGCTCGGCACGCACGACGAGCTCGGTATCGAACAGGTCCTCGGTCGAGCGCACGGAAGGCACCACCCGATCCACTACCGACCTCCGCACCATCTTCATGCCGTGGGTGTCCGTCACCTTCGACCGGAGGAGCAGCCGAACCATGAGGGTGAACCCCCATGTGCCGAGCCGCCGCAAGGCCGATCTGCGATCGTCGGCGCCGTGCACCCGCTTGGAGGCGAGGATCAGGTCCGCCGAATCCGCCACTTCGAATCCCGCCCTGAGGAACTCTGCCGAGAAGTAGTCAATGTCGAAGTTGACCACCCAGTCTCCGCTCGCGGCGAGAAACCCGGCCCGCATGGCGGCGCCGTAATCTGCCTCGGCGAGGCGCATCACGCTGATCCGGTCGTCACCGGCCGTCGCCTCGGTCGCCATGCGGGCGGTGTCGTCGCTCGACCCGTTCTCGGCCACGATGACCTCGAACGACCGGTCGACGCTCTCGAGGGCTGCGACGAGACGGGGGAGTGCGCCGCCGATGAAGCTCGCCTCGTTGTGGACCGGGATCACGGCACTGATGGCGGGAGAATCGGGCATCGGCCGGTGAAGTCTAGGGATGGGGTTGCGACCCGTAGAATGTCGCGATTCATGGACCTCGACGCGATCTTCAAGGCGTACGACGTGCGCGGTGTCGTACCGGACCAGCTCGACGAGGCGGCGGCGCGCCGGATCGGCCACGCCTTCGCCCGATTCGCCGGGGCCGAACGCATCGCCGTCGGCCGCGACGCCAGACTGTCATCGCCCATCCTGGCCACGGCGCTCATCGACGGAATCCACGCCGCCGGGGTAGCGGTGGACGACCTCGGGATGATCACGACGGACATGGTCTACTTCGCCGCCGGGCATCTGGACGAGCCGGGCGCCATGATCACGGCTTCTCACAACCCCAAGGGTCACAACGGCATCAAGCTGTGTCTGTCGGGTGCCGCTCCCGTCGGAGCAGATTCAGGCCTCGGTGAGGTCAGAGCGCTCGCCGCCGACGAGCCCCCGCGCCTCTCCGGTGGAGAAACCGCTCCTGTCTCGCTCCTCGATTCGTATGTGCAGCACCTGATCGATGTGTCCGGAGCCGGGGCGATAGCCGGTCTCCGCGTGGCGGTAGACGGCGGGAACGGCGTCGCCGGGGTCGCGGTGCCGTCACTCTTCGACCTGATCGACGCCGACCTGATCGGCCTCTACCTCGAGCCGGACGGGACCTTCCCGCATCACCATCCGGATCCGATGCGGCCCGAGAACCTCATCGATCTCTCGACGCTCATGAGCCGCGAGAAACCCGACCTAGGGGTCGCCTTCGACGGCGACGCCGATCGAGCGTTCTTCATCGACGACACGGGCGTCGCCCTCCCCGGCAGCACCGTGACCGCCATGGTTGCCGACTGGTTCCTGAAGGATCACCCCGGGGAGAGCATCGTCCACAATCTGATCTGCTCGCGGGCAGTGCCCGAGGCCGTGAAGGCCGCCGGCGGTTTGCCGGTTCGGACCCGGGTCGGGCACTCGTACATCAAGGCGATCATGCGGGAAACGGGGGCGGTCTTCGGCGGTGAGCACAGCGGCCACTATTACTACCGGGACAACTATGGGGCAGACTCCGGGCTGCTCACCATGCTGGTGATGATGCGCCTGCTCTCCGAGGCCGGGACCCCACTTTCGGAACTGCGCCGGGGATTCGAACCGTATGTCCAGTCCGGAGAGATCAACATGAGAGTTGCCGACCCCGAAGTCGAGATCGAAAGGGTCGCCAAGGTGTTCTCGGGTGGCGATAGGCTCGACGGCATCACGGTCGATCTGGGCGACAAGTGGTTCAACCTGAGGCCTTCGAACACGGAGCCGGTACTCCGGCTGAACGTCGAGGCGGCAGACCGCAAGGGCCTCGACGAACTGATCTCCCGGGTCCGGTCCCTGATCGAGGAGGTCGAGAGTGGCGGTTCCTGAGGAGTTGCTCGAGATCCTGCGATGCATCGAGTGCCGTTCCACGCTCGAAGCGGGCGAGGGGGATCTCGTTTGCACCGGGTGCGGACTGCACTTCCCGGTCGTGGACGGGATCCCGGTGATGTTGCTCGAATCCGCCTACCGCCCCGACCCCGAATGACGACGATGCTGCAACTCGTGCAGCAGCTCCCCGAGCAGCTCCGCTGGGCGGCCGATCTCCAGATTCCTGACACGCCCTCGGCCGAGGCAGCGATAGTCGCCGGCATGGGTGGGTCCGGGATCGCCGGCGATGTCGCCGCGGTCGTCGCCGAGGAGGCCGGTCGCCGGGTCGTCGTTCACAAGTCCTATGACCTGCCTCGTTGGGTGGGATCGGAGGATCTGGTCGTCGCGGTGTCACACAGCGGCAATACCGAAGAGACGGCGACTTCGGTGTCGGCCGCCCTCGCCGGAGGGTTCGCGCTCGTGGGGGTGACGACGGGAGGAGCGATGGCAGAGCGGGCCGCGGAAGTGGGGTTTTCGACGGTCGTGGTCCCTCCCTGCCCCCAGCCGCGCGCCGCCTTCGGTCACTTGGTCGGAGCCACCCTCCGAGTATTGGAATCTGCCGGGATAGTCGGGCCGCAATCGGAAGACTTGCGGGAGGCCGCAGACGTCACAGGGGCGATCCTCGACGGCGAGGGGCCGGAGACTGCAGCCCGCCTGGCCGAGGCTCTGGCAGGCCGGATGACGGTGGTATACGGGGGAAGCGGCCCGGCATCGGTAGCCGCCAACCGGTGGAAGACCCAGATCAACGAGAACGCCAAGGCCCCGGCGGCCTGGGTGCCGCTCCCCGAAGCCGATCACAACGACATCGTCGGATGGACGGCCCACCCCGACTTCTCGGCCGGCTCGTTCGGGGCGGTGTTCCTCAGCGACTCCGGTGACCATCCCCGCGTCTCGCTTCGCGGCCGGCTGACCAGAAGGCTGATGGAAGGAATGGTCGATGGGGCGGAAGTTGTGGCTTCGCGCGGAATCAGTACTGTTGCCCGCCTGTTCTCGCTGACCGTCGTGGGCGACCTCGTATCGCTCGCTCTCGCCGAGCGATCGGCGTCCGACCCGATGCCGGTCGACATCATCGAAGACTTCAAGATCCGTCTCGCAGGAGAGTCCGAATGAACTACGACATAGCCGATCTGTCCCTGGGCGAAGCGGGTGCCCTCCGGATCGAGTGGGCTCGGGGGAGGATGCCCGTCCTGGCCTCCATCCGGGAGCGATTCGAAAAGGAGACTCCGCTCGCCGGGAAGCGGATCGGGGCCTGTCTCCACGTGACCTCGGAGACCGCCAACCTGATGGCCACGCTGCGCGCCGGAGGGGCGGAGGTCATGCTGTGCGCCTCGAATCCACTCTCGACCCAGGATGACGTCGCCGCTGCGCTGGTGGCCGACGGGATTCCGGTGTTCGCCGTCCGCGGCGAGGACAACGAAACGTACTACTCACATCTTCGGGCGGTCCTGGACGCAGGCCCTCACGTGACTATGGACGACGGCGCTGACCTTGTGACCATGCTGCTCAAGGAGCGTCCCGATCAGCAACCGATTGGATCCACGGAGGAGACCACGACCGGAGTCATTCGTTTGCGCGCTATGGAACAGGACGGGGTCATCCGGTTCCCGGTCGTCGCCGTAAACGACTCGGCCACCAAGCATCTGTTCGACAATCGTCACGGGACCGGCCAGTCCGCCATGGATGGGATCATCCGGGCCACCAACCTCCTCATTGCCGGTAAGACTGTCGTCGTCGTCGGGTTCGGTGACTGTGGGGTCGGGGTGGCTGCTCGAGCAGCGGGCCTGGGGGCGAAAGTCGTCGTGGTCGAGATTGATCCGGTGCGGGCGCTCTCCGCCGCGATGGAGGGATACACCGTTGCTACGGCCGATGAGGCCGCCCGATCGGGCGACGTGTTCATCACCGTCACCGGGAACTTACGGGTGCTGCGGGGCGAGCACTTCGATCTGATGAAGGACGGTGCGATTCTCGCCAACGCCGGCCACTTCGACGTGGAGCTCGATCTGGGCCACCTCGAAGCCACCGCGACCGGAAAGCGTCGGATGCGCCACGAGCTCGACGAGTGGACCATGCCCGACGGCCGGCGACTCCACGTGATCGCCGAAGGACGCCTCGTCAACCTCGGTGCGGCCGAGGGACATCCTGCCGAGGTCATGGATATGTCGTTCGCCAATCAGGCGCTGGCGGCCGAGTGGCTGATCAGCGAAGGTGCCGCACTTGAGAACAGGGTTCATCGGCTACCCGAGAGCATCGATGTCGAGGTGGCTGCGATCGCCCTCGAAGCGATCGGTGGAGGGCTCGAGACGCTCACGCCGGAGCAGGAGGAGTATCTGGCGAGCTGGGAGCAAGGGACCTAGATATTAGGTATTAGGTATTAGGAAAACCTGACTCCTAACTCCTAACACCTTCCTCCCTCAGATCGATCGTTGCTTCCTGCCCATCGCGCGCCGCGTCGAGGACTTCGACGATCTCGCGTCCGGCGAGTTCGTCACCGTCGACAAGGGCGTCGCGCAACGCCTCGATGAGATGCCGATTATCCCTCAGCAGGGCGACAACCACTGCCTTCTGTTCGTGTAGCAGCGCGTCCACCGCGTCCCGGGCCTTGTCGTCGGCCAGAACCTTGGCGACGAGATTTCCGCCGACCATGCCTTGATCGACTGCTCGGAAGGAGATCAAAGAGGATCCGAGACCCATGGATCCGACCATTTCGACCGCGATGTTGGTCGCCGTCGCCAAGTCGTTCACCGGGCCGGTTCCCGACTCTCCAAAGAAGAGCTCCTCTGCCACCATGCCGCCGAGCGCTATTTGCATCAGTGCCAGAGTCTCGCTTCGCCGCTTCGTGTAGCGCTCCTCGGTCTCGCTGTGAGCCAGCAGCCCGAGGGCATCCTTGCGCTTGACGATCGACAGGAAGTTCATTTTCCGGCCCTTGCCCGCCAAATAGGCGACTACCGCGTGCCCGGCTTCGTGGACGGCGATATTTTCCCGCTCCTCCTCGGTGTACTCGGTGGGCTCGGCCAGACCGATCTCCACATCCAGGCGCGCCCTGTGCAGATCGGTCACCCCCAGGCTGTCGCGGTCCTCCCGTAACGCGAAGAGGAGTGCCTCGTCGAAGAGCCGCTCCAGGGAAGCCGGCGAGTACCCCATCGTGGTCGCGGCGAGATCGTCGCGGGCTGTGTCATCGACCGTGTCGTCGTGGGCCTTGGTCGTCAGGAAGAAGTCGATCAGCTCGCGCCTTTCCTTGCGGGCCGGGAGGGGGAAGTGAAACACGCGATCGAATCGGCCGGGACGCAGCAGGGCGGGATCGAGCGCCTCGGCCCGGTTGGTCGCACCGATGAGCAGGATGTTGGCGAACTGAGGCTTGCTCGTCCTGAAGTGGCGGTGGGACGGCAGCAACTTGTTTACCGTTCGCTTGAGGGCGTTACCGAACCGGACGCTACGCGGAGGGTCGTCGAACGACTGCATCTGCACGAGCAGTTCGTTGACCACTCCACCGATACCTTCGGAGATTGCAGCCCGATTCAGCCGGTCCTCCGCCGGTAGCGCCCGCTGCATGCTGCCGCGGCGTCCTCCAATGGCGTCGAACTCCTCGATGAACCCAATCGCTCCGCCCTCCTGCCGGGCGACCTTGCGCAAGCGGCGGAAGTACGCCCGAATCTTGCGGGCGGTGGCGCCGTACCACATGCTCTGGAATGCCGTCGACGAGACGAAGAGAAACGGCACCCCCGCTTCCCTGGCAAGCGCCTTGGCGGTGTGGGTCTTGCCCGTGCCCGGCGGGCCCTCGAACAGGATGCCGCGACGCGGCTGCCCGCCCATCTGATCGCGAAACTGCTGATGGTTCAAGAAGACGTCGAGCGTGTGACGAACCTCCGTCAGCACCGGCCCGAGTCCCTTGACGTCCTCGAACGAGACGTCGATCTGCTCCGGGAGGAACACGACCTCCGGAGACCGTCCGTTGCCGATCATCGGAGCAATCAGCACCACACCGAGGAGCAGGATGATGAGGACCCCGGGAAGCCAGAACATGGCCTCCGGCGGGAGTTCGGGCCATCCGGGCGAGACCGGGGTGTCGAAGATCAGGCGTAGCCACAGCCAGGTCACCAAGGGGGCGAGAAGCCATGCGATTCGGCGCAGCCGGCGTCGCCGCTGCCGTTCCCGCGTCACCTGAACGTCGAGCGGCATCCGCCCTCCCTTTCTCCTGTCTCCTCCAGGGAGCCCACCCTAGATCACGCTCCGTGGTCGCTCAACGCGCTACGCGTTTGGAGTCGGGTCATTGTCTCGCGGCGCAGGTGACTAGTCATCGCGCAGGCATGTCACATCGGAAGCTCAACCTGGTGCCGCATGACGTGTGTCGCCTGCCGCCGAGCTTCTGCGCACTCCCTGTGTCGGTATTGCTTGGCGACTCTGGCGCCGGCTCCGGACCGGCTCGTCGGGCGTGTCTTGGTGCGGAGTGCCTTTGCGCACGAGGGCGCGGCCAGGAGACTCGTTCACCGACTGAAATACGAGGCGGTGTCAGGTGTCGCCGAACGACTCGCTCGGGCGATGGTGCCGCTGCTTCCTCCGGACTGTACGGCGCTGATCCCGCTTCCCCGGGTCTCTGTGCGCCGCCGCCGCTACGGCGTCGATTCGGCTGTCGAATTGGCCGAGGCCGTGGCTGCATTGTCGGGTCTCCCGGTCGTGCGGGCGTTACGGCCGGGCCTGTGGCGCCGGCGACGAGCCGGATCGGCAAGCGGTCAGCGGCGCGGTGTGCCCGGGTTCGCCCGGGCCGCGCCGATCCCTCCGGGATCGGTGCTCGTGGACGATGTCGTCACGACCGGATCCACCATCAGGGCGGCCACAGCCGTATCCGGGGTTGTCCGGGCGGTGACCGCGACGGCCGCGTGCCGTCGGCTCGGCCGTGATCCGGGTGTGTAATAGGGTGGGATGACACCCATGCGATTTCTTTCTCACCATCGCAAGGTTCGCTCCGCACTCGTCTTGGCGGTCTGTGCCGCGACGATCGGCCTGGTGGTGGCGCCGCGTCCGGGTGCTGCCTCCATCCCCGAGAGTGCCGGGGCAGAGGAGGACCGGGGTGGCCGTCAGGATCCTGTCATCCTGCGGGGTGAGAGCGAACCAGAGAGCGCCGCGCCCGTGGAGGCCTCTTCCGAGGAGCGGATCCCTGGAAAGCTGCTGCCGCCGGATCTGGGAGACCGGGAGCGGCCCCTCATCGTGCTGCTGCATTCGTATTCCGGACGCGTCGAGGACGTCGTCAACAACTTTGCCATCGGGCAGGTCGCGGTGACATCGGGCTGGATCATCGTCGCCCCCGCCGGTCTGACCGACGCTCTGGGGCGGCCGTACTGGAACGCGACTCCGACCTGCTGCGATCGCTATCTGCGGGGCAACGACGACGTGTCCTATCTTCGGCAATTCATCACGGAGGCCATCGAGCGCTACCCCGTAGACCCCAGCCGGGTGATCGTTGTGGGGCTCTCCAACGGCGCCTTCATGGCCTACCGGCTCGCCTGCGACATCTCTGATCTGGTCACCGCGGTGGTTGCCATCTCGGGTGTCGAACCCTGGGACCCCTCCGCTTGCACCCCGTCATACCCCGTGAGCGTCCTGCACGTTCACGGCATCTACGATCGAGCCGTCTCCTTCAGAGGCGGCAGCCTGTCAGTCTTGAACGAGGTGTGGGCGCCATATCCGTCTGCCGAAGAGACCGTCCGGCGCTGGGTCGATCGGAATGGCTGCTCCGCAGAGGATCCGATCACGACCACGCACACGGGCGGCCAGGCGGGATTCTGGTTCGGTTGTGACCTGGGTACCAGCGTCCGGTACATATGGCTGCCCCAGGGTCACCGGGTGAAAATCGACGTATCCCTCGTGTCGTCGATCAAGAGGTTCGTCGATCATGTTGCCCGGGCCCCGGTACCGCCTCCCTCGTGTGCGGTGGGACCCTGCTGACTGGGAGCCCGCTGAGCAATACATGTCACTCATCTCGACGTCCAGATTTGGCTCCGTATTTGGCTACGTATTTGGCTGCGGCGTTCGAGTCCTGCTCGACCCCGAAGCACCTCCGCATGGACGTGCCGCCCTGCGGGCGGCGCTGTGATCTACATCGCCACTAGCGGTGTCCACGGTCCCGCCATTCCTGCGCGAGGAGTGGCGAACCCGAGATCCTGGCGACTGGCGCGCCTGGCCCGGTTTGGCTGCGGCGTTCGGGTCCTGCTCGGCCCCGAAGCGCCTCCGCATGATTGAGCCGCCCTGCGGGCGGCGCTGTGTTCCACGATCTGAGCAACGGCATCACTCAGCAGACTCCTGGCCAACGCAACTCCCGGATCATCCGTAGGATGTAGTGAGCCCCCGAGACGGGGACCGAGAGCTACGGGAGGACGGGTGCCAAGAGCCCCGCATCGTTACCGGCCCAACGCTCGCCACACCGACCGCGCCCAAACGGTGTTCTGACGCGTCTGCGAAAGGAGACACGGTGGAGGTTCGTATCCACGGCAATCACATGTCCCTCGACGACGACCTGAGGATCCTTGCCGAAGAGAAGGTCATCCATGCGTCCAGGGTGTTTGACGATGCTGCGTTCGCCGACGTCGAATTCTCCGAGGAGCACAACCCCAGAATCGCTTCGGAACGATTCCGCGTCGAGATCACCGCAGCGGCGGCAGGTCACACGGTGAGAGTCGAAGCGGCCGAGTTCGACGAGCGTGCCGCTCTCGACAGGGCTGTGGACAAATTCGAGCGAACCTTGCGGCGGCTCAAGGAGCGGCTCATCTCCCGGCACCGGCGCGGTGAGAAACGACTCAATGGCCCCGCCTCTGGCGTCGAAGTAACCAACGATGAAGACCGCGGACTCCGCATCGAGCGGATCAAGCAGTTCGCCGTCAAGCCGATGACGCCAGAGGAGGCAGCCCTTCAGATGGAGACGCTTGGACACAGCTTCTATCTGTTCCTCAACGCGGAGACAGACCGGTACGGAGTGTTGTACCGGCGCCGCGGAGGCACGCTCGGGCTGATCGAACCACAGTGAGCCGTGTAATAGTCGTAGACGACGTAGACCTGTTCCGGACCGGTCTCTCGGCCGCCCTCTCCGGGGCGGGCTTCACGGTGTGCGGTGAGGCGGCGGACGCCGAGCACGCCGTGTCGCTGGCCGAAGCCGAACAGCCCGATCTAGTCGTGCTCGACATCCTGATGCCGGGCGTCTCCGGGCTCGAGGCGGTCGAGAAGATCCTCGCCGTGGCTCCGGCAACGGCGATCGTGATGCTGACGGCGAGCGAGTCCGAGGAAGATCTCCTGGCGTGCATCAAGGCAGGTGCCCGCGGCTACCTCGTCAAGGACGTTCCCTTCTCCGACCTCGCCCGCGACCTCCATGATGTGGCGGACGGCGGAGCGTCGATCTCGCCGACGATGACCGGCAAGCTGCTCGATGTCCTCAACCAGCTGCTCCGGCACCAGGACTTTCTGGCCCCGCGCAAGCCCACTCTGACCGGTCGCGAGATCGAGGTGCTCAAGCATGTCGCCCGCGGAATGACATCAAAGCAAGTCGGTCACGTGCTATTCATCAGTGAGAACACCGTGAAGAACCACGTGCGAAACATCCTCGACAAGCTCGGATTGCATTCCCGCAACGAAGCGGTTCTGTACGCCGTCCGCGAGAAACTGATCGAGCTGTAGCCATGGCCGGCGGCAACGGCTCGGCGGAACTCGATACTGTCGGCGTCGACTGGCACGACGAACAACTGCAGCGCGTTCGGGCGGTCTTCGACTCGGTGGATACCGCGGCCGCGGATGCCGACCTACGCGACAAGGTTCTCGCCCAGCTTCCCGATGGGCCGGAGGATCTCGTGGCCAGCATCGGGGTGTTCCGGGATCTACTCCGCGTGGAGCATCGCGCCGACCGCTTTCGACGGCTGTTGCGCATCTGGACCGGCAAGGTGGCAGGCGCCGTCCGTGCCCGTGAGTACGAGAAGGCGGGGATGTGGATGCGAGCGCTCGCCTCGGCTCCGGTCTTCGCCGAGGAGTTCTCCCACCTGGTGGCCGAGGCGCGGCGCGATCTCTCCGGCGACGAGCTGTTCTCCGATCTCGTCACCGGCCTGGTCGAGACGGACAGCCCCGTTTCGGCGGCTCCGGTACTGGCTGCCTGGGGCGAGCCGCTGGTCGAGTACCTGATCGGACAGATCGTTGTCGAAGAATCGATCGTCAACCGTCGTCACATCGTCGAGTTCCTCGGCATGGCAGGGAGGGGTGATGCCCGCCATCTCACTGCGCGGTTGGCGGATTCGCGCTGGTTTGTCGTTCGCAACGTCGCCACCGCGATCGGAAAGGCTGGCCGGGTCTCGGCGCTGCCGGCTCTCGAATCCATCGCCGACCACGAGGACGATCGTGTGCGGGTCGAGGTGATCCGGGCCATTGCCGCTCTCAAGGGCGACGGTGCGGTGCCCGGGGTGCTGCGATTCCTGAGCGACTCGAGTCCCCGGGTCCGCCAGGCGGCGGCCTCCCTCCTCAGGGCGAGCGCGGCAGACTCGGTGGTGCCCGGAATCGTCGAGGCACTCGAGGCAGGGACCGGTTCGGCCGACGACGCCCGCCGACTGGTGGACATCATCGCCGAGCGGCGCGGCCCGCAGGTGCGTGAGGCCCTGGAGCGGCTTTCCTCGAGAAAGTTTGCGCTCGGAGCCTCCAAGGCTGTACGCGACGCGGCTCGGGCCGAACTCGAGAGGTGGCCGGAATGAGTGAACTTCTGGGGCGCAACTTCCTGAGGGCGTTGTCCAACGCTTCCCAGCGGATGGCCCGTGGCGACTCGGAATCCGCCGTTCAGGATGCCGTCGCCGCCTTGAGTGGCTCAGCCGAAGTCCTCGTGGCGGGTCCCGACGAGGCGGTGCTGTCCATAGTCGGGGACGCCTTCTATCTCGGTCGCAAGATGCTGGCCCATGCGAGCACCGAGTTCGATTCCATGCTGGCCGACCTCAAGGATCTCAAGATTGACTCGATCACCATGTTGCGGGGCACGAGCAGCAACGACCTCGCCGATCTGGCAGCGCTGGTGGCGGGGGTTTCGGAGGACCTTCCGGCCGAGGGGACCGTTCGGCTCAACGAACGGTCGCTACGCCCGTCTGACCTCGAGATTCGGCCGCTGCACGGCCTCCGCCGGTCGTACGCCTTCTCCCTCGACACGCTGCGGGGTGTTTCGCGCGGTGAGTCTCTCCACCTCGACGGGGTGATGGAGGCGGTGGACGAATTCATCGATGGAGGAGCTGCTGACGCCGGCTCATCCATGCTCCTGGCAACTGTGCAGAACCACGACGAGGTCACCTACTACCACTCGGTGAATGTGTGCCTTCTTTCGATGGCTCTGGGCCGGTTCGCCGGCTTCCAGCGCGAGGACGTGAGGCAGCTCGGCCTCGGGGCGCTGCTTCACGACATCGGCCGGGTCATCGTCGACGAGGCCGCTCTGCGCAACCCGGGCCGGCTGTCGAACGAGGACTGGGCCCAGGTCCGGCTGCACCCGCAGGAGGGCGCGGCGACCATCATGGCCGCGGCCGGCAGCGGACAGGAGAAAGCTGCGATTATCGCGCTCGAGCATCATGCTCGAATCGATGGCACGGGCTATCCGGACCTCGCCGGCAGGAGGCCGCACCTCTTCAGCCGGATCGTGGCCATCGCCGATTCATACGATGCGATCACCTCCTTCCGCAGCTATCGCTCGGCCCGCACCCCCAACGAGGCGCTGCGGGTGCTCCTCGAGGGCGCCGGGACCGCTTACGACCCGGACCTGCTCAGGCTCTTCATCCAGATGACCGGCGAATACCCGCCGGGATCGCTGCTGCAGATCCCGGGGGGACGGGTGGTGCTGGTGAGCGCCGTCGGCGAAGGAATGCGCCGCGGGTTCGTGGTGCGTTCGGCCGAGGGTGAGGTGCTGGAGACGCCTGAACCGATCGATCTGACCGGCGTCACGGTGGTGTCGCAGATGATGGCGGAAGAGGCCGGAGTGGATCCCGGATCGCTTCTCGAGTCCCTGGAACACGGCGAGCGCATAGAGCGTTGAGTGTCCGCTTATGAAGCGGACTCTCAACCGATGCTGATGGCTCTTCGCCTTACGGCTCATCGCTGGTTTGGCTACGGCGCTCGCTCCAGGCCGCCGAGTCCGCGCCTAGCGGCGCGCCCTCTTTGTCGATGGCTCTTCGCCTTACGGCTCATCGCTGTACGGCCCGGGGTCCCCAGCCCCAGGCCGCCGAGTCCGCGCCTGTCGGTGCGCCCTCTTTACCCCTCTATTCCGCAGCGCGACCCCACCGATATGATGGCGTTCTCATGGCCCTGCTGAAGAAGATCCTGAGCGCGGGCGAGGGCAAGAAGCTCAAAGAGCTCGAGAGGGTCGCCGACGCCGTCAACGGGTTCGAGCCCGAGATTGAGGCTCTCGGGGACGAGGCTCTCAAGGCCAAGACCGATGAGTTTCGCAGGCGGCTGGCGGACGGGGAGACGCTGGACGACATCGAGGCCGAGGCGTTTGCCGTCGTACGCGAGGCCGCCCGGCGGGTGCTCGGCCAGCGCCACTTCGATGTCCAGGTCATCGGCGCGGCAGCCCTTCACCGCCATGCGATCGCCGAGATGCGCACCGGGGAGGGCAAGACGCTCGTTTCCACCATGCCGGTTTACCTCAACGCTTTGGAGGGCAAGGGCGTACACGTCGTAACGGTCAACGACTATCTCGCCAAGCGGGACGCCGAGTGGATGGGCGGGGTGTACCTGTTCCTTGGGCTGACCGTCGGGCTCATCCAGGCCGACATGCAGCCGGAGGAGCGCAGGCCGGCGTATGCGGCCGACCTGACCTACGGCACCAACAACGAGTTCGGTTTCGACTACCTGCGGGACAACATGGCCATGGACCCGAAGTACATGGTGCAAAGGGGGCACCAGTACGCGATCGTCGACGAGGTGGACTCCATCCTCATCGACGAGGCGAGGACTCCGCTCATCATCAGCGGCCGGGTTGGCGAGACTGCCAAGTGGTATCGCGACTTCGCCCGCATGGCTCAAAGGCTCCACGCCGAGACCCACTACGAGGTGGACGAAGGGAAGCGGCAGGTGATCACGACTGAGGGGGGAGTCACTCAGGTCGAACGCTTCCTGGGCATCGAGAACATGTACGACCACACCAACGTGGACTTCATCCACCATCTCGACGTGGCCTTGAAAGCCAAGGCTCTCTACCAGCGGGACATCGACTACGTGGTAGCCAACGGCGAGGTGAAGATCGTCGACGAGTTCACCGGCAGGATCCTCGAAGGGAGGCGCTACAGCGAGGGCCTTCATCAGGCGATCGAAGCCAAGGAGGGCGTCCGGATCAAGGAGGAGAACCAGACGCTGGCGACCATCACGCTGCAGAACTACTTCCGGTTGTACGACAAGCTGGCGGGCATGACCGGGACGGCGATCACAGAGGCCGGTGAGTTCAACGAGATCTACGGTCTCGACGTCGTGGTGGTTCCGACCAACGAGCCGATCGTCCGCCTCGACCAGCCCGATCTCGTCTACATGACCGAGGACGCCAAGTTCAATGCTCTCACCGAGGACCTCGTGGAGCGTCACGCCAGCGGGCAGCCGGTGCTCGTCGGCACGATCAGCATCGAGAACTCCGAGCGGCTGTCCGCGGTCCTCAAGAAGAAGGGGATTCCCCACGAAGTCCTCAACGCCAAACAACACGAACGAGAGGGTCCGATCATCGCCCAGGCTGGTCGCTTGGGCGCGATCACCGTGGCCACGAACATGGCGGGACGCGGCGTCGATATCCGGCTCGGCGGCAACCCGGAGGCGATGGCCGTTCAGGAGATGAGCAAACGCGGGACCTCCCCCGACGACGAAGAGTACGAAGGGGTCTATTCCGAGGCCTTCGAGACTCTCAAGGCCGAGACCGACGCCGAGATGGCGAAGGTGATCGAACTCGGCGGGCTCTACGTGCTCGCCACCGAGCGGCACGAAGCGCGTCGCATCGACAACCAGCTCCGGGGAAGGTCGGGGCGCCAGGGCGATCCGGGCGAGTCGCGCTTTTACCTCTCGCTCGAGGACGATCTCATGCGTCGCTTCGCCACCGATCGCGTGCAATCGATCATGAAACGGCTGCGTATCCCCGAAGACGTCCCGATCGAGGCCAAGATGGTGACCAACGCCATCGAAAGGGCCCAGCGCCAGGTGGAGTCGCAGAACCTCGAGATTCGCAAGAACGTCCTCAAGTACGACGAGGTGATGACCCGTCAGCGTGAGGTGATCTACGACTGGCGGCAGCGGGTTCTCACCGGCCGCGACACCGAACAGCTGGTGCGCGATTGGGTCGACGAGGTGATCGACATCGAGACCGGCAACGCCATCTCGGATGAGATCGCTCCGGAGCAATGGGAAGCCGAGGAGCTGCATCGAAGGCTGGAGGTCATCTATCCCATTCGGCTGGAGGTCGGCGACCTGGTGAAGCCGGGCGACGACCGTGAGGCCGTCGTGGACCGGGTGGCGGAGGATGCCCAGGAGGTGTACACGGCTCGAGGCGAGCAGCTCGGGGCCCAACTGCTGCGCACTCTGGAGCGAACCGTGGTGCTGTCGATCGTCGATACCAAGTGGCGGGAGCAACTCGCCGAGATGGACTACCTGCGGTCGGGCATCGGGTTGCGCGCCATGGGGCAGCGCGACCCTCTGACCGAGTATCAGCGGGAGGCCTACGACATGTTCGCCGACATGGTGGACAGCATCAAGGTCGACAGTGTCCGGTACCTGTTCCACAGCCAGGTGGTCGAACAGCAGAACCGTCCCGACCCCGTCGTGAGGCTCGGCGGCACCGGCGGGGCCGCCTTCAAGCGTCAGGCAAACGCCGGCGACAAGATCGGCCGCAATGATCCGTGCCACTGCGGCAGCGGCAAGAAGTACAAGAAGTGTCATGGAGCAGTCACGTAGCCGTGTCTTTTCCCGGCGGGTCCACTGCACCCCGCCTCCTCCGCATGGTGGGGCCCGTTGGCCCACCGCGGCCGTGTTGTCTTTTCCCGGCGGGTCCCCTGCACCCTTCGAGTCTCCAGTTTCCAGTCAGGGCGCGTCATCCTTCTGGTGACTGGTGACTGGTGCCTAATGCCTGATGCCTGGCCAATGGCCAACTGGTTATCCTCCGCCGCGCCATGGACCAGGACCCCCGAGCCACAATCTCATCCCTGCGAGCGCGCCTCGACGACGCCAGGAGGTTCCTTTGACGTGCCGGGCAAGCTCGAGGCTCTCGAGAGCCTGAACGAGCAGGCGGCCGCGCCCGACCTGTGGGACGACCAGCAGCGGGCGCTCCGGGTGACTCGCACCCTCGCCAAGTACGAAGGCATCATCGATCGGGTGGAGCGTTTGGCGGGCGCCATCGACGACGCCGAGGTCCTGCTCGACTTGGCCGCAGAAGAGGAGGATGCGGCCGCCGCCGTCGATGTGGCAGCGGAACTGGAATCGGTGGCCTCCGATCTCGGCGAACTGGAGAGAGAGAGCCTCTTCTTCGGGGAGTACGACGATCGAGCCGCGATTCTGAGCATTCACGCCGGCGCCGGGGGAGTCGATGCCGCCGATTGGGCGGAGATGATGCTTCGGATGTACTTGCGCTACCTGGATCGGCGTGGGCTCCAGGTGGAGGTCGACGAGGTACTCCCAGCGGAGGAGGCCGGCATTCGATCGGCAACGTTGACAGTGCGCGGTGACCACGCCTACGGGGTCCTCGAGTCGGAGCGGGGCGTGCACCGTCTGGTGCGAATCAGCCCATTCGATGCCGCCTCGCGGCGTCACACCTCATTTGCCGGCGTGGACGTGATACCCGAAGTGGAGGTGGAGGAGGTCGAGATCAATCCGGACGATCTGCGCATCGATGTCTTTCGTTCGTCGGGCTCGGGAGGCCAGCACGTCAACGTGACCGATTCGGCCGTCAGGATCACTCACGAGCCGACAGGCATAGTCGTGGCCTGCCAGGCGGAGCGATCGCAGCTGCAGAATCGCAATCGGGCGATGGCCCTCCTCGCGGCTCGGTTGGCGGAACGGGCTCGGCAGGAGCAGATCGAGCAGATCGATGAGATACGCGGGGAGCAGGGTGAAGCCGCCTGGGGACGCCAGATCCGGTCATACGTCTTGCAGCCCTACCAGATGGTGAAGGACCTCCGCACCGACCTCGAGGTGGGGAACGTGCAGGCCGTGCTCGACGGGAGCCTGGAGGGGTTCTCCGACGCCTATCTGCAATGGAGGAGGGCCGCGGCCGGGGCATGACGGCCGTTTCGGAGATACGCGGAACTAAACGGGACCCCTAGTAATCTCGCCTGGGCGTCGACGGATTAGAGGGGGAGCCGCCGAGATTCCCGCAAGGTGCCCGAGAGGCTTCATGATCCGCCTGCAAGACGTGACCAAGGTATACGACGGTGTCACCGTCGCGGTCAGCGACGTCTCACTCGAGATCCAGAAGGGTGAGTTCGTCTTCTTCGTTGGCCCGTCGGGCTCCGGCAAGTCGACGCTCATCCGGCTCATTCTGCGCCAGGAGCTGCCGACGGATGGGGCGATTTGGGTGGCCGGCAAGCAGACTTCCAAGCTCCCGTCCTGGAAGGTGCCGCTGTTGCGCCGTTCGGTGGGGACGGTCTTCCAGGACTTCAAGCTCCTTCCGAGCAAGACGGTTTACGAGAACGTCGCCTTTGCGCTGGAGGTCATCGGCCGGCCCCGGCACGTGATCCGAAATCAGGTGCCGCAGGTACTCAAGCTCGTGGGCCTGGCGGCGAAGGCCGACCGCCTGCCGAACCAGCTGTCGGGCGGTGAGCAGCAGCGTGTTTCGATCGCGCGTGCATTCGTCAATCGGCCGCTGATCGTCCTCGCCGACGAGCCGACCGGGAATCTCGACCCGGCGACTTCGGTGGGGATCATGCGCTTGCTCGATCGGATCAACCGTACGGGGACCACCGTCGTCATGGCCACTCACGATCATGCGATTGTCGATGCGATGAGGCGCAGGGTGATAGCCCTGGAGCGCGGGCGAGTTGTGCGCGACCAGTCGCGCGGTGCCTATGAGACCTCGGACCAGCCGATCGTCGAGGCTTGAGCATGAGGTTCCAATACCTGCTCGGGCAGGCGGCCGCCAATCTCCGCAGGAATGTCTTGGTCGTGTTCTCCGCGGTCGTGGCGGTTCTCGTGATGCTCACCCTGGTGTTTGGGACGATCGTGCTCAGGTGGTCGATCGACCAGGATATCGGAAGGTGGGACGACAACGTCCGCGTGATCGCCTTTCTCAGTGATGAGCTGACCCTCGAAGAGATTGATTCGCTGCAGCGCGACCTCCAGGTTTGGGAGCAGGTCGAAGGGGTCGAGTACTTTTCCAAGGCCGAGGCGCTCGACGAGTTCAGGGAACTCTTCGCGGACCAGCAGTCTTTGATCGATGTAGTGGAGGAGGACCCGTCGATCCTGCCGGCTTCCCTCAGGATCCGGCCGACGGCGGCCGCGGACTACTCGGCGATCACCGATCGGCTTGTCGTCATCCCGGGTATCAGGGAGGTGTCGGCGGCCGATGAGGCGATTGATGCCCTCGTGGCTCGTTCCGACCGGCTCAGGACGTTCGCGGTGTGGATCGTGGTGGTCCTCGGAGCAGCCGCGGTGATCCTGATCGCCAACACGATTCGCATAGCGGTCTTCGCCAGACGCGAGGAGATCGGGATCATGAAACTCGTCGGTGCCGGCAACTGGTTCGTGCGGATACCGTTCTTTCTCGAGGGCATCGTCGAGGGGTTGGTCGGCGCCGCTCTCTCGGTGGCACTCGTCTGGGGTGTGAGCGGGTCGATCGCGGAACTGTTCTCTACTTCGACCAGCCCGGGTGCTCTCGCGGTCCCGGTCGACTTCCTGGTGCGCAACGGCCTTCTCATCCTCGGCTTCGGTGCGGCGACCGGTCTCGCAGGGAGCGTCTTCGGGATGTGGGGATTCCTCCGGGACTGATGCGGCGTTTCCTGACGCCGGCAGTCGCCGCCGTCGTCCTGTTGTTGCTGGCGGCTCCGGCCGCTGCCGACCTCGACTCGGACCTGGCCGAGGTCGAATTGCAGATCGAGGACCTCGAGGCTGCCATTGCAGCGGCGGAGGGTGCACGCACCGAGTTCGCTGCCGAAGTACTCGAGACGGCCCGGGCGCTGAAAGCGGTGGTCGCCGAGCTGGCCGCGGCCGAGCAGCAACTGGCCGCCACCGAGGCGGAGATCGGTGCCACCGAGACGCTGTTGAGCGACTTGGTCGAGAGGATCGAAGAGCGTCAAGGGATCATCATCGATCTCCGCGCCAGGGCCCGGGTCGAACGGGAAGCGGCGTTGGCTCGAGCCGTCGACATCTACATGTCCGCCCACGCTGATGTGTCGGTCGTGTTTGCCGGCGGGGACAGTCCCGATGCCGGTGTTGGTCTCGTGTACGCCAATCGTGTCCAGAACGTGGCGGACCGGGTGATCGCCGAGTACGAGCTCCACCGCTATCAGGAGCAGCAGGAGGCCGATCGGCTCGCCGCTGATCGGGCCCGGGCCGAGGACTATCGCACCACTCTGGCCGCGCAGGAGCAGGAGCGAAAGGCCGCCGCGGCCGCAGTCGCTGTGAGGGCGGCCGAGGTCGAGGCTCGCCTGGTCGAGCAGCACGCCCTGCTGCATGAGATGGATCGCCGTATTCGAGAGATCGAGGGCGAGCTGGTCGCTCTGGCACGGGACGAGGAGGCGATCCGTCTGCTGATCGCACAGGAGCAGAGCATTGGCGGAGTGGCTCCCGGAGTCCTGCTCCGGCCGGTGCCCGGGGCGGTCGAGAGCGGGTTCGGCTACCGAATCCATCCCATCTACGGCACGCAGCTCCTCCACACCGGCTGGGACATGCACGGCTCCTGCGGCTCACCGATCGTGGCCGCCGGTGCCGGCCGGGTGATCTTCGCCGGATGGAAAGGCGGGTACGGACTCGCCACGATGATCGACCACGGCGGAGGACTCGCGACCCTGTATGCCCACCAATCATCGCTCGGTGTCTCCTACGGGCAGATGGTCGGCACCGGCGAGCAGATCGGGCTTGTCGGGACTACGGGGGTGTCGACGGGGTGCCATCTCCACTGGGAAGTGAGGCTCAGCGGGACCCCGGTCGACCCGGCACCGTACTTGTGATGAGCGTCAAGACGATTGCCACCAACCGCAGAGCCCGCTTCAACTACGAGATCTCGGAGACCTTCGAGGCCGGGATAGTTCTTCTCGGTTCCGAGGTCAAGAGTCTGCGGATGGGTCGCGCCGACCTCAAGGATTCCTATGGCGTCGTGCGTGGCGGCGAGCTGTGGCTTGTCGGCCTGCGCATCGCGCCGTACGAGTTCGCCAGGGACGGGGGGCACGAGCCGGAGCGCGAGCGAAAGCTCCTGCTGCACAAGCGCGAGATCAGCAAGATCGCGTCGAAGCTCGCCGAACGCGGCTTGACCCTCATTCCGACGAAGCTGTATTTCAAGGACGGCAAGGCCAAGATCGAGCTCGGCCTCGGCAAGGGCAAGGCGCATCGTGACAAGCGCGAGACCCTCAGGCGCCGCCAGGCCGACAGAGAGATGCAACGGGCGATGCGGCACAAGGACATCGATTGATGTGATGTAGCGGTGGCACATCGTTGCATCTCGGTCGCCCGGGCAGGGACCCGGGCGACACTGCGATGAGGTGTGAGCCGAAGAGCCATGGGCATGGGGATGCAACGGGCGATGCGGCACAGGAGCGTGGACTGAGAAGCTACTGGCAGCTGGCAGCTGGCAACTTGCTAAGCGTCGGCTCCCAGAGAGCCTCCGGCAATCGCCTCGCTGGGCTCGGCGGGCAATCGCTTTGCGGGCGATCGTGGGGCGGGCGATCGACAGCGACGCTGGCTGGAGACTGGAGACTTTCCCTCCTTCAGGAATCCACCTTCGCCTGCCGATCGTTGTATCTTGCGAGTGCGCTTTGCGCACCCTCACGGGGGTGACATGGTTTCGACTTTGAGGGTTGAAGCGTCGGAAGCGAGCCGAGGTCCCCGGAGTCCTCGTTAAAGAGCCGGGAAACAAACCAAGTGCCGAAGACAACTTCGCACTGGCTGCCTAACAACGCAGTCCGTCCGTCTGGAGGGTTCCCCTCTCACCAGGTCCGGGCGTCGCAATAGGGGATGCCTCCGCCGGGATGCCGGGACCGGCGGGTCAAGACCAACTCCGGCTAGGGCGCAGGACCACCCGCCGATAGGGCCCCGCGTTCCGAAGCTCGCTATCGGCTGCGCTCGGAGATGCCGACGCCGAAGCCTCAGAGGACCGGGGTTCGACTCCCCGCACCTCCACAAAGACCCGCCCTCGATGGGCGGGTCTTTGTGTGCTCTCCTCCCTGAGGGGGGAGAGGGCGGAGGCGGCTTTGCCGCCGCTGCCGGAGGGGGGTCCCTGGGGACCCACCAACTACGCCAGCAGCAGCTTGTCGAGGCGGCGCGAGGCGATGGCCACGCCGATCGCTCCCATTGCGACAAGGAACCCGATATGGCCGACCAGGCTCCAGTCGAAGACGCCGAGGGTGAGGGCTCGGATCAGCTCGACACCGTGGTACAGCGGGGAGAACCTGGTGAGCACCCGGAAGATGTCCGGGTAGACCTCGAGGGGGTAGAAGGTTCCCGAGAACAGGAAGAGCGGCAGCACGACCATGTTGACCAGATCGAAGTCCTGCCAGGATTTCATGAACGTCGTCGTCGCCATCCCGACGGCTCCGAAGGCGAATCCGATGAGGACTGCGGCCGGGATCGCCATGAGAGCCCAGGTCGAGTGCACGTAGCCGAAGGCCGTGATCACGACCAGGAAGGCGCTCGCGTAGAGGGCGCCGCGGCCGAGCGACCAGGAGATCTCGCCGACCGCAATGTGGCGAGGCAGCATCGGAGTGGCCAGGATCGCGTCGTACACCTTGCCGTATCGCAGCTTGAAGAAGATGTTGAAGGTGGACTCGTAGATGGCGCCGTTCATCGCCGACGCCCCGAGGAGCGCCGGGGCGACGAAGGCGGCGTACTCGATCGGTTCCCCTCCGGGACCGGCGACGTCTCCTATCAGTTTGCCGAGACCGATCCCTATCGAGAACAGGTAGAAGATCGGCTCGAAGAAGCCTGAGAAGACGATCAGCCAGATCCTGCGGTAGACGAGGAAGTTCCTCTCCAGAATCTTGGTGGCCCCACCTCCGGCGAGAACGGGAGGCGGAATGACCCGGGCGCTCAGCGTGGCCGAATCCCTCATGTGACCAGCCTCCTGGCCATCAGGCGGATCGCCAGGATCGTCCCGAGCGTGACCATGGCGACGAGATAGGCGACGCTGACGGCGGGGTGAACCTCGAAGCCGGTTCCGAGGGCGAGGCCCCGACACAGCGACACGCCGTGGTACAGCGGTGTGGCCGCGGCGACCGGCTGTGCCCAGGCCGGCAGCTGGTCCAGGGGGAAGAACGTGCCCGAGAAGAGGAACAGCGGCATCACGGCGAATCGGAACAAGGCCGCCAAGCCCTGCTCGTCCTTGAGCCGAGCGGTGTAGGCGGTGATGACGGCTGCGAACCCCAGGCCGGTGAGCACGGCCGGTGGGATCGAGAGCAGGCCCTCGGCCACGGTCGTCGCCCCGAAGGCCGTCATCACACCCGAGTACACGACGGTCACGAAGACCAGGCGCACTCCCACCCAGGACAGATGGCCGATGACGAGGTCGCCGACCCCGACGGGAGTGGCTAGCACCGCCTCGTAGGTCTTGCGCCACTTGATCCCGGCCATCACCGGCCACGAGGCGTCGCCAGCGCCGGTCATCATCGCAGTGGCCGCAAGGAGACCCGGCGCCAGAAACGTCAGGTACGGCAGATCCAGAGATGTGGTACCGGCGCCCTCGTCCACCAGCTTTCCCAGGCCGACGCCCATCGCCAGCAGGTACAGGATCGGATTGAAGAAGGTACTGATCACGCTGCCGCGCCAGGTGCGGCGGTAGACCCGGGCGGAGGCTTCGACGACACGTCCGGGATGGGCGAGGAGCATCAGTCGACCAGGGTTCGGCCCGTCAGCCTGAGGAACACGTCCTCGAGCGTTGAGCGGCGGCTGACCGTGGACTCGGGGAAGATTCCTCGCTCGTGGATCTCGTCGCCCGTCTTGTCGGCGTCGTCGGTGTAGAGCAGCACGCGGTCGGGGAGCACCTCGACCCGCGCCGCCAGGTCATTCAGCACGTCGACATGCTTCTCCTGCGCTCCCACCGGGAATCGAAGTTCGAGGACCTCCCGCTTGGTGTGTTTTTCGATGAGCTCGTCGGGTGACCCTTCGGCGACGATCTTGCCCTTGTCCATGATCACGAGCCGGTCGCAAAGCTGTTCGGCTTCGTCCATGTAGTGGGTCGTGATGATGAGCGTCACTCCCTCCTGCTTGAGGCGGTAGAGGCGGTCCCAGAGGAGATGGCGGGCCTGGGGGTCGAGTCCGGTGGTCGGCTCGTCGAGGATGAGGAGCTCGGGCGTGTTGATGAGCCCGCGGGCGATCGTGAGCCGCCGCTTCATCCCGCCCGACAGAGGCTCGACCCGGCTGTTGCGCCGCTCATCCAGCTGCGTGAATGCCAACAGGTCGTCGATGCGTTCGTTGATCACCTTCCGGCTCATCCCGAAGTAGCGGCCGTAGATGAGGAGGTTCTCGTAGACGGTCAACTCGAGATCGAGGTTGTCCTCCTGGGGGATGACTCCGAGCCGGGCCCGAATCTTCTGCCCGTCCACGCCCGGATCCATCCCGAGCACCGTCAGCTCCCCGGCGGTCTTGGGGGATACGGCGCCGATCATCTTCATCGTCGACGACTTGCCCGCCCCGTTGGGGCCGAGGAATCCGAACGCCTCGCCGACCCTCACCTCGAAGTCGATCCCGTCCACAGCGACGAGCTCTCCGAACTCCTTCTTGAGGTCGCGGGCGTGCACCAGTGCTTCGGCCATGAGGCGGATACGGTAGTGCCCCCAAGTGATGGAACGCTTCTGGTCGATACCCCTCTAAGAGCGTGGGCAGGTTCGACTTCGACGGGTCCGGCTCGGTGGTTTTCGGGATGTCCACATCCCCGGTATCTCAGCCTCCGGGCATCCAGTCGGTCAGGCGCATCGACTTCGTCGTCATCACTGCGTGGTCCACGAGATCGCCGAGCCCTTCGGTGATGACTGCCAGCTTGGCCGGCCTCGTCGAGACAGACACCCTGGCGCCTCCGGCGATGTCACACAGCTCCCTGGTGCGGGACGAGACCTCGAACGTCCCGATCTCGCGGGCTTTTGTCATGATCGTCTCCTTGGAGAGCCCGATGAGGGGGCGCAGCATCGGGATGCTGATCAGTCGATCCAGTGCGGCGACGTTGTCGAGCGTCTGTGTCGACACCTGTCCGAGCGACTCGCCGTTCACCAGTGCTCGGACCGTCCCGTCGGCACCGGCGACGGCGGCGGATGCCCGGTACATGACCCCCTTGAGAGCCATCTGCCGTTCCCGCGCCGGGACCCGGTGCTGGATCTCGGCGACTGCCGGTTCCAGATCGACGACGTGCAGCATCGGGTCCGTACCCGCCCCGTAGCGATCCGTCAGTAGGTGAGCGACACCGGCGGCGTGATCGGCCTGGCCGCACCCGAGCGAGAAGTGGAGGTAGTCGAGGGCGACTCCGCGGCGCGCCATGAGGAAGGCGGCCACCGGCGAGTCGATGCCTCCGGAGAAGAGCATGAGGGCCTTGCCCTGGGTCCCGGGGGGCAGCCCCCCGACCCCGGGCGCAACGTCGAGGGTCAGGTACGCCACGTCGTCGACCACCCGGACGACAACCGTGTACTCGGGCCGGCTGAGGTCGACGGACCCGCCCGCCTCGACGAGCAGCGATCCGGCAGCCACGGCCAGATCCTGTGACGACCAGTCGTGCGACCCCATGCGGGTCGGGCGAACGGCGAAGGTCTTTCCCTCGACCCGGTCGGCGAACCGTTCGGCTACGGTCTCGGCAAGCTGCCGAACCGTGGTGATCTGGACCGGTTCGACGGTCTCGACGGCGCGGATACCGAAGATGTGAGCGAGCCGGTCGATTGCATCGGAGCGCTCGGTGGCTACCGCCAGCCGGTGGCCGGCGAGACGCCTGAGCTCAACGTCGCCTCCGAACGAGTCCGTGATGGCCGACACGAGGGCGCCGACCATTCGCCGCTGAGTGCGCTGCGACTTCAAGTAGATCTCTGGATCCAGTGCTGCGATCAGCATCGGGACTCCGGGGGAGGGTGATTTCGAGGATAACGCCGGTGCCGGGCTTGGGGCCCAATCTCGGGCGTATGGACCGTGGAACAAGAGCGGCTGCTCATCGTTCTCGGATCGACTAGCCGACCGCCTGCAAGAGCCAGAGCCCTCCCATTCCCACCCCGATGGTCGCCAGGACGTTCCTGGTGCGCCATGCGACCAGGCCCGCCAGCAGCCCGGCCAGGAATCGCTCGGTTCCGAGGTCGAAAGCACCCTCGGCCTGCGTAAGCGACGGGCCGATGAGTGCCGCGAGCACCGCCGCAGGGATCATCCTCAGCACCCGCATCGCCAGGTCGGGGAACACCGATACCCGCCCCAGCAGGGCGATGAACGAGATGCGGATCAGCCACGTGCCCGCCGCGGTCACACCGATGAGGAGCCATATCGTCGCCGTCGAGTGGGTCGTCATCGTCTCTGTCCGACGACCCCGGCGGCGATACCCACACCCGATGCCACCAGCAGTCCCAGGTTCAGGGGGAGTCCGGCGAAAGCCACCGCGGCAACAAAACCTGCGACGGCGGCGATCCCAGTTCCCCGGTCGTTGACCGCCGCGAAGAGCAAGGCGATGAAGACCAGAGGAATGGCGAAATCGAGCGACCACTCAGCGGGAACGCCCGCGCCCACCACCACTCCGACGGCCGAGGAGACCAGCCAGGTGACCCACAGGGCCATCCCCGCCCCGAGGTAGTAGGCGTAGCGCGCTGAAATCGGTTCGTCGACCCGGTCGAAGCGGACGACGCTCACCGCAAAAGCCTGATCGGTCAATAGGTACGCCGCCACCGCCTTGCGCATCGCGCCCACCCGCCCGAATGTCGGCGCCAGCGACGCGCTGTACATCGCAAAACGGGAGTTGATCACGAGGGCGGTTGCGACGACGACGATCGCGGCCGCGTCGCGGGAGATCAGGTCCGTCATCGCCAACTGGGCGGCGCCGGCGAAGACCAGAGGCGAAACGGCATACGCCTGGAACGTTCCCAGTCCGGCCTCCACCGCAGCGATGCCGGCGATGATCCCGAACGGGACCACTCCGATGAGGATGGGGGCGATATCGACGATCCCTGCAATGGATGGCCGTGCCGGCGGTCGCGGTGACATGAACCGGAGACGATAACGGCCCGTCTCTTGCACTCTTCGGGGCTATCGTCGCTCCGGGCCTTCCCCGGAGCAGAGCAGCTTGAACGAGGACATCTACTCCCTCAGCAGCGACATCGTCGACGAGATCGTGGCGGCCGTCCCGATACTCGCCACCTATCTCGGCATTCCCGGATACGACCACTTGTGGAATGACTTCTCGGTCGAGGGATACGACGCCGTCGCCGGGATGATGAGGGATCAGATTCGGCGGGTGCGGTCGTTGCCCGACGCGGACGACGAATGGGCCGAGCTTGCCGGGGAGGTCGTGGTCGCCGAGTTGGAGCGCGATCTCGCCGATCACGATCTCGGTGAGCACTATCTCGACCTCAACAGCATTGCCTCGACGCCGCAGGATCTACGCGACACGTTCGATCAGATGGACAAGTCGAGCGCCGAGGGCTGGGAGAACATTGCTTCGCGGCTGGAGCGGCTCCCGGCCGCTGCCGAGGAGTACGTCTCTCGCATGAACGCGGGAAAGGGGCGCGGATCGACCGTGGCTCGGCGTCAGGTGGAGGAGGTCGTCAGACAGGCGCGCAATCACGCAGGAGCAGACTCCCACTTCACCACGTACCCCGCCTCGCTCACCGAGTCGGGCCTTGGAGACGCCGCTCTGCTGCGGCGGCTGGCAGCCGGAGTCGAACTCGCCCGCTCCGGATTCGGCCGCATCGCCGATTATCTCGAGCAGGAGTACTTGCCGGCGGCCGCCGAGCGGGACGCGGTCGGGCCGGAACGGTACGCCCACCTGGCCGCCAGGTTCCTCGGCGCGCAGATCGATCCCGTCGCGACCTACGAGTGGGGATGGGAAGAGGTCGAGCGCCTCCGGGCGAGGATGGCCGATCTGGCCGAGGAGATCCTTCCCGGAGGCGGTCTCGCGGCCGCCCTGGAGCTGCTGCTGACGGACCCGGGGAGGGCGGCGAAGAGCCAGGACGAGTTTTCCGAGCTCATGCTGCAACGCCAGATGATCGCGTTGCGGGAGCTGGACGGCGAGCACTTCGACGTCCCGGACGAGATCAAATCGATCGACGTCAAGATGACGCCGCCGGGGGGCTCGCTCGGCGCCTATTACTACTCGCCGAGCGAGGACTTCAAGCGGCCCGGAACCATCTACTGGTCGAAGGGGGACCAGCAGCAGATTCCCCTGTTCGACGAGATCAGCACCGCATACCACGAGGGGTTTCCCGGGCACCACCTGCAGACCGGCCTGCAGCTGACGGCCGGCGACCGCGTCTCTCGTATGCAGAAGCTCTTGATCTGGTACTCGGGATCGGGCGAGGGCTGGGCGCTGTATGCCGAGGACCTGATGGAAGAGCTCGGCTATCTCGAAAAGCCCGATTACGTGATGGGCAAGCTCGCATCGGAGATGCTGCGGGCGTGCCGCGTGGTGATCGACATCGGCTCCCACCTCGAGCTGCAGATTCCTCAGGGGCAGCCCTTCCACCCGGGCGAGCACTGGACCTTCGAGAGCGGAGTCGAGATGCTCGACGCCTACGCCGCTCAGGATCACGCCATGTCCGTCTCGGAGATGAATCGCTACCTGGGTTGGCCCGGGCAGGCGATCTCCTACAAGGTCGGGCAGCAGGCGATCCGCGACCTGCGCAGCGAGGAGATGGCACGGCTCGGTGCCGGGTACGACCAGAAGGCCTTCCACTCGCGGCTGCTCGAGGTCGGGGCCGTCGGTCTCGACGTCCTGCGCGATCATGTCCGGGGTGGCGTCGCTAGGGCCGAGAGGCGACCGCAGGGCTGATCATCGGGCGGGGGCCCCTTGCGGGCCCCGCACTCGGGCTACGGGCGGGTCCGGAAGGCGACGCTGACCCGGGCGCCGCCCAGCGACGAGGCATCGATCGTCAACGTCCCTCCATTGCGATCGGTGATGCGCTGCACGATGTCGAGGCCGAGCCCGGTGGAGCCGCCTCCGCTCGCACCGCGCTCCGCCGCCGATGGCTCGAATCCGGCACCGCCGTCCTCGATGAGGAGCACTCCAGTCGAGGTGACGGTGATCGAGATCTCGGTACCGGGCTCGGTGTGGGCGAAGACGTTCTCCATGAGGGTGTCGAGGACGCGACCGATGTCGTCCTTCGTGGCGTGGACGTTCAGCACTGAGGTCGGCACGTCGATCTTCAGCCTGCGCTGCTGATCGACGGCGAGCGCGCTCCAGAAAGCGGCGCGCTCGCGGGCAATGGCCCTCAGATCGGCGCTGCGGGGTGCGTCGGACCCGCGGGAACGCGCATCGGAGATGACGCGATCGACGGCCCGCTCGACCAGCTCGACGTCGTCGAGCAGGGCGTCCTTCTCGGGTCCCTGAGCGACAAGAAGAAAGGAGGAAGAAGAAGAAAAAGAAGAGCAGGAAGAGGAAGACTGAGGGTCAGACCTCCATGGGCGAGGTGACCACCTCGACCAGTGCCGGGCCCCGGTGGGCCAGGGATTCCTCGAGTGCCGACCGAAATTTCTCGGCGGTTTCGGCCCGATGTCCCATCGCCCCGGCAGACCGTGCAAATGCGGCGAAGTCGGGGTTGACGAGGGATGTCTGCCACACCGGGCGGATCGCCGACACCTGCTCGCGGCTGATCTTGCCGAGCTCCGAGTTGTTGAGCACGACGTGGGTCACGTCCATGTCGTACTTGACGAGGGTGGTGATCTCGGCGAGATACTGCCCCAACCCGCCGTCGCCGGAGATCGAGACGATCGGCCGGCTGCCTCGGGTGGCGGCCCAGGCGCCGATCGCCGCCGGAAGGGCGAACCCGATCGATCCGAGGTACCCCGACATGAGAACGTCCTGGTCCGGCCCGCTCTCGAAGTAGTGGCCGAAGGCATAGGTGTTGTTGCCGACGTCGACCGGGAGGATTGCATCGCCCGGTACCACCTCGCTCATCACGTCGAACACGGCTGCGGGATGGAGGCGGCCCCGCTCATCGGTCAGACCGGCACGACGTCGCTTCTCTTTCCGCCACCTCTCCCACCGCGCCGCAAGATCTCTCCTGACGTCGGGTCGGTCGACCCCGGGGACGGCGGCCATCAGCTCGGCGACGGTTCTTTCGATCTCGCCCCACAGGGGGATGTCGACCGGATGGAACTTGCCGAGCGTCATCCGATCGAAGTCCACCTGGATGGTCGGCTTGTTGCGAGAGATCCCGGTGTGATCGGAGAACGACGCCCCCAGCACCAGCAATGCGTCGCTTCGCCCCATCACGGCGGAACCGACCGGGGTCCCGGAGCGTCCCAGGACGCTCGCCGCCAAGGGGTGGCTGTCCGCCACGAGGCCCTTGGCCTTGAAGGTGGTGATTATCGGGGCGTCCAGGTGCTCCGCCAGGGCGATGACCGCCTCCCGGTGTTGGCGTGCGCCGTTGCCGGCGATGATTGCCGGGCGCTCTGCCCTTTCGAGCAGCCGGACAGCGGCCTCGAGCTCATGGCGCGGGGGAGCGATCCGGGTAGTCGCCAGCCGGCCCTCCATCGGTCGCCTCGGAGGATCGGCTAGTCCCGGCAGATTCTGCACTTCATCGGGGAAGATCAGATGGGCGACATCGCGATTGACGATGGCGTGCTTCAGGGCGAGCGCCATCAACTCGGTGGCGTTCTCGGGGCGCAGCACCGTCTGACTCCACTCGGCGACGGCGGCAAAGGCCTCGGCGAGCGGTAGCTCTTGGAAGGCACCCGGGCCGAGCACCTGGGTGTCCACCTGGCCGGTGAGGGCGAGTACGGGGGCGCGATCGACCTTGGCGTCCCAGAGGCCGGTGAGGAGGTTGGTGGCACCCGGTCCGGCGATCGAGAAGCAGGCGGCCGGTCTCCCGGTGAGTTTCCCGTATGCGCTGGCTGCGAATGCTGCCGCCCCCTCGTGGCGGATTCCGAAGTACTCGAGGCGGCCGTCTTCCTGCGCCAAGCGCAATGCATCGGCGAGACCGAGATTGCTGTGCCCGACCATGCCGAACACGGAGTCCACCCCCCATTCGGTCATCGTGTCGACCATCTGATCCATCACGGTCGGCATCCGCTCGACCACCGGGAGCCGCACGTAGAGCCCGTCGTCGCGCTCCTCGATGTCATAGGGGGTGGCGGCGTCCGAGTAGTCGTCCGGGGGCCGGCCGGTGAGCGGGTCGTACTCGTAGCCGTGCCAGGGGCAGATCAGGCAGGTCCCCTCGATCTGGCCGTCACCCAACGGACCGCCCTGGTGCGGGCAGCGGTTGTCGAGCGCTCCGTAGCCGGCCTCGGTCCGGGTGATGGCGACGGCTCGCTGGGCGGCTATGACCGTGGTTACCTCCCCGATCTCGAGGTCACCGGGATCGACCCGGAACCACTCGTGTCCGGCGACCTGCTGGTGGGGCCGGGTCGGGTCGGTCGTCACTGCTCTCCTCATTGCGGGCGTCAAGTGTGCATCGGGAAACCTGAACCGTCGAACCGATGCGGCTGTTCGTCGCAATCCTCGCGCTCTCGGTCACGGCCTGCCGTGGATCGGCCTCCTCGGGACCATCCTCGCCAATCCGCGGAGTGGCGCCGCTCGACCCAGCGGTCGGTTGTGGCCTTGCTCGCGATCAAGCCGGCGTCGGCGCCCGCCTCGCCGCGGGTTAACCTCGTTGCTCATGGCTCTCATCGAGGTCATCGACCTCGTCAAGGTTTATCCCGGGGATATCCGAGCGGTCGACGACATCACGTTCGGTGTGGACGAGGGGGAGATCTTCGGATTCCTCGGACCCAACGGGGCCGGAAAGACGACCACGATCAGGATTCTCGTGACCCTCCTCACCCCGACGTCGGGAACGGCTCGGGTGGACGGCATCGACGTGGCCGAGGACCCCGAGGAGGTGCGCAAGCGGGTCGGGTACGCGGCCCAGTTCATCGGTGTCGACGACGACCTGACGGGCCGCGAGAACCTGGTTCTCCAGGGACGGCTGCACGGCCTCTCCAAGGCCCAGGCGAAGGCTCGAGGTGATGAGTTGCTCGAGATCCTCCAGCTCACGGACGCCGCAGATCGCCGCGCGGGGACCTTCAGCGGGGGGATGCGCCGTCGACTCGACCTCGGCCAGGCTCTGGCCCATGATCCGCGGGTGCTGTTCCTCGACGAGCCGACAATCGGGCTCGATCCACAGAATCGCCGGGCGCTCTGGGCCTATCTACGGGAGCTCAACGACCGCGGGGTCACGATCTTTCTCACCACCCAGTACCTGGAGGAGGCCGACACACTGGCGCGCCGGCTGGCGATAATCGACAACGGCAAGATCGCAGTCGAGGGGACTCCGACTGCCTTGAAAGACGACCTCGGTGGCGACGCCATAACCGTGACGCTCGGCGCCGAGACCCCTCCGGGCGATGTGGAGCGGATTTCGGGGTTGTTGAGCCGCTTTTCGGATGCCGGGACCGCCCGGACCTACGATCACGCCGTCCGGGTGTTCACCCACGACGCGGCCGGGCGTCTCGCCGACGTCGTGCGTGCCCTCGACGGTGAGGGGATCTCGGTGGCCCGCCTGGAAGTCTCCGAGCCGACGCTCGACGACGTGTTCCTGCGCCACACGGGGGCGAAGATGCGGGTGGAAGAGGTCAAGCAGCGCAGCCGAATGCCGGGATTCAGCCGCCGATGATCAGGACACTGCAGGAGTCCACGGTGCTGTGGGGTCGGCTGCTCAAGAAGATCGTGCGGGTGAGGCTCCTGCTCTTCTTCGCGCTGTTCCAGCCGCTGCTCTTCCTCTTTCTGTTCAGCCAGGTATTCGCTCGGCTCGACCAGCTGCCCGGATTTGCCTACGACTCGTATCTGCAGTTCCTCGTGCCCAGCATCATCGCTCTCACCGCGCTCAACTCGGCCTTCCAGTCCGGGATCGGGATGGTGACGGACATAGAGGACGGACTGCTCGACAAGTTCCTCATCGCTCCTATCCGCCGCTCGAGCATCCTCCTCGGGAAGGTCATGGCCGATGCGACCCGCATGGCCCTGCAAGCGACGATCATCGTCGGAGTGTCGTTGGCAATGGGGGCCAGGTTCGAGACCGGGGTCCTCGGAGTCGCCATGATGATCGTGCTTGCGGTGTTCTTCGGAATCGCCTGGGCCGGGCTGTCGAACGTGATTGCCCTTCTCACTGGCAACGGCGAGGTCACGATGATGATCGGCATTCTCATCACCTTCCCCGTGCTGTTCCTCTCGACCTCGTTCATGCCCAGCAGCCTTCTCCCCGGCTGGCTGGACACGGTGGCGACGTTCAACCCGATCACCTACATCGTCGAGGCGGTTCGGGCACTGGTGAATGTGGGGTGGGACTGGGGCGCCATCGGCAAGGCTCTAGGCGTCACCGCCGGGCTGGCCGTCGTCACCTTCACTGCAGCCACCGCTGCATTTCGCAAGGTCATCTCGTAGCCGTGCGTCTGACGGTTCTCGGCTCGAGCGGGACTTATCCAACAGCAGGCCGGCCCGCATCGGGTTATCTCGTGCGGGCCGATGTCGACTTGGTGCTCGACCTGGGTCCGGGAACCTTCCCCGTTCTGCTGGAGCGCGGGGTGACGCCGGATGCGATCGTCCTGAGCCACCGGCACGGCGACCACTGCCTGGACCTGTTGCCGCTCTTCAATCACCTGCGATTCGACCGCCCCGATGTGCGCCGGATCCCGCTGCTGGCACCGAGGGGTGTAGTCGAGTGTCTTGCCTCCTTCATCGGGGCGGGACCGGACCATGCCTTTTTCGAGGTGTTCGCCCCCGAGGTCGTCGCCCCGGGGAATTCGATCCGATTCGGCGATCTGGTTTTGACCTTTGGAGCCGCGGCCCATCCCGTTCCTGCGGTCTGCGTCGCCGTCACCGACGGGACCAAGGCGCTCGTCTACAGCGGCGACACCGGTCCCGGCGGGGACCTCGCCACGCTGGCGGGCGACGCCGATGTCCTGCTGTGCGAGGCGACCCACCAGGGTGAGCCTCCGCCTGACAGATTCCCATTTCACCTCCACGCGGTGGAGGCGGGGGAGTTGGCGGCGCGTGCCGGCGTCGGCCGTCTGATCGTGACGCACGTGGCCCCTACTCTTGATCCGAGCGTCTCGGTGGCCGAGGCGGCCGGTCGATTCGAAGGGCCGGTGGTGCATGCGATTCCGGGGATGGAGGTCGAGGTGTGAGCGAGCGAGGCCGAGACGAGTTGCGGCCGGTTCACATCAGCCGCGGCTACACCGAGATGACGCCCGGATCGGTCCTCATCGATGTGGGCCGTACCAGGGTGCTGTGCACCGCATCGATCACCGAAGAAGTCCCGCGTTGGCTGCGCGATCAGGGTCGGGGCTGGGTCACGGCCGAATACTCGATGCTGCCGGGTTCGAGCCCGGAGCGGGTCCCCCGGGGCGCCATCAGCGGCGGCCGCACGAAGGAGATTCAGCGCTTGATCGGCCGGTCTCTTCGAGCAGTTGTGGACTTTGAGGCGATGGGAGAGACGACCGTCAGGCTTGATTGCGATGTCCTCCAGGCGGACGGCGGCACCCGGACCGCGGCGATAACCGGAGCGTGGGTGGCGCTGCGCGACGCCTTCAATCACGGTCTCGCCGAGGGGATGATTGCTGCTGATCCCATGCGCGATCACCTGGCCGCGGTCAGCGTGGGGATAGTCGCCGGCGAGCCCTGCCTGGACCTGGCGTACGAACAGGATGCCGGCGCGGAGGTGGACATGAATGTCGTCATGACCGGCTCGGGGGGACTCGTCGAGATCCAGGGAACCGCGGAGGGGGAGCCGTTCAGCCGCGCCGATCTCGCCGCGCTGCTCGATCTGGCCGCTTCCGGCATCGAGCAGTTGGTCGGGTACCAGAAGGCCGCCCTGGCGTGATCGCCGACGTCGTCATCGCCACCAAGAATCCGGACAAGGTGGTCGAGATGGAAGCCGTTCTCGGCGAGGTCTTGCCGGGCATCACGATCGTGAAGGGCGTCGTCTGGCCCGATGTAGAGGAGACGGGTGCAACGTTGGAGGAGAACGCCCTCCTGAAGGCTCGGGCTGTGATGGAGGCCACCGGCTATCCCGCCATCGCCGACGACACCGGTCTGGAGGTGGACGCCCTGGAAGGGGCTCCTGGTGTCCACACGGCCCGATTTGCCGGGCCCGACGCCACCTATGCGGAGAACCGGTCCGCATTGCTGCGGGCGCTCGACGAAGTCGATGATCGCTCCGCCCGCTTTCGCACCGCGGTGGCCATCGTCACCCCCGCGGGTTTCAGCCTCGTGGTGCAGGGGGTGCTCGAGGGGCGGATTGCCCTGGCCGAACACGGCGAGCGCGGTTTCGGGTACGACTCCGTCTTCGAAGTGGACGACGAGCACACGCTTGCCGATATCAGCGGTACAGGAAAGAATCAGATGAGCCATCGCAGGAGGGCCTTCGAGGCCCTGGCCGCGGCGCTCACCGCGCTCTCGGAGGACCATCTGCCCTAGCCGTGGCGGCACCCCGAGCGTATCCTGGAGATACAGACGGGGAGGTCCCTTATGACCGTTTGGGATCCGGTTCGAATCGTCGTCGGCGTCGATGGGTCCGAGCAGAGCATCAGGGCCGCCCGGGTCGCCGCCGGAATGGCGAGGCTGCACGGATCGAAGCTCGACGTGATCACCGTGGTCCGCCCTCCGGAGGGATGGTGGGGCGTCGTGGGATCCCCTCCGCCGGCTGATGCGTTGTCGGCTTCCATGGAGCGGGCCCAGCGCTCGGTGCTCGACACGACCATGAGCGCCATCGACACCGAGGGGCTCGACGTTGTCGTCACCGAGGAGATCGGCGATCCGGCGAGCGCCCTGTCGGCCTATTGCGAACAGGTGGGCGCAGGCCTGCTCGTCGTCGGTCGGCGCGGCGCCGGCTTGGTCGAGCGCCTCGTGCTCGGTAGCGTGGCCGATCGGTTGGCCCACCACGCCCCCTGTGCGCTGATGGTCGTGCCGTAAGACTGGCCGCAAGAGTCACCAGTCCTCAGTCTCCAGTCGGCGGCGATGTGCCGCGGAATTCGTTCGCGAGCCGGTGGGTCGCCGGGGATTCGAACCTTCTCCGCGTTCTCGCGATCCGCGATGCTCGCTCCGTCCGGAGGCGCCGATGCGAGCCGCGGGGGATGAGGTTCTCGTCGATTGGTGGGGAGCAAGCGTCGCCGCCAGTCGGCGGCGATGTGCCGCGGGATTCGTTCGCGAGCCGGTGGGTCGCCGGGGATTCGAACCCCGAACCTGCGGATTAAGAGTCCGTTGCTCTGCCAGGTTGAGCTAGCGACCCGCGGCGAGAATAGCGTTTTGGCAAACGGTGAGATCGTCTGCCGATACCCTGGGATCTGCGCGGGCGTAGCCGAACCGGCATAGGCGCCGGACTTAGGATCCGGTGGGTCTCAGACCCGCTGTGGGTTCGAATCCCACCGCCCGCACCAGGACGCATACGAGGTCGGAGAACTTCGAGTCCTGCTCGGCCTCGAAGCTCCCCTCGCCACAACGCCCCACTCCCCTCATCCCCAGCTACTCTCGTCCTCACTCTCTTGAGGGAGCGAGCATCGCGGCTCGCCGGTGGCGCGGAGAAGGTTCGAATCCCACCGCCCGCACGAGTGGCTGGCACAATGCCGTTCAACGGGCTGTGGCGCAGCTTGGCAGCGCACCTGCTTTGGGAGCAGGGGGTCGCCGGTTCAAATCCGGCCAGCCCGACTCATCTCGCGGGTTCGAGTCCTACCCGGTCTCGAACCGCTCGAGGGGAGTCAATCGAGCGGAGCTCGATTGGTTGGGGGGTCCGACCCCGTTCGAGCCTGCTCGGTCTCGAACGGGTCGGTCACGCTACGGGTTCCGGGTTGCTTCCCTCCTATCTGGCGGCTCGTGCTAGTTCTTCGTAGTGGAGCAGCATCGCGAGGCGTTGGCTGTCGCGGAGAAGGGTCACGCCCGACGCGGAGAAGGGTTGTCTTCCTGGCACATGGCGAGCCCGATCGGGTGTCTGGCGGGGGATAAGATTGGCACGGCGATGTCTGACGCACCGCGATTGAAGTTCGCTGTTTGTTGTCCGAACACCGAGAGGTTTGGTCATCCACGCGACGCTGCTTCCCTAGCGCGGACCGCTGAGGAAACCGGCTGGGACGGCTTTTTCACGTGGGACTCTTTGTTTTTCTGGCGGGACGGCGTTCCGTCGGTCTATGACCCTTGGGTCGTTCTGAGTGCGGTCTCTGCTGCCACGAAGACCATCAGGATCGGTACGTGCGTAGCGATCGTTCCTCGCTACAAACCGCAGACTCTCGCAACCACCGTGTCGAGTCTCGATGTTCTTTCGGAGGGCAGGATGACGTTGGGAGTCGGCATCGGTTTCTTTGCCGACGAGTTCGAGGTGTTCGGCGAATCCGGCAACCCACGCGTTCGCGGCGAAATGCTCGACGAAAGTTTGGATGTCGTGACCCGACTGTGGTCCGGCGATGAGGTCAACCACAAAGGCACTCATTACGAGGTGGCTGGGGTAGCAGTCGATCTCAACCTCGTGCAGAAGCCTCGGGTTCCGATATGGGTTGGCGGAGACAGCCCCGCAGCCCTCCGCCGGGCAGCACGCTGGGATGGTTGGATCGGTCCTTCTGATCCTTGGGGTAAAGAATGGACCCCCAATGACCTGGCCTCCTTCCGTGGAACCATCGAGACCGAGAGAGACACTGACCAGCCCTACGACATTGCCTGGGCCGACGTATCCCAACCCGACGACGGAGAAAAGGTCGAGAGTTACAGGCAGGCGGGTGCGACCTGGTGGGTTGAACTCATCGACTGGGGACGAGGCAGTTACGACGAAGCCTTCGATCGAGTCGCCGCCGGACCACCCAAATAGCGGCCAACCCCGCATTGGAGGCTGGAGACTGGCGTTGAGTTGGTACGTGCAGGTGCCGAGCTAATCTCCCGATCGCTGTGCGGGTGTAGCTCAACGGCAGAGCTCCAGCCTTCCAAGCTGGCTACGGGGGTTCGATTCCCCTCACCCGCTCCAGAGAGACCGGCACGGTCGGACTATCGCCCCCGTAGCTCAGTGGACAGAGCAGGAGCCTTCTAAGCTCTTGGTCGGAGGTTCGAATCCTTCCGGGGGCACAGGCTCTCTGTCATGGTGGCCGTAGCTCAGTCAGGTTAGAGCGCCGGGTTGTGGTCCCGGATGTCGGGGGTTCAAATCCCCTCGGTCACCCCGAAGAGCACACGCCGACAGGCGTGGACTCGGCGGCCTGGGCCGGGACCCGGGTCGTAGAATATGGCGCCGCCTCTTGGGGCGGCACCACCGTGCGGAGGCGTCTCGGAGCCAGATCCCGAGCGTCGGAGCCAGACTGGTGATGGGCCGTATGGTGAAGGGCGATGAGATTCGGCGAGGCGGCATGGGCGCCGTCTCGCTCTGTTGTGTTCGATGGAGGAGCAGAAGTGAAGGTGCGAAAGGCCGGTCCGTTCGAGCGGATCCTCACGCTGACCATCGAAGAGGCTGCGATCGACGCCGCCAAGAAGACGGCGGCGCGACGGCTCGCCGGTGAGGTCAAGATCAAGGGCTTCCGCCCCGGCAGGGCGCCGCTCAAGGTGATCGAATCAGCGGTGGGGGCGGACACCCTGCGGCGAGAGGCAATCGACGATGCCCTTCCGGCCGTGCTCACGGACGCCATTGCCGAGACAGAACTCGCCCCGGCGGTCATGCCGAAGCTCGAAGACATCAGGGATCGGGATGGGGGCGTCGAGGTCGATGTTCTCGTCACCCTGTGGCCGACCGTCAAGAAGCTTCCGAAGTACCGGAAGCGCAAGGTGGAGTTGAACGCCCCTCCTGTGGACGACGCCGCCGTCGAGGATCAGATCGAGCGCATACGCAACCAGTTCGCCGAGCTCGAAGACGTGGACCGTGAGGCGTTCGACGGTGACTTCGCCATCGTCGACGTGGCGACCTCCAAGGACGGCGAGGAGTTCGCCGCCGGATCGGCCAACGACATGCTGTTCGAGGTCGGATCGGGGATGTTTCTGAACGGCATGGACGACGCGCTTCGCGGCAAGGCCGCCGGGCAAATCGAGGAGTTCGTCACGACTCTTCCGCCGTCGTTCGGCGACGACGGCGGGACCGAGGTCAGTGTGCGCGTGCTGGTCAAACAGGTGAAGGCGAAGCGGCTTCCCGAGCTCACCGACGAGTGGGTCGACGACATGACCGAGTTCGAGACCGCCACCGAGATGAGGCGGGAGTTGGAGGAGCAGCTGATCAGGATTCGCACTTCCGGTCTCCGCGCCGACTACGAGCGACTGCTGCTCCAGGAGTTGCTCGACGACCTCGATCTGACCATTCCGGAGGCACTGCTCCAGGTGGAGATGGACTCAGTCTTTCATCGCTTCGCTCACCGGCTCGAGCAACAGGAGGTCGAATTCGGCCAGTACCTGGCACTCACCGGGCAGGATCAAGAATCGTTCCTCGCCGATCTCAGGTCACAGGCCGAACTCAACCTCAAGACGCGGGTCATGCTCGAAGCCGTGGCTGAATTCGAGAAGATCGAGGTCGATGACGCAGAAGTGGAAGAGGCGATCACTCAGCTGGCCGGCGTGTCGGGGATGGAGGTGGAGGAGTATCGCAGCGCGCTCGCCGAAGGTGATCGAGAACAGGCTCTATCCGGTGATATCCTACGCCGCAAGGCTGTCGACCGTGTCCTCGAGCTGGCGGTTCCGGTCGACGTCGGCGGCAACGAGATCGATCTGGAGATCGAAATCGACGAGCCCGCACCGCTGGGAGCGGCCGATGAGGCCGACGGGGACGGAGAGCGGTCGGGCGAGGCGAGGGACGCGGCCGAATCAAGCAACCAAATCAATCAAAAGGACCGCCCCACTGACGGGGGGGTGTCCGCGGAGGTCGACGAATGATCAACAACAGCTATCTCGTCCCCACGGTCGTCGAGCAGACGAGTCGCGGTGAACGCGCCTTCGACATCTACAGCCGGCTGCTCAGCGAGCGGATCATCTTTCTCGGGACTCCGATCGACGACACCGTGGCCAATCTCATAATGGCCCAGCTGCTCCATCTCGAGGGTGACGAGCCCGATAAGGACATAGCGCTGTACATCAACTCACCCGGTGGCGTGATGACTTCCCTCATGGCCATTTACGACACGATGCACTTCATCAAGCCCGACGTCGCCACCTACTGCATGGGGCAGGCCGCCTCGGCGTCGGCGGTGCTGCTCGCCGCCGGCGCTCCCGGGAAGCGCTTTGCGTTGCCGCACGCCAGGGTGATGATCCATCAGCCCCACATCGGTGGTCTCGAGGGGCAGGCGACAGACATCGAGATCCACGCCCGCGAGATCCTGCGAGTGCGGGAGGAGATGAACCAGATACTGGCAAGCCACACGGGCCAGGATTTCGAGAGGATCAGTACCGATACCGACCGCGACTTCTGGATGACCGCCCCGGAGGCGAAGGAGTACGGAGTGGTCGACACGGTGCTCGAAGGTCGCGAACTCAAGGCAGTGGCCGGCTGAGCCGAAGGGAGACTCGGATGTCGAAATTCGGTGAGACCGGCGGCGGTGACCTTCTGAAGTGTTCCTTCTGCGGCAAGACGCAGAAGCAGGTCAAGAAGCTCATCGCCGGTCCGGGTGTCTATATCTGTGACGAGTGCATCGATCTCTGCAACGAGATCATCGAGGAGGAACTCGCCACGACCGAGGAGACGCCCTTCGACGAGCTTCCCAAGCCCGCGGCGATCTACACCTTCCTGGAGGACTACGTGGTGGGGCAGGAGTTGGCCAAGAAGGTCCTCTCGGTGGCGGTCTACAACCACTACAAGCGGGTGCGGGTCGGGCAGCGATCAAAGGACGACATCGAGCTGCAGAAGTCCAACATCCTGCTCATCGGGCCGACGGGTTCGGGCAAGACCCTGCTCGCCCAGACTCTGGCGCGGACGCTGAACGTCCCGTTCGCCATCGCCGACGCCACGGCGCTCACCGAGGCCGGGTACGTCGGTGAGGACGTCGAGAACATTCTGCTGAAGATCATTCAGGCGGCGGACTACGACATCAAGCGAGCCGAGACGGGGATCATCTACATCGACGAGATCGACAAGATCGCTCGCAAGGCGGAGAACCCGTCCATCACCCGCGACGTCTCGGGCGAGGGCGTTCAGCAGGCGCTCCTGAAGATCCTCGAGGGAACCGTCGCCTCCGTCCCGCCCCAGGGTGGGCGAAAGCATCCTCACCAGGAGTTCCTGCAGATCGACACCACGAACATGCTGTTCATCTGCGGCGGGGCCTTCTCGGGGCTGGAGCACATCATCGAGCGTCGGGTGGGTAAGCGCGCCATCGGCTTCGACGCTCACGTTCACAGCGACCGGGACCGGGACGCAGACACCCTCTCGGACGTGCTTCCCGAGGATCTGATGACCTTCGGCCTGATCCCCGAGTTCATCGGCCGGCTCCCGGTGACCACGACGGTGCACGATCTGGACCGCGAGCAGCTCATAAGGGTGCTGCTCGAGCCGAAAAACGCCCTGGTCAAGCAGTACGCCAAGTTCTTCGAGATGGACGGCGTGGAGCTCGTCTTCTCCGACGACGCTCTCGAGGCCGTGGCCGATCAGGCGATGCTGCGTGCCATCGGGGCCCGAGGGTTGAGGGCCATCCTCGAGGAGGTCCTTCTCGACACGATGTACGAGCTGCCGGGTCGCGAGGACGTGGCCCGGGTGATGATCGACGGCGACGTGGTGCGCGAGCGCGTCAATCCGACGCTCATCCCGATGCAGGACATCGGCAAGGATTTGCCCGAAGAGCGCAGCGCTTAGAGGGCGCGCCGATAGGCGCGGACTCGGCGGCCTGGGGCTGGGGCCCTCGGGCAGTAGAGCACTGCGTCGCCTACAAGGCGGCACAACCATGCGGAGGCTCTTCGGGGCCGAACAGGTAGAACGCTGTCCGCCCGAAGGGCGGATCCACCATGCGGAGGCGTTTCCAGGCCGAGCAGGACTCGAACGTAGAACGGAGCGCCGCCCGCAGGGCGGCTCATCCATGCGGAGGCGTCTCGGGGCCGGATAGGACCCGAACGCCGCAGCCAAATACGGAGCCAAATCCCGAAAGCCGTAGCCAAACCAGCGATGAGCCGTACGGCGAAGAGCCATCAACATCGCGAAAGAGCGTCCGCCTATTTGCGGACGCTCTTGGTCACGCCGCTTGACTAGTCCGTCGGTACCGCGGGAAATGGCCGTTGTAGCGCGTCGCGGTTCGGCTTATGGTCTTAGCGGGCTATCTCCTCATTAATTCGTGGTCCGGAATCATCCGCTCCGGACCAGAGGAAGGGATCTCGAGGCCGGCGCAGCTGCGCCGGCCTCGTGCCTGTCCGGCGGTCGCAGGTCTGCAGGCTCCGATCTTCGACCCGTGCCGGGACTCGGCCTATCATCTTCGACTGCAGATGAACGAGCGTGATGGAAGCGGCGTACGACCCGCAGCGGGTCGAATCGGAGTGGTACTCCCGGTGGGAGGCCGCCGGGGTCTTCGCGCCTGAGATCAATCCGGACGGCGAGCCCTTTTGCATCGTCATCCCCCCACCCAACGTCACCGGCTCACTCCACATGGGGCACGCTCTCGATCTCTCCATTCAGGATGTGATCATTCGCCGCAAGCGAATGCAGGGCTACGCCGCGCTATGGCTCCCCGGCACCGATCACGCCGGCATCGCCACCCAGATCGTGGTCGAGCGCGAACTTGCCGAGGAAGGCGTCGACCGTGAGGAGCTCGGTCGCGAGCAATTCATCGAGCAGGTATGGGCATGGAAGGCGAAGTTCGGAGGCAGGATCACCGAGCAGATGCGCCGGCTCGGGTTCTCAACCGATTGGTCCCGGGAGCGTTTCACGATGGACGAGGGCCTCTCGGAAGCGGTCAAGAAGGTCTTCGTCGATCTCTACGACGCAGATTTGATATATCGGGGCAACCGGATCATCAACTGGTGTCCGCGGGACCGCACCGCCATCAGTGACGTGGAAGTGATTCACGAGGACGAGACGGGTGAGCTGGTCCACATCCTCTACCCGTTCACCGATGGCCCCGGCGGTATCGAGGTGGCGACCACCAGGGTCGAGTCGATGCTCGGCGACACCGGTGTTGCGGTGCACCCTGACGATGAGCGCTACTCCGGAGTGGTCGGTAGGAGCGTGACCCTTCCCCTCGTTGGCCGGGAGGTTCCGATCGTGGCGGATGACGCCGTCGATTCCGATTTCGGGACCGGGGCGGTCAAGGTGACGCCGGGTCACGATCTGTTGGACTTCGAGATCGGACAGCGCCATGGCCTCGAAGCCATTCTGATCCTCGACGAGGGCGGTGCGATCAACGAGAACGGGGGCTCGTTCGCCGGCCTCGACCGCATGGATGCTCGCACCGCCGTCAAGGCGGCGCTCCAGGCTGAGGGGGCCGTCGTTCGAGTCGAGGAGCATTTGTATTCGGTGGGCCACTGCCAACGGTGCGACACCATCGTCGAGCCGTACCTCTCGGACCAGTGGTTCGTCCGGGTCGGGCCCCTCGTCGGACCGGCGATCGAGGCGGTTCGGTCGGGAGACATTCGGTTCTCTCCCCAGAGGTGGGAGAAGACCTATTTCCACTGGATGGAAAACCTCAGGGACTGGACCATTTCCCGTCAGATCTGGTGGGGCCACCGAATCCCGGCTTGGTATTGCGACGAGTGCGGCGAGACGATCGTTGCCGTCGCCGCGCCGCGCCGGTGCCAGTGCGGCTCGACCAGCCTGCGCCAGGACGAGGACGTTCTCGATACCTGGTTCTCCTCAGGCCTCTTCCCCTTTTCCGCGCTCGGCTGGCCTGAGGACACCGATGACTACCGCGCCTTCTATCCCAACTCGGTCCTCGTCACCGGGTACGACATCATCTCGTTCTGGGTGGCTCGGATGATCAAGCTCGGGCTGTACTTCACCGGCGCCAAGCCCTTCGCCGACGTCGTGATCCACGGCATGCTGCGGGCCGAGGACGGCCGCAAGATGTCGAAGTCGGTGGGCAACACCGTCGACCCGCTTGTGGTGGTCGAGGAGCACGGAGCAGACGCCTTGCGCCTGGCGCTGATGCAGGCCGCCAGTCCCGGACAAGACATCCCCTTCTCCGAGGAGTGGGTGGAAGCCGCCCGACGGTTCGGCAACAAGCTGTGGAACGCGGTTCGCTTCGGACTTCGACACATCGCCCCCGGTTCGGTTCCGGCCGACGGCGGTTACCCCGAGAGGCCGGGGCCGGAGGAGGCGTGGATCCTGTCGCGCCTGTACGACACGGTCGGGCGAGTCGACGAGCTCCTCGACGAGTTTCGTTTCAGCGATGCGTACGGGCTGCTGTACAACTTCGCCTGGTCCGAGATGTTCGACTGGTTCCTGGAGATGTCCAAGGCTCCGCTGCGCAGGGGCGACACGAGCATCGGCGAGACTGTCGGAGTGGTTTTGCGCGACGTGCTCAAGCTCTTCCATCCGGCGATCCCCTACGTGACCGAGGAGCTTTGGTCGGAGCTGGTGGGTGATGGTTACATCGCTTCGACGAGTTGGCCGCGGCCGCCGAAGACAGATGGGCCGGCCGATTTCGAGTCGCTGAGGACCTTGATCGTCGGAATCCGGCGGTTTCGAGCCGAGCACGGGCTGTCGCCGCGCCGTGAGCTGGAGGTCGGCCTCTACGACCCGGACGGCGCAGCCGCGGAATGGTGGAACGACCAGTTCGAGTCGCTCGCTGCGGTCGCTCCGGTGCCGTTGTCCGAGCCACCTTCAGGCGCTCCGCACGCCCGGGTCGTCGCCGGACAGGTTCAGGCCTTCATATCGCTCGAAGGTGTAGTCGACGTCGACGCGGAGCGCGAGAGGCTGGCCCGGGCGATCGCCGAGTTGGAGGCGTCCCTGGCGCAGAGCGACAAGAAGTTGGGGAATCCCCAATTCGTCGAAAAAGCGCCTCGGGACGTCGTGGCCAAGGAGGAGGAGAAGGCGGACGCCTCCCGGGCGCGTCTGGAGAAGCTCGAGGCTCAGCTGGCCGAGCTGAGGTAGACGACGGACTACACAGCAGCCATCGCCTTCCTCGATCGCCATATCGGCCGGGGCCTCAAGCCGGGTCTGGACAGGATCACCGCGCTGCTCGACGCGCTGGCGAACCCCGAACTCGGCTATCCGATCGTCCATGTCGCCGGGACCAACGGAAAGACCAGTGCGGTGAGGATGACGGCCCAATTGCTATCGGGCCACGGCTTGACCCCGGGGACGTTTACATCACCCCACCTGCAACGTGTCGAAGAACGATACGAGTACGGGCTGCAGGTCATGACAGGCGACGAGCTCGCCGCGGTCATCTCCGAGATCGCCCCCATCGCCGACATGCTCGCGGAGCGCACCGGCGATGGTGCCACGTACTTCGAGCTGACCGCGGCGATGGCCCACTCCTGGTTCGCCGAGAGGTCGGTCGATGTGGCCGTGATCGAGGTCGGGCTCGGCGGAAGGCTCGATGCCACCAACGCAGCGGACTCGGAGGTGGCGGTCGTGACGACTATCGGGCTCGAGCACACCGAGTACCTCGGAGACTCGCTGGGAGAAATCGCCGGGGAGAAGCTGGCGATACTCGACGAGGGCGCTGCGCTGGTAACGGGGGATCTGCCCCCGGAGGCCCTGGAGAGGGCAGAACACATAGCCGCAGAACGCGCCGGCCGGTGGTTTCGGCAAGGTGTCGAGTTCGAGGTCACCGACCTGCGCTGGGCTTCGAGAGGCTGGGCCTTTGATCTGCGGTCGGCCTTCGACGAGTACAGCGACGTCGAACTGCGAGTCCGGGGCCGTCATCAGGTAGACAACTTTGCGGTCGCGGTGGCGTCGGTGGAGGCCCTGTTCGGCCGCTCCCTCGATGAGGCCGGTGTGCGCGAGGCGGCAGCAACGATCACGACTCCCGGCCGGATGGAGATCCTGGACGATGACCCATTGCTGATGATCGATGGTGCTCACAATTCGGATGCGATGGCCGCGTTGGCCGGTTCGCTACGGCTCGAGTTCCCTTCCAAGCGGTGGGTCCTGGTATTGGGTGTCATGGCCGACAAGGACGTTGAGAGCATGCTCGAACATCTCGACGGCCTGGTGGAACGGGTCCATGCGGCGGCGGCCCGGTCCGGGCGAGCCCGGGACGCCGGCGAAGTCGCAGCCGTGGCAGGACGGAGCCTCGGCTTGCCGACCGAGGCCCACGGATCGGTGGCCGAAGCCGTCGCCGCGGCGCGGGAATCGGGGGCCCCTGTGCTCGTGACCGGCTCGCTCTACGTGGCCGGGGAGGCGCGGACCGCGCTGGGGCTCTGAAGAGTCTCCAGTCTCCAGCTTCCAGTCCCCAGCCAGAACGCGTTATGGCTCTTCGGTGACTGGTGACTGGTGACTGGTGACTGGTGACTGGTGACTGGTGACCGATGACTACTCTCCCGCCGGATCCACCGAAGAGAGCACAGCGATGGAACACACCTTCGTGATGGTCAAGCCCGATGGTGTTCGGCGCGGGTTGGTCGGCGAGGTGATCGGCCGCTTCGAAAACGAGGGCCTGCGCCTGGAGCGGATGCGGATGCTCACCATCGATGAGGATCTCGCCGGGCGCCACTACGCCGAGCACACCGACAAGTCGTTTTTCGCCGACCTCGTGTCCTTCATCACGAGCGGCCCGGTCGTGGCCATTGAATGGTCCGGCCCGGACGCCGTGTCCGTGGTCCGGTCGCTGATGGGTCCAACCGACCCCGGGGAGGCACTTTCCGGAACGATTCGCGGCGACTTCGGCACCGTCATCACGGAGAACATCGTGCACGGATCGGATTCGCTCGACAGCGCGGAGCGCGAAATCCGGCTTTTCTTCGCATAGCCACCGCAGTGGTTACACTTCCCCAGATTCTATAGGGGCTCTTCCTCATGTCCTCATTGATGTCGCTGGCGACCCGTGACATGGCGATCGACCTCGGAACGGCGAACACGCTCGTCTACGTCCGCGGACAAGGCATCGTGCTCAACGAACCGTCGGTGGTGGCCATCAACACGCGCGACAACTCCGCGTTGGCGGTGGGCCTCGAGGCCAAACGGATGATCGGTCGCACTCCGTCTCACATCCAGGCGATTCGGCCGCTGCGCGACGGTGTCATTGCCGACTTCGACATCACCGAAAAGATGCTGCGCTACTTCATCAAGAAGGTGCAGCCGCGTCGTTGGGCCCGTCCCCGCATCATCGTGTGCGTGCCGTCCGGGATCACCGGCGTGGAGCGCCGCGCGGTGGAGGAGGCGGCCTATCACGCCGGCGCCCGTCGCGCCTACACGATTGAGGAGCCGATGGCTGCGGCGATCGGTGTGGACCTCCCGGTCCACGAGCCGGCCGGCTCCGTCATAATCGATATCGGCGGAGGCACGACCGAGGTGGCGGTGATCTCCCTCGGGGGCATCGTTGTCGCCCGCACTTCTCGCATCGCCGGTGACGAGATCGACGAGTCGATCGTCGACTTCGTGAAGAAGGAGTACAACCTCCTGCTGGGGGACCGCACAGCGGAGCAGCTCAAGATGGCCATCGGCTCGGCTTGGCCCTTCAGTGACGAGCCAAATGCGGAGATTCGGGGACGTGACCTCGTCACCGGCCTCCCCAAGACCGTCATCATCACGGCGGCCGAGGTGCGCGAGGCGATCGAGGAGCCGGTCCAGGGGATGGTCGACGCCGTCAAGTACTGCCTCGACAAGACCCCGCCGGAGCTCTCGGCGGATGCCATGGAACGCGGGATCGTCCTCACCGGTGGCGGCGCGTTGCTGCGCGGCCTCGATGTTCGGATCGCCAACGAGACCGGCACCCCGGTCGTCACCTCTGATCGGCCGCTGCACTCGGTGGTGATCGGCTCGGGTCGGTGCCTGGAGGAGTTCGACATGCTCCAGGACATCCTGACGACGACCGCGGGCCGCCTCTAAGGGGAGGCCGCAGTGTGGCGGCCCTCAAACGTCGACCGGCCGACGGGAGTGTTCATCGGTCTGGTGATCGTTGCCCTCGCCTTGATCACCGTGGACTTGCGCGCCAGCGGAGCAGGGATCGGCGGCACACTGCGCGAGGGCGTGCAGTCGGTGTTCACCCCCGTGCAGAGGGTTGTGTCGTCGGCAACACGCCCGGTGGCGGACTTCTTCGAAGATCTGTCGGACATCTTCAGCCTTCGTGGTGACAATCGTCGTCTGCGCGGTCAGGTCGCCGAGCTCGAGCGCCAACTGAACGAGGCCGAGGGCCTGGAGATCCGGGTTGGCGAACTCGAGGCAATTCTCGGCATCGAACCTCCAGAGGAGCTCGACTCGATCACGGCCCAGGTTCTCGCGGTGGGTGTCTCCGAGTTCGATCACACGAGGGTGATCGACAAGGGCCGCGGTGACGGCATCACGGTCGACATGCCGGTTGTGGACGAAGGCGGGCTGGTGGGTCGGGTCGTTGCCGTCACCGATGAGGTGGCCCGGGTCCGCCTCGTCACCGATCCGACCGTTCGGGTCGCCGTGCGAGTCGAACGGACCGGGGAGACGGGAGTTCTCACCGGGCGCGGTTCGGGGCCGATGGTGTTGGAGATGTTCAACACTGATGCCGCCGTCGTCGAGGGCGACCGACTCGTCACGGCCGACGGGAGGTTCCCGGCCGGCATTCCCGTGGCCCGCGTTCTCGAGCCGGCTCGGTCCGAGGTCGGCTTCTCGCTTCGGACCACCGCCGAGCCGACTGCCGAGCTGACCCGTATCGACTTCGTACGGGTGCTCGTGTTCACCCGGGACCAAGCCGGCATCCAGGACCTCGAGGAATTCGAGCGGGCCCCGGTCATCATCCCCGACGATGCCGAGCCCGCCGAAGGCGAATCCGACGAAGGCCCGCCCACCGAGACGAGCATCCCGACCGGAGAGGGCGAGGGCGAAGGGGTCACCGGGGGCGGCGGAGGCGGGGGAGGAGGATGAACCTCGCCAAATACCGGCGGGCCGCCGTGACGGCCGCCATCGTCATCGCGGCCGCCGCCTTGCAGACCACGCTGTTCGTGAGGGTGCGGCCCTTCGACACCGCGCCCGCTCTCGTGTTGCTGGTGGTCGTGGCCCTGGCACGCCACCTTTCGGCCGAGTTCGCCATCTTCACGGGCTTCGCCGCCGGACTGTTGGAGGACCTCCTCTCCCAATCCGCTCTCGGACTCTGGGCGTTGACGCTCACAGCGGTCGCCTATGTAGTGGTCCGCACGAGGACCCGGATGGAGGCGGATTTCAGCCTGCTGGTTCCCTTCGCCTTCGGGCTCACCGTCGGCGGTATCACACTGTTTGTGGTCCTCGGTACGATCTTCGGTGAGAAGACGCTGGCCGATGCGGGACTCGTGAGGAAGATCCTTTTGCCCTCCATCTACAACCTCGTTCTCGCCGGAGTCGTGCTCCCATTTGCCACCCGGGCGCTTGGGGCCGGCCGTTTGAGCGCGTCCCCCTACGAGGTATGACGTTCGGTTGGCGGCTGGTCGTCGTCGGGATGTTCGTAGCGGCTCTGTTTGGGATTCTGGTGCTTCGAATGTGGTTCCTCCAGGTCACCGACATCGAATCGTCGCTCCAGGTTGCCGCCGATCAGCGCATACGCGTCGTCACCATCGAGGCGCCCCGCGGGGACGTCTTTGATCGCTTCGGGAAGGAGCTGATGGTCGGCACCGTCGCCACGCTACGGGTTGTGGTGGATCGCAAGCTCGTCGAGGTCGAGGACGAGGATTTTCTCATTCAGAACCTCTCTGCCCTGCTCGCCATGCCGGCCTCCGAGATCAGGCAGGAGTTCGAGAGGCAGGGCCCGGGAGGGCGGTTCCCGCTCGGTGACCAGATAACGCAGTCCACAGGGATCTTCGTGCTCGAGAACATCGAGGACTTCCCGGGTGTGACCGTCGCGCCGGTTCCGTTCCGGGTCTACCCGCTCGGGGAGACGGCGGCCCACATAGTCGGCTACATCGGCGCACCCGACGACTCCGACCTGGCACGGCCCGAGATCAACATCAACGACAAGGTCGGCAAGTTCGGCGTCGAGGGCTGGTACGACCGCCTGCTGCGAGGCACCCCGGGGCGGGTCACCTACCGGGTGAACGCCGATGGAGACATCCTCGGGATCCTCGAGGAGATTCCTCCGCAGCCGGGAGGTTCGATCATCACGACGATCGACCTCGACACTCAGCGCTTCGTCGAAGACACGCTCGTGTCGGCGATCAAGCTCGCCCGTCAGGACGGGGAGCCGGTGCTGCGGGGCTCGGTCGTCGTGCTCGATCCCCAGGACGGGTCCGTGATCGCGATGGCCTCACTGCCGTCGTTCGACCCGTCGATCTTCAGCGATGGGCGATTGTCCCATGTCGAGTGGGAATCTCTCGCCGAGAAGGCGGTTTTCAACAATTTCGCCATCCAGGGGCTCTATCCCCCAGGGTCGGCGTTCAAGACGATCGTCAATGCCCTGGCCCGCGAGCGTGGGATCTCGCCGGTGATCGAAGATGAATACGTCGATCTCGTCGACCAGGAGTCGGATCCGACGCTGTTCTACAGCGATGGTCAGCTTCTCTTTCCGAACACGCCTCCGCTCAACGACTGGAAGGACGGAGGCCATGGCCTGGTCGACCTGTCGGAATCCCTGGCCCAGTCGGTCAACACCTACTACTGGTCGGTGGCACTCCAGATCTGGCGACAGCGCGGCATCGACTGGCCGGAGAACCTGCTGCAGGATTGGGCTCGCGACCTCGGATTCGGCGACCGTACCGGAATCGACCTGCCGTTCGAGCAGCAGGGACTGGTCGGCGACCGGGAGTGGTTCCAGTTCAATCAGGAGAATGAGACGGGTCTGGTTCGGTCCGAAGGTGGGTGGTCGGGCGGTGACCTCATGAACATTGCCACCGGGCAGGGCGCTCTGGTGGTCACTCCGATCCAGATGGCGGTGGCGTACTCGGCGTTGGTCAACGGGGGAACGGTCTGGGAGCCCCGGGTCGTCGACTCGGTCCGCGACTCCGAGAACAACCTGCTGTTCACGAACCTCGCCAGCGCCGCTCGCAAGCTCGACCTTCGGCCTTCCACTTCCGAGGGCCTGAAGGCCGATCTCAACGGTGTCGTCAACAGCCAGACCGGGACCGCCCGCCTGGCATTCGAGGGGTTCTGCGATGAAGAGCCCGACGACGAATGCGCCGCGCTGCTTGAGTTGGGGGGCAAGACCGGCACCGCCGAGATCGTGCAGGCAACCGCGGACGATGAGACGTCCATCGACATCGACACGGCATGGTTCGTGGGTGTGGCGCCTCTCTCCAACCCGCAGTGGGTAGTCGCCGTCGTGATCGAGCAGGGGGGTTCGGGCGGGCGGGTGGCCGCCCCGGCGGCACGCCGCATCTTTCAATTCCTGATGGGCGAGAACCCCGACCCGGTGCGAGTCGGCGCCGACACCGAGCGATGAGCACGATCGCCCACGTCCAGCTGCGTCCTCAGCTCGAGCGGGGCAGGCCCGACTTCGTGATGATTGGGGTCGTCGCAGCCCTCACCGCGCTGGGACTTCTGATGATCCTCAGCACCAGCGGCCCCCTTCTCGAGGCCGAAGGACTGGCGCGGACCTCTCAGATGGTGCGCCAGGCGATCTTTGTCGGCCTCGGCACCGCCACCTTCATCGTCGCCACGGCGTTCAGCGACCGCTCCTGGAGGCTGCTCACCCTGTGGGTCTACGGGGGCACCCTGATCCTTCTCATCCTCGTCGTCAGCCCGGTGGGGGCGCTCCGCCAGGGGGCGCAGCGCTGGATCGCACTCGGCCTGTTCGACCTGCAGCCGTCGGAGGTGGCCAAACCCGCCGTGATCCTGGCGCTGGCGGCGCTCCTGGCGCCGGTGGGAGGCAAGATGAAGTGGTCGCGCATGCTGATGGCATTCGCGGTCGTGGGTGTTCCGGCCGTTCTCATCTTCCTGCAGCCCGACCTGGGGACGATGCTCGTGTTCGGCTTCGTCACAGTGGTCATGTTGTTCATCGCCGGGACCAATGTGCGTCAGCTCGGTCTGCTCGCTGTGGCCGCGATCGTGGTGCTGTTGATAGCGATCGAGTTGAACGTGCTCGCCGAATACCAGGTCGACCGTCTGACCGGCTTCCTCAACCCCGGCGAGCAGACCCTGTCGGTCAACTACAACCAGAACCAGAGCCAGATCGCCATCGGAAGCGGGGGAATGTTCGGTCAGGGCTTGTTCGAGGGTACCCAGACGAATCTCTCGTTCGTGCCCTCGCAGACCACCGACTTCATCTTCACCGCGGTGGCCGAGCAGCTGGGGTTCGTCGGCGGCTCGATCGTGATCGGCCTGTTCGCGATTCTCGTGTGGAGGCTGTTGATGATCGCTGCGGTCGCTCGGGACCGATTCGGCCAGCTGGTCGCGGTCGGCACAGCTGCCATGATCTCTTTCCACGTTTTCGTCAACATAGGGATGACGGTGGGTCTTCTGCCCGTGGCCGGGCTGCCGCTCCCGTTCATGTCGTTTGGCGGGTCCTTTTACATCTCGATGATGTTCGCCCTCGGCATCGCCCATTCGATCTGGATGCACCGCAGCCGCATTCCGACCGGACCGGTGCCCGGCAGGACCGTCTAGTCGATGTCGAGGGCGGCGCCGTGTTCGTATTTGGCTGCGTATTTGGCTGCGGCGTTCGGGTCCTACTCGGCCCCGAAGCGCCTCCGCACGGTCGTGCCGCCCTGCGGGCGGCGCCGTGTTCTACGCCCTGAGCGCGGGAAGCGGTGCTGGTCGGGGCACTATGGTCTCGTTCCATGGATCGCCGCGGGGATCGGGGATGGGTAGAGGTCATTTGTGGCCCGATGTTCTCGGGGAAGAGCGAGGAACTCATCCGTCGTATCACCCGCTATCAAATCGCCCGGGTGCCTGTCCAGACCTTCAAGCCCGTCGTCGACGACCGGTACGCCGCCGATGAGGTCGTCTCCCACTCGTCGCTTTCGGTGGCGGCGGAATCGGTCGCCGACAGCGCTGCGCTGCTGCGCTCGGTCAGGGAGCGAACGGAAGTGGTCGGCATCGACGAGGCCCAGTTCTTCGACGACGGTCTGATCGAGGTTGTGGATCAGCTGGCCGCCGCCGGCAAGAAGGTGATAGTCGCCGGGCTCGACCTCGATTACCTGGGAAGGCCCTTCGAGCCGATCCCCAGCTTGATGACGCAAGCCGAGTACATCACGAAGAGCCTGGCGGTGTGTCACCGATGCGGCGGCGCCGGCATGTACACCCAGCGCGTGATCGTCTCCGACGAGCTCGTCGTGATCGGGGCGGAGGGTGCCTACGAGTCGAGATGTCGCGACTGCTACGACCCCGGAGAGGGCCAGCAGGAGCGGCTGGAGGTCTGAGATGTCAGATCTCAGATGTCAGATGTCTGATGTCTGATGTCTGATGTCTGATGTCTGATGTCTGGCCTTCCGACCCTCGCCTGGTAACCTCCCAAGCCATCGGGTCAGGCGCAGCCGCCCGAATATCTTCCGACCACCGGAGCATCGAGTGCGCATCCACAACCTCGGCAGTCGCGCCCACCAAGGGGCCGCCGGCTGTGACGCACCTCAGGTCTCGGCCGGTCGGAGACACCAGCCAGCGCGCCCCCACAAGGGGTCGAAGGAGTTCATCAATGGGTTTGTTCCGCAAACGTCGCGCCCAGGTGGTGCGGCGCGGTGTCGGCGACACCGCGATCGAGGAGCGCAAGACAAAGCGCGTAGCCGGTAGCACGGTCGAGATCCGCCGGGTTCGGGAGGTCGTGCAGCCTCCGAAGGCGAAGGAGCGCAAGCGCAAGAGTCGCGCCGAGAGGAGTTCGCGCGCCCGCCGTCGCCCGTCCCGCGAGCCCGAGATCGTCGCCCCGCCGTCGACCGATCGCAAGCAGATGCTCGTCCGGCGCACGCCGCATCAGACCCAGATCGTCGTTCTGGAGGGGGCACTCCTGGTCGAGCATTATGTGGCTCGCTCGGACAAGCAGAGCGTCGCCGGGAACATCTACCTCGGGAAGGTGCGCAACGTGTTGCCGGGCATGGAGGCTGCGTTCATCGACTTCGGGGAGTCCAAGAACGGGGTGGTGTACGCCGGGGACGTGCAGTCAGACAATGGCAAGCGCAGGCAGCGCATCGAGAAGGCATTGAACCCGGGCGACGAGATCCTGGTGCAGGTCGTCAAGGACGCGATGGGACACAAGGGCGCTCGCCTGACGAACGAGATCAACCTGAGCGGCCGTTACGTCGTGCTCGAGCCCAACGCCGCGAAGCCGGGCATAAGCAGGCGGCTTCCGGATGCGGAGCGAATCAGGCTGCGGCGTATCGCCGAGGACCTGCGGCCCGACGGGTTCGGCGTCATCGTGCGGACCGCGGCAGAGGGCGCCTCGCACGATGAGATCGCAGCGGACATCGATCGACTCATGGCCACCTGGTCGGACATCTCTGTATCGGCGCCCAACGGTGGTGCTCCCCGCCTCATCTACGAGGAGCCACCCTTGGTCATCCGGGTTATCCGCGAGCACTTCACACGGGATTTCAAGCGGCTGCTCATCGACGACACCGAGGTCCACGACATGGTGGTGTCGTACCTGAAGGACACTGATCCCGACCTGGTCGAGCGCGTCGAGCGATACGCCGACGAGCTCCCGCTCTTCGAGAGGTTCCACGTCGAGGACCAGCTGCGCAAGGCGCTGGACCGCAAGGTGTGGCTCCCCTCTGGCGGTCACATCGTCATCGACCGCACCGAGGCCTTGACCGTGATCGACGTGAACACCGGGCGGTTCGTCGGCCACTCGAATCTCGAGGAGACGGTGCTTCAGAACAACCTCGAGTCGGCGGAGGAGATCGCCCACCAGCTGCGCTTGCGCGACATCGGAGGGATCATCGTGATCGATTTCATCGACATGGAGATCGTCAAGAATCGGGATGCGGTCCTGCGCCGGTTGCGCGAGGAGCTGGCCAAGGACAAGACCCGAACTCAGGTATTCGACGTCTCCAATCTCGGCTTGGTGGAGATGACTCGAAAGAACGTCTCGGAGGGTCTGCTCGAGACGTTCTCCCATCTGTGTCCGGAGTGCGCCGGACGCGGTGTCGTCCTGTTCGAGGATGCGGCCGCCACCGGGGGAGCGATTCCTTCTCCCGAGTCGGGGGAGTGACGTCGGGCCGCTATCATGCTGTCGATTCCCCCTCTGAGGTGCTCGTAGGCATGTACGCCATCATCCGCGCAGGCGGCAAGCAGGCCAAGGTTCAAGAAGGCGACGTCATCGACGTCGAGCGTCTCAACGCCGATGGAGATGTCACGTTTACGCCGCTGCTCGTGGTCAACGACAAGGGCAAGGTGTTCTCGGGCAGAGACAAGCTCAAGACTGCCAAGGTCACGGCGAAGGTGATCGGGGACGGAGCGGGCCGCAAGATAGACATCTTCAAGTACAAGGCGAAGACCGGCTACCGCCGCCGCGGCGGCCATCGCCAGAAGTTCACGACGATCGAGATCACGAAGATCCAGCCGCCGCGGACACCCCCGAAGAAGCCTGCAGACGAACCGGCCGACGACGACAAGGAGGCCTGAGATGTCCAAGACCAAGGGCGGCGGTTCAACCAAGAACGGCCGCGACTCGCGCGCCCAGCGACTGGGGCCGAAGGTGTTCGACGGCCAGCAGGTCAGGGCCGGTGCGATCCTCGTCCGTCAGCGCGGCACCAGAATCCATCCCGGACGCAACGTCGGCAAGGGTGGCGACGACACGCTGTTCGCCACAGCCGAGGGCGTTGTCAGCTACGGCAGCCGTCGGGGTCGCCACGAGGTCAGCGTCCTCGAAGAGGCCTGAGCCGGCTCCGGCTCTCTTCGGGCCGTGTTCGTAGATCGGGTTCGAGTCCATCTCCGGGCCGGTGACGGCGGGGCGGGGGTGGCGTCCTTCAAGCGCCAGCGGGGCAAGCCGCGGGGCAAGCCGGTAGGCGGTTCCGGCGGTCCCGGCGGCGATGTGATCGTCGCTGCGTCGGACCGCCTCGTGACTCTTCTCGATTACCAGCGTCGCCCCCATCGCCGCGCCGGGAACGGAATGCACGGGAGCGGGGATCTGAAGCACGGCCGGGCCGGTGTCGATGAGCTCCTCGAAGTTCCCCCGGGAACCGTGGTACACGACGCCGACGGAACCGTCTTGGCGGATCTCGTTCAGCCCGGCCAGCGAGTCACGCTCCTCACTGGAGGCCGGGGCGGGAAGGGGAACGCAGCGCTGGTCAGCCGGGCCAATGCAGTTCCCGACTTCGCCGAACAGGGAGAGTACGGCGAGGAGCGCGAGTTCATCCTCGAGCTGAGGCTCCTGGCAGATGCGGCTCTCATTGGGTTCCCCAACGCCGGGAAGAGCACGTTCATCGCACGCGTCTCAGCCGCACGTCCCAAGATCGCCGATTACCCCTTTACGACACTCGAGCCCAACCTCGGGGTAGTGGAGATCGATGAGCGGCGCTTCGTGCTCGCCGACATCCCGGGGCTCATAAAGGGCGCGGCGGAGGGCCGGGGTCTTGGCCACGAGTTTCTTCGCCACGCCGAGCGCGCTCGGGCTCTGGTGATCCTGCTTGACCCGTCGCCCTTGCAGGAGGTGGATTGCATCGAACAGCTGGCGATTCTCCGGACCGAGCTCGCCGCACACGATCCCGGACTCGCCGCCCGCGCCGAGCTGGTGGCCGTGGCGAAATCCGATCTGGGCGAAGCCGAAGCGGCGGCAGTGAGCCTGGAGGTGATGGGGGTCGTTCCCCATGTGATCTCAGCGATCACGGGTCTCGGGGTGGACCGGCTGCTCCATGAGATCGCAGACGCGGTCGATCGGGCCGAGAAGCTCGCCCTCGCGGGAGAGGGGTATGTGCTGCACCGGCCATTGCCGGCCGGGTTCGAGATCGGCCGCGAGGGCGAGCGCTGGGTAGTCACCGGCCGCCTCGCCGAGAGGGCCGTGGCGTTCGACGATCTCACGAAGCCAGAAGCGGCGGATCTCGCGGCCCGTCGCCTCGCCGCCGCCGGGGTCGACGAGGCCCTTCGTCGCCTGGGCGCGGTCGAGGGGGACGAGGTTCAGATCGGCAAGATCGTCTTCGAATTCTCCGACGACGAGGCTGTCTAGTCGGCGGAGGCTCCACCGGTGTGCCGCTCCTACACTCGGCCGCCATGACATCAGCCACTCCCGGCGACATCGCAGATGCCCTCCGGGCCCAGGGCTACCTACCCGATGAGCGGATCGCTCAGGTCGTCTTCCTCGCCGAGCGGCTCGACAAGCCGATCCTCGTCGAGGGGCCGGCCGGTGTCGGCAAGACCGAGCTGGCCAAGGCACTGGCGGCTGCCCTCGGCAGGCGTCTCATCCGATTGCAGTGCTATGAGGGACTCGATGAGGCAAAGGCGCTCTACGAGTGGAACTACCGAAAGCAGCTGTTGCGGATCCAGGCCGACGAGCAAGCCGCCTGGTCCGAGATCGAGGAGGACATCTTCAGCGAACCCTTCCTGCTCACTCGTCCCCTGCTGGAGGCGATCAGATCGGTCGATCCCGTCGTCCTGCTCATAGACGAGATCGACCGCGTCGAGATGGAGACCGAGGCGCTTCTCCTCGAGATCCTCAGCGACTTCCAGGTTTCGATACCCGAGTTGGGCACGATAAAGGCTGTTTCCCGGCCGATGGTGGTGCTGACGTCGAACAACACGCGGGAGCTCTCCGAGGCGCTGAAGAGGCGCTGCTTGTTCCTACACATCGCGTATCCGACCATCGAGCGCGAGACGGAGATCCTGCTGACGAGGGTTCCGGAGCTGCCGGAATCTCTCGCCGAGAGCATGTCCCGGGTGGTCGCCTCCATCCGCTCTGAGCCGATTCGCAAGCCACCATCGGTCAGCGAGTCGCTCGATTGGGCCAGGACGCTGCTGGCTCTCGGTGTCGAGCGTCTCGACGACGACGCCGTGAACGACACGTTGCACGTGCTGCTCAAGTACCAGTCCGACGTCGAGAAGGTGGCGGCGTCCCTGGCCGGGGACTGATGCTCGGGATCCTCACGGGGTTTGTGGAGGAGCTGCGAGAGGTAGGCATACCGGTGTCGATGGTGGAGACAATCGACGCCGCCCGGGCTCTGGAGCACGTCGACCTCGGGTCGCGCTCGGGCCTCAAGGCGGCGCTGGGATCGACGCTCGTCAAGAACGCTCGCCACCACAGGGCGTTCGAGGCGGCATTCGAAGTGTTCTTTTCCCTGACGGGTCCCGTCGCCGGATCGGACGAGATGGAGGCGCGTCGGGAGGCGGCCATGGCGCTGCTCTCGGGTTTCAGGGGAGGCGGCGGCGGGGGAGGCGGCGATTCCGAAGACGCGTCCGATCTCGTGGCGGCATTGCTGCGATCGCTGCGCGATCGGGACGAGCCTCTGCTCCAGGCCGTGGTTCGAACCGCGGTCGATCGGCTCGCCGGCATCGAGCCGGGGCGCCCGGTCGGGGGCGCCTATTACATGTACCGGGTGATGCGGAGACTGCAGATCGACGACGTCGAGCAGGAGCTGCTGAATGCCCTGCTCGATGTCGATGCGCCTTCTCTCGAACGGCGGCTCGTCGTCGAGGAGGTTCAGCGACGCCTCGAGCAAGTGCGAGAGATGGTCCGTTCCGAGATTCGGGCGAGGTTGGTCGCCGACCGGGGCCCGCGGGCGGTGGCGAGGACTCTGCGGCGCCCCCTCGTCGAGGACGTCGACCTGTCGGCGGCCACGCGGGACGAGCTGGTCGAGGTCGAACGCGTCATTCATCCGCTGAGCCGTAGGCTCGCCACCAGGCTGTCACAGCGTCGCAGGCGGGGAGCAAGGGGACGGCTTGACGTCAGAAGGACGATGCGGGCGGCGCTTTCGACCGGCGGTGTGCCCGCCGATCCGAGATTTCGGCGTCCCCGCCCCGGTAAGCCCGAGATCGTTCTCCTCTGCGACATCTCGGGGTCGGTGGCGACGTTTGCCCGATTCACCATGCAGATTGTCTACGGCATAGCCGCCCAATTCAGCAGGGTTCGCTCCTATGCGTTCATCGACTCGATCGACGAGGTGACCGGGTTCTTCGGGCCCGGTGTTGACTTCGCGGAAGCCATGCGGCGTATTGGAACCGAAGCCGAGGTCGTCTGGCTCGACGGGCACAGCGACTACGGGAACGCCTTCGGGCGTTTTCGAGACGCGTTCCTCGACGAAGCCGTGACGTCACGGTCCACCGTCATCGTCACCGGCGACGCCAGGAGCAATTACCACGACCCGAACGCCGCGGCGCTTCGGGCCATCGCTCGCAGGGCCCGCTCACTGTTCTGGCTGAACCCCGAACCCAACCGATATTGGGACACGGGTGACTCGCTGATGGGTGTCTACGCGCCCTGGTGCGATGCCGTATACGAGGTGCGGAGCATTCGCCAGTTGGAACGGTTCGTCGAGCGGGCTGCGGTTCCGACGGTCCGCCCGCAGCGGCCGCTGGCCTGACTCAAGATTGCCCACGGGCGTGTCGATATCTCACGGCGAGGAGGCGAACGGAGGTTCGCTCGCGGAAAGGGACCATCCTTGTGCCCCACAGAGTGCTCGTCGTAGAGGATTCGGCTGTGATCCAGCGGCTGATCACCGTGTGCCTTCGTCCTACGGGCGTCGAGGTCGACACCCGGTCGGACGGACCGAGCGGACTCGAAGCAGCGCTCCAGGATTCTCCGGATCTCGTGATCCTCGACGTCGGTCTGCCCAGGATGGATGGGTGGGAAGTGCTCGAGCGGATCAGGAGCGACCCGCGAACCGGGGAGATGAAAGTCCTGGTCCTCACCGCTCACGCCCAGGAGGAGACGCGAGAGCGGGCGGACCGCGGCGGCGCCGACGCCTTCCTCACGAAGCCGTTCCGGCCCGACGACCTGCGCGGGGTGGCGCTGTCCCTCCTCAACGGTCCGGACGTGGCCGTCGGAATCGCCTAAGGGCGCCCGCGCCTATCGGCGCGTCCTCCATGTTGATGGCTCTTCGCCGTACGGCTCATCGCTGTGCGGCCCGGGTCCCCAGCCCCAGGCCGCCGAGTTCGCGCCTATGGGCGCGTCCTCTAACCCTCTTCCGGGCATCTTTCTGCGTCGATACGGTTGTCGCGGCTCTACGCCGCGATGATCCTCGCCCTCCTCATCCTCCTCACCGGTGTCCCGGTCTGTCCCTTCGACGCTCCCGTCGAGGGGAGGGTCGCTCGCGGCTTTGCTCCCTTGGGCGAATACGGCGGCCACTGGGGTGTCGATCTGGTCGCGGTACCGGGATCCTCGGTGTCGGCAGCCGCCGAGGGGGTCGTCACGTTCTCAGGGAGAGTCGCCGGCCGGCTCTCGGTGACGGTCCACCACGGGGGTGGTGTGCGCACTTCGTATTCCTACCTCGCCACCGCCGGGGTCAAGCTCGGTGACAGGGTCGAGCGCGGCGAGGTCATAGGAACGAGCGGAATCGATCATGGTGTGGCCGCGGTTCACTACTCGGTCCGGATCGGCGACCTCTACGTCGCGCCGCTCATTGGTACTTGCCGTCTTCTCCCGGGCCGAGGGGTTCGTCTCCGCGGTGTTCCGGCCGCGTCCTCCTATCCTCTCGGCCGTGCGACGCGGGATTCTCGGCGGCACATTCGACCCTCCGCATCTCGCCCATCTGATGGGCGGTGAGGCTGCGTATCGCGACCTGAACCTCGACGTCGTCACCTTCATGCCGGCAGGATCGCCATGGCAGAAGGCCGAACGCGGCGTCTCGGCCGCCGCCGACCGGTGGCAGATGACGCTGCTCGCCATCGACGGGGCGGAGTACTTCGCCGCCGACGACCGGGAAGTGCGCCGGCAGGGATGGACCTACACCATCGACACGCTGGAGTCCCTCGAACCCTCCGAGGACATCGTTCTCATCATCGGGGCGGACGCCGCCGTCGGTTTGCCGACGTGGCATCGGGCGCGAGATGTGATGGATCGAGTGACGATCGCAGTCATGCCGCGCCCGGGGGTGGAGAGATCCCAGGTCGATCGAATTCTCGACGACCATCGGTGGCTCGATCTTCCCGAGCTGCCCATCAGCGGCACGATGCTCCGGCAGCGGGTACGCGATGGGCGCAGCATCCGGTTCTACGTGCCGGATTCCGTCCACGGCTACCTGATACAACACAACCTGTATGAGTAGCCGGCGTCGCTGGCAGGTCGCGGCGTTGCTGGTGGCGGTGCTGGCAAGCGGATTCCTCTTGCGTTCCCGTTTGGCCGACGCGGGCGGCGCGGTGTGGGATGTCGTCGCCGGTTGGTCCACCAGGCTGCGGGACCTGGGAGAGGCCGAACCGAGCACCGAGGTGGGTCTGCGAAGCCGAGAGGGCGAGTCGGCCAGTGTCCTCTTGGTGCTCGGCTCGGGGGAAGAGGATGCCGCATTCGCCCTCCTCGTGGCCGATCCGAGCGGCCCTCCACTCCTGGTCGTCTTGCCGCAAGATCTCCTGTTGGCCGTGCCCGGATTCGGAGAGTTTCGTCTGGTGGATGCGTTGATCTTCGGCGGCCCCGATCTGGCGGCCCTGGCGGTGACCAACCAATTCGGCATCCGGATCGACGGGGTCTCCGCCCTGCCGGCGGGCTCGATCGCTCGGGCGGGCACGGGTTCGGTGGCTGTAGAGCTGTCGGCGCCCTTGTTCGTCGAGGCCGCCGACGGCTCGGTGTCGCGGGTCGTTCCCGATGGCATCACCGAGGTGGATTCCGATCAGCTGGAGGCGCTGCTCGTCACCGAGGGCGCAGGTGATGGGTTCGAGTGGCTGCAGCGCCAGGCCGGTGTCTGGCGCGCCATTCTCGACTCGGTGGCCGCGGACCCCGGTGTGGCGGATCGGATCACCGCCGCCGGCGGAGCGGGTGCCGCCGATGCCGCCGACTTACTCGTCACGGTGGCGGCCGATCCCGAAGCGCTGATCGCCACGGTGCCGGTGCTGGGAGCCCAATCGGTCACCGGCGTTGACGCGCTCTTCCCGGCCGGCAACCAGGCAGACGATTTCGTGCGTCAGCGCCTGGGCCACCTCCTGTTGCGCCCCGAGGGACGGCCTCGGATCGAGATCCTCAACGGCAACGGGAGGATCGGCACCACGGCCTCGGTGGCGACGATTCTCGTTCGCGACGGCTATCGCCTCATTCGAACCGACAACGCGGACCATTTCGACTACGAAGAGACTCTCGTCGTGGCCCAAGGAGATCAAGCCGAACAGGCGGCGCGCGACATCGTCGACATCCTCGGCCGCGGCCTGCTGTTCTTGGAGGTGCAGGCGCCGTCCGGTGTCGTCGACGTCTCTATCATCGTCGGGCACGACATTCCATCCGGGGAAGGGTGATCGTTCATCTCGATCCATCCAGAGACATCGAGAACAGCACAGGTGGCGGCCGCCGCCATTGATGACAAGAAGGGTCTCGACATCGCCCTACTCGACGTCTCCGGACTCATCGTCATCACGGATGTCTTCATCATCGCCGCCGGGACCTCGCGTCGGCATGTGTTGACGCTGGCTGAGGAGACCGAGTTGAAGCTGAAGGAGGTCGACCGCCGGCCCCTGCGACGTGAGGGCATGGACGACGCCACCTGGGTCCTGCTCGACTACGGCGACGTGATCGTCCACGTGTTCGATCAGGAGACCCGGGCCTACTACGACCTGGAACGTCTCTGGGCCGACGCCCCGCGGCTCTCATTTGAGCCGGCAGTCTCATGATGACCGACTGATACACTGCCGCCCGCTCGGGGGTGTAGCTCAGCTCGGCAGAGCGCTTGCATGGCATGCAAGAGGCCACGGGTTCGAATCCCGTCACCTCCACTTGAGAAAGCCCTTGTGCCACAAGGGCTTTCGGCCCTTAGGAGTTGAGCCGAACGACCTTCGATCCGTCCAGAGTCCGCGAGGAGTCCGCGAGAGACCGCGCTCGGGCCACCTCGAGGGCATTGGCCGCTTCCTTGTCCCGTCCCTGGAAGAGGTGTCCGTAGACGTCGTAGGTCGTGCGGATCGAAGCGTGGCCCAGGCGCTTCGAGATCACATACGGGTCCTCGCCTGCGGCTATGAGGAGCGCCACGTGGGTGTGGCGCAGGTCGTGCGGACGCATCGGCTCACCGACCGATTCCCGTACCGCCGGATACCACATCCGCCTCCGGAACTGGTTGAGCCGGAGCCGTCCACCCTTCGGAGCGGTGAACACGTAGCCGTCCTCACCCGGGTGCGCCGCCAGGTGCGCCGCCAGTTCCTCGGCGAGGAAGGCAGGAAAGCTCACCGTGCGGCGAGCAGCCGGTGTCTTGAGCGGCTCCTCGACC
>JAZGDZ010000004.1:0-43350 GCA_036478235.1 Acidimicrobiia bacterium | reverse complement strand
TCGGACATCGGACATCGGACATCGGACATCGGACATCGGACATCGGACATCGGACATCGGACATCGGACATCGGACATCGGACATCGGACATCGGACATCGGACATCGGACATCGAACATCGAAGAGGATCTCATTCTGAGATCCGAGATCTGAGATCTGAAATCTGAAATCCGAGATCTGCCATCTGCCGTCTGCCATCTGAAACCTGCAGTCCGATAACCTCCGGCCATGGACGCCGCCCGCGCCGCCGTGGCCGAGCTCGGCCTGATCGGCGAGGCCTCGCAGCATCTGACGAGCGAGATCGCCATGCATCTGCCCTTCGAAGCCCTGGGCCAGTTCAAGAACGCCCTCAAGCAGTTCTTCTCCCGGGCGAAGTGGACGCCGGCCGATGAGGCCCGGCTCTCGGCGCTGGTGACCCCGCACGTGCCCGAGGGGCTTTGGGAACACGATCTGGGTGAGGGCATCACGCTCACCCACGGAATTGTTGAAGGCATCTACTTGATACGAGTGTCTGGGAAGGCAGCGCCGGGCGCGTCGATTTTCGACCGGGCGTTCTCGGGCCCGGTTCTCCCCGAGGCGACCCCGCATCCTCGCAAGGTGAAATTCCAGATAGGCGGGAAGCCGGCGCCGGGCGTCTGGCATCGCCGCGGCGAGGAGGTGGCCGACGAGCGCGTCATCGCCTTGTTCGGGGATGACGACATCACCGATGTGATGGTGGCCGGCGACTTCGTCACGATCGGGCTGGCGCGACACGCCTCCTGGGAGGAGCGCCTGGACCCGCTGCTGGAGAGAGTCACCGAGCTGTTCTGGAGCGGACAAGGGTCGGAGGCGCCGACTCGTACGCGTGACGAGCTGCTCGAGGAAGCCGGAAGGCTCAGCGTCGCAGAGGTTCGCCCCGAGGACCTGCACCTGATGGACCCGGATCGCGCTGAGCACCGGGCCCTGCTGATCGCCGCACTGGACGCCGATGATCCCAGGCACCGCCGCGCCGCGGTTGCCACGCTTGCCCTCAGCGGTGACTCCGACGTGGCCAAGGCCGCGGTCGTCACCGGGTTTCGCGAAGACTCACGTATCGTCCGCCGCACCGCGCTCGACGCTGCCGCCGACCTGGAGGACGAGGCGTTCCGCCCGCTGTTCGAGGAAGCGATATTCGACCGCGATCCCTGGATCAGGTGGCGATCGGTGCGGGCGATCTCCGCCATCGGGGTTGGGTCGAGCGAAGAAAAGATCGCGCTCGCCGCGGCCGACGAGGACTTCCAGGTCCGCTTCGAGGCGAACGCGGTCTTTCGGGCCGCCGAGGAGGACGGGGCATGAACGTAGCGACACTGCTAGCGGCTCGGGCTCCCGCCTCGCGCCTGCGGCGCGAGCAGAGTTCGAATCGCTCCAACGTTCGAGTCCTATTCGGCCTCGAACGCCTCCGCACGGTCGCCTCGCGCCTGCGGCGCGAGCAGAGTTCTACGTAGCATCCGCCGCCATGCCGATTGGGGTCCTCACCAACATCGGAGCGGTGCTCGTCGGCACCGCCGTGGGTGCGGTCGCCGGCACCCGCTTTCCGGAGCGAATCCGAGAGACAGTGCTCGGTGCGCTCGGCCTGCTGACGGCTGCCGTCGCGGTTCGAGAGATCATGCCGACCAACGAGTTTCCACTCGTGCTCGGCGCAGTCCTGCTCGGCGCCGTCATCGGCGAGCTGCTCCGCATCGAGGGAGGACTCAGCGCCGTGGGCATGATGCTGCAGCGGCGCTTCGCCGGTGACGCCTCCGATTCTCGCTTCAGCGAGGGCTTCATCGTCGCCTCGCTCGTCTTCTGCGTGGGGCCGCTGACCATCATCGGGTCGATCGAGGACGGTCTCGGCGACCCCGAGCTGCTGTTCGTCAAGTCGGGTCTCGACGGCTTCGCCTCGATCGCCTTCGCCGCGGTCTACGGCTGGGGCGTGGGGCTGGCAGCGGTGACGGTTGCGGTGATCCAGGGCGGACTGGCCCTGACTGCCGGCTTGTTCGACGGTGTGCTCACCGACCCGATGCTCGACGCTCTCGGTGCGGCCGGCGGAGTCCTCCTGCTCGGGATCTCGCTGCGGCTGCTGGACCTCAAGCAGATCCGGGTGGCCAACATGCTTCCGGCGATAGTCCTCGCACCGCTGTTCGTGTGGTGGTGGGGCTAGGCCTTTCGGGCCCCCGGAAGGAGCAACCCGTCTACTCGCACGCCTCGAGATGCAAGGTCGAGTCACCCGCTCCACACATGAAGCGCAAGACGATGCTGACGCGCCCAGTCGGAAACTGCGAGAGGTGTTGTCGAGTCATCCGTTTCCCGAATGACTGCGACCTCTGAGCCCGGAAAACGATGAGCTCGACAGAACCAATCACTTCTGGGATAAACGCCAAGAGCCGGTCGATCGGAGTCGGAGCCCATCACCCAGCAAAGAATGCCGGGAGCACTGCATCCTTGCCGAGGGCGAACAGCACCCCGACCACGAGGCTGGCCACCGCGGTGACGCCGCCGAGCACCATCTGCACCCGCTGCCGTCTCCCCACTGCGGTAAAGCCGTAGGCGAAGAGCCACGAGATGATCCCGTTGGCGATGAAGAGCCCGACCAAGAAGATGACCAGCACCGCGACGCCGGCGCCGATTCCGCCGGCCTGGCTGGCGGCCAGGAAGGTGACGACCTGAGTCGGGGTCTCGGCTCCGACTCCGTGGAGCATCCCCACACCGAACGACACCGATCCGCCGTAGTCACCGAAGCCGGTGTCGGGGCCGTGGGTGTGGCGATGGGTGTGGACCGGCGACCCGTGCTCGCCATCTTCATCGGCGCCGCTGTGGTGGACGTCGAAGGCGGCGTGCTCGTGCTCGTGCTCGACCACCTCGACACGCCGAAAGCGTGCCTTGAGCCGGCGCACCCCTCCGATGATCAGCATCCACCGGCTCTGCATGCGGAAGCCCTCGCGATGGGCGAACAGCGAATACAGCAGGTAGACCCCGAGGAAGATCAGAGTCCAGCCGACGATGCGGCCAAAGAGCGCATCGACCGAGTCGGGCAAGCTCCTCCCGGCGACGATCACCACGAGGCCGATCGCCAACACGACCAGGCCGTGACCGAGGGCGTAGACCAGACCGAGTGCGAAGCCGCGCCGCGGCGTCCTCTGGGTCGCCGCGATATCGGTGATCGCTGCAATGTGGTCCCAATCCACGCCGTGACGCAGCCCGAGCAGCAGTGAGCTGACGACAAGACCGACGCCGAGCCCGGTGGCGGCGAGGATGGTGACCATGAGCCGACGAGCGTACCGGCCCCGGCCTCGACCGTTCGCCCGACTCGGACGTCACCCGATCACATCGAGCTGCCACGTCGAGCCGTCAGGTGGTGGTGCACTCCCAGACGCGGGCAGTCCACAGGAGCCGTGAGCCTCTCTCGCGGAGCTCGACGATCTTGTCCTTGGCGAGTTTGACTACTGCCGGGGTCTCGGCGAGGGCGCGAGGAAGCGGAATCTGACGCTCGGTGAGCTGGGTGAGCCTCCCGTAGAGAGTCCGGGCGGTGCGCAGGATTGCCCCTTCGTCCTGGAGGGTGCCGGTGGGCAGGAAGAGCCGCCCTCCTGCCCGAAGGCGTTCCCGTGCCGTTTGCAGCATGCGAATCGGCAGCTCCGAACCTCGCGCTCCTCCTCCTCCTCTTCTTCCCGGAAACCAGCCGCTCTCATCCGCCAGAGAGTCTGGGATTCCCGAGACGTCGCCGATTATCACATCGGCTCGGACGTCCGGATGGAGGGGTTCGAACAGATCACCTCGCTGGAACGTGGTGACCTCCGAGACGCCGTGTCGGACGGCATTGCGCGAGGCCACCTCGACGACGTCGGGGGCGGTGTCGACACCAATGACCTTTCCCGCCCCCAGCTTGGCAGCAATGATCGACAGGATTCCAGACCCACACCCCACGTCGATCACGTGGTCGCCGTCGTGAACATCGAGTACATCGGCCAGCAGGACCGAGATCGTGGACGGCGCGAAGGTGCTCTCGGAGAGCTCGAGATCGAAGGGACCGAAACGACCCTTCCAACGGAACATCTTGGCGTCCATCGACAAACCCCACGTCGGCGGTGATGCGCCATCGTAGACGGCGCATCAGGCATCTGGGCTCTCGCTGCCGTGGCACCGGACTTAGAGCGTCCGCAAATAGGCGGACGCTCTTTCTCGATGTTGATGGCTCTTCGCCCTACGGCTCATCGCTGTGCGGCCCGGAGGCCCCAGCCCCAGGCCGCCGAGTCCGCGCCCATCGGCGCGCCCTCTCATTGACGGGCTCCTCACCGGAAGTAGGACAGCAGCTCCCGCATCATGAAGGCGGTGGCCCCCCAGAGAATCCCCTCGGGAAACTCGTAGAACCACATCGTCCGTCCCGCCGCCCACTCACTGCTGCGCCAGTTGGCGTCGGACAGCAGCTCATCGATCGTCGGCTCGATGATCGCCTCCACCTCGGCGGGCTCGGGCTCGAACACGTCAGGTCGCTCGATCCGGGCTACCACCGGAACGATCAGCATCTCGGCCGATCGGGTGTGGGTCGGGCGCAGCCCGCCGAAGATCTCGCGGACGTTGTCGCGCGGCAACCCGATCTCCTCGCAAGCCTCGCGCAGTGCCGTGTCGATGGGGCCGTCGTCACCGGGATCGACGCGGCCCCCGGGAAACACGACGTCCCCGGGGTGCGTCGGCATGTGATCCGGCCTCCGGGTCAGAACGACGCGGAGCGATCCGTTGTCCTCGTAGAGGGGAACGAGCACTGCGGCCTTCATGCGATCGGGAGTCGGGACCGGGGGCAGAGCCCGCAGCGGATCCCAAAGCGTGGGCACCCGGACATCGTACGGCGATAGGCTCCCCAATCCATGAGACCCATCCGATGAGCCGCACCCTCCCGGCCCGACCCCGCTTGACGCCGCGGCTCGAATTACGGCCGTTTCGACGCCGTGACGTCGATGGGCTCATCGCCGCCATCTCCGATTCCATGGACGAGCTGGAGCGCTGGCTACCGTGGGTGCACCGCCGCTACGGACGCGCCGACGCGATGCGCTTCATCCGCGACTCGTCGGCGGCGTGGGCCGAGGGAAGGGCGTACGACTTCGCCATCCATCACCGCGACCAGCCCGATCACCATGTCGGCAACATCTCGGTTTGGCCGACCTCCCGCCGGGAGCGCTCCGGGGAAGTGGGGTACTGGATCCGATCCTCCGAGACGGGGAACGGTATAGCCACCGAAGCAGTCGCCGGGGTCATGGCCGCGGCCTTCGACGAGATGGCACTCCACCGTGTGATTCTGCGCATCGCGGTGGGCAACGTCGCCAGCGATCGGATCGCCGAGAAGCTCGGTTTCGTCCAGGAAGGCTTGCTTCGCAAGGAAGTCCTCGTGGGTGGCGAATGGCTCGACCACACCCTCTGGGCCCTGCTCGAGGAGGAGTACAGGTCGGAGCGGGAGCGCTGGGTGGAGAAGGGATGGGCGGCCAGTAGCCAGTAGCCAGACATCAGACATCAGACATCAGACATCAGACATCAGACATCAGACATCAGACATCAGACATCAGACATCAGACATCAGACATCAGACATCGAAGAGTCTCTGTCATCTGAGGTCTGAAATCTGAAATCTGAAATCTGAAATCTTCACAAGACGCGCTCGGGGCGACCCGCGTGGGCCGCCCCGATGACGCAATCGAACGTAGTTCGCGTTGCTAGAAGTCCATTCCGCCTGGATCCGGCATGGCCGGAGCGGGCTTCTCTTCCTTCTTCTCGGCGATGAGCGCCTCGGTCGTAATGAGCATCGCTGCTATCGAAGCAGCGTTCTGCACCGTCGACCTGGTCACCTTCGCCGGGTCGGCGATGCCGGCCTTGATGAGGTCCTCGTACTCGCCGCTTTCGGCGTTGAACCCCATGCTTCCGGTCAGGTCACGGACCTTCTCGACGATGACCCCGCCCTCGTGGCCTGCGTTGTAGGCGATCTGACGGATCGGCTCCTCGAGCGCCTTGATCACCACGGCACGTCCGGTCTTCTCGTCGTCGGTCCCGCCGCGTATCTTGGCCACGGCCTCCTGGGCGCGAAGCAGGGCCACACCGCCACCGGCGACGATCCCCTCTTCGACGGCTGCCTTGGTCGCCTGAATGGCGTCCTCGATGCGGTGCTTCTTCTCCTTGAGCTCGACCTCGGTGGCCGCGCCGACCTTGATGACGGCTACGCCGCCGGCCAGCTTGGCGAGACGCTCGTTGAGCTTCTCGCGGTCCCAGTCGGAGTCCGAGTTCTCGATCTCACGACGAATCTGCTTGATCCGAGCCTCGACATCGGCCTTGGTCCCGGAACCCTCGACGATCGTCGTGTCGTCCTTGGTCACCACGATCTTGCGAGCCTTGCCGAGCATGTCCACGGTCACACCTTCGAGCTTGAGGCCGACCTCTTCCGAGATCACCGTCGCACCCGTGAGGATGGCGATGTCCTGAAGCATGGCCTTGCGACGCTCACCAAAGCCCGGGGCTTTGACTGCGACCGACGGGAAGGTGCCACGGATCTTGTTCACGACGAGCGTGGCAAGCGCCTCGCCCTCGAGATCCTCGGCGATCACAGCAAGCGGCTTTCCGGCCTGCATGACCTTCTCGAGCACCGGGAGCAGGTCCTGGACCGAGGTGATCTTCTGGTTCACGACCAGAACATACGCCTCTTCGAGGACGGACTCCTGCCGGTCCGCGTCGGTAATGAAGTACGGCGAGATGTAGCCCTTGTCGAACTGCATGCCCTCGGTGAACTCGAGTTCGATGCCGAACGTCTGGCTGTCCTCGACCGTGATGACGCCCTCGCCGCCGACCTGGGCCATGGCCTCGGCCAGCTTCTCCCCGACGACCGGGTCGGCAGCCGAGTTCGCCGCGACGAACGCGATCTTCTCCTTGTCGGTCGCCTTGATGTCCTCGGCGCCCTCCTGGATCGATTCCACGACCCTGTCCACCGCCTCGATGATCCCGCGCCGCAACTCCATCGGGTTGGCCCCGGCCGCTACGTTGCGGAGGCCCTCGTGGACCATCGACTGGGCGAGCACCGTTGCCGTCGTGGTGCCGTCACCGGCGACGTCGTTCGTCTTAGTGGCGACCTCCTTGGCGAGCTGGGCGCCCATGTTTTCCCACGGGTCGTCGAGCTCGATCTCCTTGGCGATCGTGTAGCCGTCGTTGGTTATCGTGGGAGAGCCCCACTTCTTTTCGAGGACGACGTTGCGGCCCTTGGGACCGAGCGTCACCTTGATGACATTGGCCAGCTTGTCTACGCCGGTCTCGAGGCCGCGGCGGGCCTCCTCGTTGAATTGAAGTTCCTTTGCTGCCATTGAGTCGATTCCTCCTCAGGCCTCAGCGGATGACGGCGAGCACGTCGCGCGACGACAGGATGAGGTAGTCCTCACCCTCGTACTTGACCTCGGTTCCGCCGTACTTCGAATAGACGACGATGTCGCCCTTTTCGATGTCCATCGGAAGCCGCTCTCCGTCCTGGAATTCGCCGGGGCCGACGGCGAGAACCTCGCCCAGCTGCGGCTTTTCCTTGGCGGTATCGGGGATCACCAGACCGCTCGGGGTCCGGGCCTCGTCTTCGTCCTTGGGCTTTACGACCACACGGTCGCCCAACGGTTGCAATTTCATCGAGAGAATCTCCTCCTGAATGGGACTAGCACTCTTCGATTGCGACTGCCAACAGTAGCAGTCGGCTTGTCCAACTGCTAGCCGGCAGATCAGGATATGAGCGGTCCTGTATCAGGTTTTCTCAACGCCAGCTTGGGGCCTCGATACGTCTCGCCGGGGAGGCGCCGCCACGGCCAGGACGGCCACGATGACGCCCACCGGAACCACCACCAGCGCCGCCGGACGGCCCGCCACCGACAGAGCCACCCCGCCGCCGACGATGACCGCACCGCACCCGATCCCGACCCGGACCGCCAGCCGCTCGGCCCTAGCGGGCTCGACACCAGCCCCGACGAGCAGCGCTCGCAGGATTCGCCCGCCGTCGAGTGGATATGCGGGGAGCAGGTTCAAGAAGGCGACGCCCACATTCACGACGGCCAGGAGCGAGAGGATGCTCCGCATCCCGGCGGCCTCGGGAGCGACAAATGCCGGCACCAGCAGCACGCCGGCGAGCACCACCGAGGCGACAGGTCCGGCGACCGTTACCGCGACTTGGTCGTCGGGTACCGCCGCCTCGAGGTCCATCTCCGAGTAGCCGCCGAACAGGAAGACCACCACCCGCTCCACATCGACGCCGCGCCGCCGGGCGATGAGCACGTGCCCGAGTTCGTGGATCACGATGCTGGCAAACAGGAGCACGGTTCCGACACCGGCCATCACGACTCGCCAAATCAAGCCGCCCTGCGACGGCTCGATACCGGCAAACAGCGCGACACCGACCACCGGAACGACGAGAAGCCAGGTGATGCCGACGAAAACCGGAACTCCGGCGAAGCGTCCGAGAGGTATGCCGGTTCTCACGCCCCGAGCCGCTGCGACGGGTCGATCTCAGCGTCAGCGGGAGTGGATTCCCCTCTTGCCAGCCGGAAAGCGGCTGCGGCGCCGATCATCGCTCCGTTGTCGGTGCACAGTGCGATGCTGGGAAGAAAGAGGTCCAGACCTCGATCGTCGCAGGCGTCGGCGAGGCGCTCCCGCAGGCGGCGGTTTGAGAGCACGCCGCCGCCGCCGGCGACCACCCGCACGCCGGTTTCCTCGGCGGCGTTCATCGTCTTGTCGACCAGTACGTCGACGATGGCCTCCTGAACACTCGCCGCGATGTCGGGCATCGCCGGAAGCGTGCCCGCCGCGTGGTGCTCTCTCACGTAGGTCACCACCGCCGTTTTGAGACCAGAGAACGAAAAGTCGAACGGGCGGTCCGCCAGGGCCCGGGGAAACCCGATCGCCGCCGGATCACCAGAGTCGGACTCGGCGTCGATCGCCGGTCCACCGGGGAAGCCGAGCCCCAAAAAGCGGGCCAGCTTGTCGAAGGCCTCACCGGCGGCATCGTCGATCGTCGATCCAATGGTCTCGTATGAACCCCAATCGTCCATGTGGACGATCTGGCTATGCCCGCCCGAAGCCAGCAGAACCACCGCGGGAGGTTGGTACTCCTCGTACTCGAGCCGTGGGGCGAAGAGATGGCCCTCCATGTGGTCGATGCCGATGAACGGGATCCCGAGCGCCCACGCCAGGGCCTTGCCGTACCCAAACCCGACCATCAAAGCCCCTGCCAGCCCGGGACCGCGGGTGGCGGCAACCGCCTTCAGGTCCATCGAATGGATTCCGGCGCGGCGCAGAGCCGAATGGGTGAGCGACCGAATGGCCTCGACGTGAGCACGGGCGGCGACCTCGGGTACCACCCCGCCGAACCTGGCGTGCTCGTCTACCTGCGATGCCAGCACGTTGGCCAGCACGTCGAAGCCGCGGGTGACTGCCACCGCCGTCTCGTCGCAACTCGTCTCAAACCCGAGCACCAGCCGGTCCGTCATGCCACCTCCAGCCGGAGCGCATCGAGGCGGCTGCGGTACTCCGGTCCGTCGGCTTCGACCGCCCACATGACCAAGGCGTCCTCGTCGAGGTAATACCCCGGTCTGACGCCCACCGGGAGGAAGCCGAACTTCTCGTACAGAGCGCGCGCCGACTGATTCGACATCCGCAGCTCCAGCGTCAGATGGACGGCGCCCCGCTCGAGCGCGGCCTCGATGAGCACCAGCAGGAGACGAGTTGCCAGGCCGGAGCGGCGACGATCCTCCCGCACGGCGAGCGTCATGATGTGGGCGTCGGACTCGGCGACGGTGATTCCGCCGAAGGCGGTCACCCCCGAACGGTCGCTCGCCAGCAGATAGATGCGACCCGGCCCCTCCAACTCGTCGCGAAACATTTGCTCTGTCCACGGAGCCGGGAAGGTGAGCCGCTCCAATTCGAGCACGCCCGGCACGTCGTCGAAGGTCATCGGCTGAAACGGCCGCAGCCTCACACCCATGGCCCCTCCGAACGGAAGTCACTCCAGTTGATGGTCACGTCGGGCTCGCGCATGTAGCGCGGCCGCACTTCGTCTGGATGAGGAAGACCGTCGCGCTGCACTTGGCCGCGGGCGATCTCGAGGACGGCACCGGCATCGGGAAACCGGGGACGGCCGGTCTTGACGCCGTGCAGCCCCCGCAGGGTGCCCTCGGGTAGGGCGCTCCAATCTCCGACCACCAGCGACGACGCGGCGTCCTCTTCGATCATCGCCCGCAGGATGTCGGGACGGCACAGCTCGGGGCCGCGCTCGCGTACCACCCCGCCCGGCACCGGCTGATAGGTGCCGACGGCCACCTCGCCGCGCCGGGCGTCCACGAGAGACCATATCTTGCGATGCCCGGTGGCGGCCCGCAGGGCCACAGCATCCACCGAGGACACCGGCACCAGTTGGGCACCCACCGCCCCGGCAACGGCTTGCGCCGTCGCCAGGCCGGCACGGATGCCGCTGAACAGGCCGGGACCGACATCGACCGCCACGACTTCCACGTCGTTGGGAGCCCAGCCGACCTGGGAGAAGCAGAACTCGAGCGCAGGTACCAGAAAGCCGATGTGGCCGCGGCGGTCGACCCGGTCGGCCGACGCCACCATCTCGTCTCCCTCGGCGAGGGCAACCGAGGAGGCGGCCGTCGCGGTCTCTATGGCGAGCATCCTCATGCGGTCAGCTCCTCCAGGGGACGCCCCTCCCATGATCCGTGGGGACGGAGGCAGATCGTCCGCACCTCGTCGGGCCCCGCCTCGATCTCCACCAGGAGATGGTCCTCTCCGAATTGCTTCTCCGCAACGTCGCCCCACTCGACGACCAGGACGCCGCCGGCCGCCTCGTCGGGCAGGTCGAGATCCTCGATCTCGGCCGAGGACCCCAGCCGGTAGACGTCGGCGTGGACGAAGGGCATGAGCCCGTCGTACCAGCGGGCCAAGACGAACGTCGGACTGGTCACGTGCTCCTGGACTCCGAGCCCCTCGGCCACCCCTCCGGCGAACACCGTCTTCCCGGTGCCCAGGCGTCCCTTGAGCAGGACGATGTCGCCTGGATGGAGCAGGCTGGCCAGCCGGCGCCCCAGCGACCGAGTGGAGTCGGGCGTGGGGCACACCACCTCGATCATCCGAAGAGCCCGAGCTGCTCTGCCGATTCCTCCACGGGCTCCGGGGCTTGCGCTGGAGCATCAAGGATTGCAGCCACGAGGGCAAAGTCCTGCCGCATCTGTTCGGTGATCCGGTCGCCGCCGCGCAGCGCGGCGGCCGGATGAAACGTCGGGACCACGTGCCTCCGCCACCACGGGTACACCTGGCCGCGCAGACGCGTGATCCCCACGTTGCGCTTGAGGAGGAGCTTCGTGGCAAAGTTGCCCAGCGTCACCACGACCCGAGGATCGACCAGGGTCACCTGGGTGCGCAGGTAACCCTTGCAGGAATCTATCTCGTCGGGCCGCGGATCCCGGTTGCCCGGGGGACGGCACTTGATGACGTTTGCGATGTAGACGTCATCGCGCTCCAGGCCGATCTCACCGAGCAGCCGGTCGAGCAGCTTCCCGGCGGCGCCGACGAAGGGCTCGCCTTGCAGATCCTCGTTCCGCCCCGGGGCCTCGCCCACAAACATGACGTCGGCGTCGAAGGCGCCGACGCCGAACACGACCTGGGTGCGGGACTCCGACAAGCCGCACTTGGTGCACCCTGCGGCCTCGGCGGCGAGCAGCTCGAGTTCCACGGCTGAACTCACTGTTCCTCCTCCACTGCGGAGAGTCCCCCCAACGCTGTCGCGGCACGTACCGCCGCTTCGATCGCCCGGCCGACGACCTCGAAGGCCGCCGCGCCGAGAGCATCGAGATCCTCCTCCAACTCTCCGCACGAGACGGCAAAAATGGCGTCGCCATCGTATCGGGTGTGGCTGGGGCGGAGGCAAGCGGCCAACGCGCCGTGTCCCTGCACGCACAGTCGGCTGAGATCGTTGCGGCTGAGGGATGCGTCGGTGGCTATGACGCCCAGCGTGGTGTTCTCCGGAGAGTCGGGAAGGCCCGCCGGAGGGCCGTGAGGAACGTGGTCGCCGCCGGTAAGCGGCTCGCCCTCGAGGGTGAACACGTCCCCAACGCAGTTGGCGACCACGATCGCCCCCACCGTGGCACCGCCGACCGGCACCGACGCCGAACCGATGCCTCCCTTTCGAGCGTGGTTGAAGCCGCGCCAGCCGGCCACCGCCGCCCCGGTTCCCACACCCACGGTCCCCATTTCCACGGGGTCGGCAGAGGCAGCCCGATAGGCCGCAACGCCGTCGGCCGGCCCCGGACGAGCCCCGGAATCCCCCAACCAGAGGTCGAAGATCACCGCGGCAGGAACGATCGGAACCACGCCGGCGAGAGTGTCATGACCTATGCCGTCCTCCTCGAGCGCCGCCACGACTCCGTCGACTGCGGCCAGGCCGAAGGCACTCCCTCCGGTGAGCACAATCGCCTGGACCGACTCGATCCTCATGCCCGGAGCCAGCAGAGCGGTCTCTCGCGACCCCGGCGCAGCACCGCGGATCTCGACCGCGGTCACATTGGGTGCCGGAGGCACGACCACGGTCACCCCCGTCACCCCGACCAGGTCCGTCGCATGCCCCACGTGAACGCCGGGGACCGAAGTGATGGTCATCCGACGTACCTCCGCGGCAGCCGAGGTCCGAAGCCGCAAACAATCTCCCAGTTAATCGTGCCGACCCGCTCAGCCCACTCGTCTGCGGTGATTTCCTCGTCGCCCTGGCGTCCCAGCAGGACGACCTCATCGCCCACCGCCACCGGGTCCGAGCCCACGTCCACGAGCACCTGATCCATCGTCACGTTGCCGGCGAAAGGGCGGCGGACGCCGTTGATCAGGACCGACCCCCCGGCCTCGCGCAGCCGGCGAGGGACTCCGTCGGCGTACCCGATCGGGACGGTGGCCACCGTTCCGGCGGCCGGCATGGGACGGGTACGGCCGTATGAGGGCCGGGTGCCTGCCGGATGGCTGCGGGTGAACGAGACGTGACTGACCACCCTCATTGCGGGCCGCAGGTCTGCCTCGGGCGCATAGTTCGGCGCCGGGCGCAGGCCGTAGATCCCGATCCCGGGGCGCACCAGATCAAAGCGAGCCGCCGGTTGGGTGAGCGCGGCCGCGGTATTCGCCGCGTGGACCATCTCCGGGTCGATCCCGGCCGCGCGGAGTTCGGCGACGAACTCGGAGAGTGTCCGAGTCTGCTCGGCAGTGAACTGGTCATCCTCCTCAGACACCGGGAAGTGAGTCCAAACGGCCTCCAACCGCAGCGGGCCATGGACTACCGCCGCGGCCAGATCGCGGGCCTCTTCGATCGACGCGCCGACGCGGTGCATCCCGGTGTCCACCTTGACGTGCACCGGGTATCCGGCGGGTGCCTCGCGTTCTAGAGCCTCGAGGAAGGGAGGTCCGTACACGGTGGGAGTCAGATCCCAGCGCACCACTTCTGCTGCGTCGCCGAGCTGCGGCTCCGATAACAGCAGCACCCGGCCGTCGAGGCCCGCCTCGCGTAGCCGGGCTCCCTCCGCCACCAGGGCCACGGCCAGCCACTCGGCTCCAGCCGCCAAGGCTGCCTCGGCCACCGGTACGTCGCCGTGGCCGTAACCGTCGGCCTTCACCACGGCGCACACCCGTGCGGGCGCAGCAATCCGGGCGATCTCTGCCACATTGTGGCGCACCGCATCGAGATCGACTTCGATCCACGATGGTCTCAGCTCGCCCACCTCCCGATCTCGTCGAGCAAGCCGGTCGCCGTCACGCTAGTGACGGAGGCCAGGCGCCTCCCGGCGAGACCGTGACGATGAGCCGCCGATCGTGCGGCGACCTCGATGCCGAGACCCCGGGCCACCAGGGCGCCGACCATGCCGGCCAGTACGTCACCGGTGCCGATCGAGGCCAGCTCCGGTCCGCCCGTCGTGACCGCCCATCTCGTTACGCCGCCGATGAACGTCGGACTGCCCTTCAGCAGCACCACGATCTCGGAGGAAGCGGCCGCCCGAAACGCGGCGGTGTGATCCGCCGACTCCCCGGTGAGTCGTTCGAACTCCCCGGCATGCGGTGTGATCACGGTCGGGGCGGCCCGTGCGGTCAGGGCGTCAACCGAAGCCCCGCTGATGCCGTCTGCGTCCAGCACCAGCGGCCTGTCCCAGCGCTGCAGTATCTCGGCCACTAGCCGGCCGCGGCCCTTCCCGATTCCCGGCCCCAGCACGAGCACATCGAACCGGCCCAAGGCCTCGAGGATCTGACCGCCGTCCTCGGGTGCGAACACCTCCCCGGTGCCGATGCCGCCGGTCATTATCTCGGGGTTTCCGGCGGCTGCCTCGGCCCTCAGCCCGCCGGGAACGACCAGGCGGACCGCACCGGCTCCGAAGGCGAGCGCCGCCTTGGCGGCCATTACGGCCGCACCCACCATGCCGGCGGATCCTCCCACCACCGCAACCGAACCCACCGACCACTTGTGGGCATCGAAGGCGCGCCCCGGGACCGGAGCGTCCTCGTCTTCGCAGATCCAAAAGGCCGCGGAGGAGGGCTCGGGAAGGCCTATCGAGGTGACTACGAGTTCGCCACTCCTCCGCGGGCCCTCACCCACCAGGTGGCCGACCTTGGCGGCGTCGAAGGTGATCGTGCGCACCGCGGTGAAGCCGGGTCCGGACACCGTCCCCTCCAGAGCGTCGAGCCCGCTGGGGACGTCGATGGCGAGCACCGGCGACGGGACTTCGGTCCACGGAACGATCTCGGCAGGAAGGCTCCCGTGGAACCCGACTCCGAACAATGCATCGATGACGAGGTCGGCCTCGATCGGGTCTCCCATGGTGGTGACGGCGACGCCGGCACCGACGGCGGCAGCAGCAGCTCGTCCCGCCGGAGACTCGGACCCGGCAGGCCCCCCGAAGGAGTGAACCGCCACCTCGGCGCCGCGCCGGCGCAGATGGCGGGCGGCGACGTAGCCGTCTCCTCCGTTGTTCCCCGGGCCGGCCAGGATCACAACCCGGCTTCCATAGGCGGCCCCCATCTGCGCCGCCGCCAGCGCCACTGCCAGCCCGGCGCGCTCCATGAGCACCTCGACCGGCTGGTCGGACGCGGCATCGAGCCGAGCGGACTCCTCCGGGGTGATGACCGGGCGCATTCGGGAATGGTACGGGGTGCGTGGTACCTCGATGCGGAAGAGCACATCAGACATCAGACATCAGACATCGGACATCAGACATCAGACATCAGACATCAGACATCAGACATCAGACATCAGACATCAGACATCGGACATCAGACATCAGACATCAGACATCAGACATCAGACATCAGACATCAGACATCGAAGAGTCTCAGTCGTCTTCGATCTGAAATCTGAGATCTGAGATCTGAGATCTGACTGAAGTCTGAGATCTGAAATCTGAGATCTGTCATCTGCCATCTGGAGTGAGGCTGGAGACTCTGTGAGTACCCTCTCCGCCCGTGAGTCACCTCCTCAACGTCCTGCGCGGCTTCCTCATGGGGTCGGCCGACGTCGTCCCCGGCGTCTCGGGAGGAACGATCGCCCTCGTGCTCGGGATCTACGAGCGGCTGGTGCGCGCCATCCGCACCGGGGCCGGGGTGCTCGCATCGGGTTTACGGGGGCGGCTCGGGGAAGCGACGGAGCGGGCCCGGGCCGTCGAGTGGCGCTTCCTGCTCCCCCTCCTCGCCGGGATCGGCCTGGCCGTCTTCTCACTGGCTGCGCTTATCGAGCACTTCCTCGATGAGGAACCGACCAACACAGCCGCCGTCTTCTTCGGGCTCGTGGCGGCCTCGATCGTCGTCGCCCGGCCTCTCGTGAAGGAGTGGACCGGGTCCCGCGTGGCGACGGTCGCCGCGGTTGCCGTGCTCGCCTTCGGTCTGCTCGGTCTCCGCTCGGATGAGATCTCCGACCCCGACACCCTCCTCTTCCTGGGTGCCGGAGCTATCGCCATCGTGGCGATGATCCTCCCCGGAATCTCCGGGTCGTTCATCCTGCTCATTCTCGGCATATACGAAGCAGTGCTCGGCGCAGTCAACGACCGCGACCTGGTGGTCGTCGGCGTGTTCCTACTCGGGGCGATTGTCGGGCTGGCTCTCTTCTCGACGATTCTCGACCGGCTCCTGCGAGACCACCACGACACGGTATTGGCGGCACTGATCGGGCTGATGGCGGGGTCGCTGCGGGTGCTGTGGCCCTGGCCCGATGGGACCGACACGGCCGACCTGGCGGCGCCGACCGATCCGCTGACACCGGTGCTGTTGGCGGTGACGGGGTTTGTGGTGGTGTTTACCATCTCGAAGCTCGGAACGAGCCGAGAGCAGTAGACAATCGCCCTCGTACGGAGGGCCTCGTCGCCGTTTTCCGTTTTCCGTTTTCCGAAGAAGGTGCGATCAGATTCGGGCAACGGGCAACTCGACCGCGCTCGCCGACCGATGCCGGTCAACGCGTAGATCACCTCCCGCACGACGGCGCGTGGGACGGGGAACTCGACCGCGCTCGCCGACCGATGCCGGTCAACGCGTAGATCACCTCCCGCACGACGGCGTGTGGGACGGATAACGGCCGCCCGAAGGGCGGCCTAGTGCTCCCCGAACGCGATAACAAGCACCATCGCATCCTTGTCGGTGTGGGTGATCGTCACCTCGAACCCGGTGATCCCCAGCATGTCCGCCCGTTTCCGAGCCGTCCCTGAGATCCTGACGGTCGGCTTGCCTCCGCCGGTGATCTCGACATCACGCCACCGAACGCGGCGCCACCCGGTCCCCATGGACTTCATCACCGCTTCTTTGCCGGCAAAGCGTGCCGCCAGCCGACGCTCCGGCCTGGCAAAACGGAAGGCGTACTCCCGCTCGTGTTCGGTGAAGCACCGCTCGGCAAACCTCGGGTACTTGGCGAGGAGCTTGGAGACGCGCTCGATGTCGGCGAGGTCGATGCCGAGTCCGATGATCTTCACGAGTGCTCCCTCCGCCAGTGGATCGTATCGGGGCAAAGTCACCAGTCACCAGTCACCAGTCACCAGTCAGAACGTCGCGCGGTCTTGCTGGGGACTGGAGACTCGACCCAGCTGCTGCACCCGACACGAGCGAGCGCGCTCCGCATCCAACTGCGCACCACATCTGGTACTGGAGACTGCGCCCAACGGGCGCGTTCTACTCGACGGTCACGCTCTTGGCCAGGTTGCGCGGCTGATCGATGTCGTGACCCCTGGCCACGGCGACGTGATACGCCAGCAGCTGGAGGGGGACTATGGAGACGACGGGGCTCAACAGGTCGGGGACCCGCGGGATCCGCATCACCTCGTCGGCGTGCTTGGCCACCTCCTCGTCGTCCTCGAAGGCCACCGCCACGACGAAGGCGCCCCGAGCCTTGACCTCCTGGATGGCCGACACCGTCTTGTCGTAGACGTCGCTCTGGGTGAGCACCACCACCACCGGCGTGCCCTCGGTCACCAGGGCCAGGGTGCCGTGCTTCAACTCGCCCGCCGGCATGGCCTCGGAATGGATGTAGGAGATCTCCTTCATCTTCAGCGAGCCCTCCATGGCGACGGCGTTGTCGAGACCGCGGCCGATGAAATACACGTCGTCGTGGCCCTCGAATCGACCCGCCAGAACGGCAACTTCGTCGTCGCGCTCGAGCGCCTCCTCGATCTTGACAGGGAGATGCTGCAAGGCCTCCACCAGCGAGGCCCGGACCGACGGGTCGATCGACCCGCGCCGCTCCCCCAGGGCGAGGGCCAGCAGGTACTCACCGAGGAGCATGGTGAGATAGGCCTTGGTGGACGCCACCGAGATCTCGGGCCCGGCCCTGGTGTAAAGCACATCGTCGGCCTGGCGGCTCAAGGTCGAGCCGACGACGTTCGTGAGTGCCAGGAGACGCGACCCGCGCTCCGCGGCGAGGCTCGCCGCCGCCAGGGTGTCGGCCGTTTCTCCCGACTGGCTGACGGCGAGAGTCATCGTGGTCCTGCCGATGATCGGGTCGCGATAGCGCATCTCGTGGGCATAGGCCGCCTCAGTGGGCAGACGGAGAAGCCGCTCGAAGATCTCCTTGGCGACCAGCCCGGCGTGGAATGCCGTGCCGCAGGCGGTGATCCATATCCGGTCGAGCCCTTCCACAAAACCTTCGGGCCAGGCGACGCCGTCGAGAACGACCGAGCCGTCCTCGGTGATGCGACCGCTCAGCGTCTCGGCGGCCGCCGCCGGTTGCTCGAAGATCTCTTTGAGCATGAAGTGGGGATATCCCCCCCGCTCGGCCTGCTCGGCATCCCAATCGACCTCGAAAAGATCGCGTTCGACGCGTTCTCCGTCGAGAGTCTCGATGTGCCACCCGTCGGGCGACAGGTCGACCATCTCGCCGTTGTCGATCACGGCAAACGACCGGGTGTGGTGCAAGATCGCCGGTATGTCGGAGGCGAGGAACATCTCCCCGTCGCCGACCCCGATGACCAGCGGGCTGATCATCCGCACCGCCACGATCCGCCCCGGTTCGTGCTTTGACATCGCCACCAGCGCATAGGCGCCTTCGGTGCGCCGGACCGCCCTGCGCACCGCCTCGAGCAGATCGCCGTCGTACTCCTCGGCCACGAGGTGAGCGATCACCTCGGTGTCGGTGTCCGAGGCGAAGGCCGCTCCCTTGGCGACGAGCTCCTCTCTGAGAGCGGTGAAGTTCTCGATGATCCCGTTGTGAACCACGGCAATGTGGCCCTCGGGGTCTCCATGGGGGTGGGCGTTGCGATCGCTCGGAGGCCCGTGCGTCGCCCATCTCGTGTGCCCGATCCCGAAAGAACCCGCCAACGGAGCCGACTCGAGCTGCGCTACGAGGCGGTCCAGCTTGCCCTCGGCCTTGGCCACCGCCAGCTGTGATCCGTCGTGGACCGCGATGCCTGCCGAGTCGTAGCCCCGGTACTCGAGGCGGCGCAGGCCGTCGATCAGGATCGGAGCCGCGTCCTTCGGCCCCAGGTAACCCATGATTCCGCACACAGGCGCGTGCCTCCCTTCATCGGAAGACCGGGACCTGGTCGGTCACGAGCTCAGGATTCTGAGCCTCGCCTCACACCGTCCGGGCTTTGTCCCTGGGATCGCTCCCGAGTTTTTTTCCGGATCGTCACGACCGTGAGCGGCCGAGAGGGCACCCGCCGAACATTCGATACTCCCTCTACCTCGTCACCTCGCCGAGCGAGGGCAGGCGCTGGGTTTGTTGCGCCGGGTCACCGGTCTGATTCAATTGTGTCGGTAAGCGTAACCGTTATCGGTATCTGCGGGGGCCAGCTCAAGCACTCGCAACTGGCGATTCGCCTCACTGCGTTCGGCGGCAATCGTCGCCGGCTACGCCGGCTCCGGGCAGTCGCTCGCAGACTCGACGGGTGATCCGCACCGGATTGCCCGCCGAGCGAAGCGAGGCGATTGCAGGAGGCGCCGCCAGCCGCCGACCCTTGCTGCGAGCGAAGCGAGCTATTCGCCGCCCAACTCCGTCCGCACCACCGACACCAGGTCGTCGGCCACCGCCGCCGCCTCGTGCTTCTCCCTGGCCTCGACCATCACCCGCACCAGGGGCTCGGTGCCACTTGCCCTCACCAGGACCCGGCCGTCGTCGCCCAGGCGCTTCTCCATCCGTTGCACGGCCGACCACACCGCGTCGGCGTCGTCGAGACGCTCCTTCACCCGAACCCGCACGTTGCGCAACACCTGAGGGAACTCCACCATCAGTCTTCGCAGCTCGCGCAACGGAGCCCCCGTCACGGCCACGACCTCGAGAAGCCTCAGGCCCGTGAGAAGCCCGTCGCCGGTGGGCCGGTCCTGTAGCAAGACGTGACCGCTCTGCTCGCCGCCGAGACCGGCGCCGATGCGGCGCATCTCCTCGAGGACGTATCGGTCGCCGACCGCGGTCTCGACCACATCGATGGCCAAGCCCCGCATGGCCAGCTTGAAACCGAGATTGGCCATCACCGTCGTAACGACCGTGTCGCCCGGAAGCTCTCCCCGCTCCCTGAGATGCCTGGCGAGGATGGCCATGATCACATCGCCGTTGCACACACGGCCGTCCTCGTCCACCGCAATGAGACGGTCGGCATCCCCGTCGAATGCCAAGCCGATCCGCCCCCGGGCACTTGCCGCAAGGCCTTCGGGATGGACCGCCCCGCACCCGTCGTTGATGTTCATTCCGGTGGGCGCGACGTTCAGAGCATCCACCCCAGCACCGACCCGCTCGAACAGCATCGGGGCCGCTCGTACCGCGGCGCCGTTGGCACAGTCCAGCACGATGTCGATGCCCTCCAGCGAGACATCCGCCTGAGCCGCAAGATGCTTCACGTACCGGTCGGCGGCCTCCCCCATGTGAGTCTGGATGCCGACGTCGGCACCGGCGACACGATGCCAGGGTGGGCCGTGGTGGTAGCGCGCCTCGATGGCTCGCTCCCGTTCATCGTCGAGCTTGGCACCGTCCGAGTCGAGGAACTTGATACCGTTGTCGGGTGCCGGGTTGTGGCTGGCGCTGACCATCACGGCCAGATCCGCATCGAGTGCGGAGACGAGGTGGGAGACCCCGCCCACCGGGAGGATTCCCACGTCGACGGTGTCGAAGCCGGCGGCGTTTAGCCCCGCCTGCACCGCCGAGACCAGCATCTGACCCGAGCGTCGGGTGTCGCGACCGATGACCGCGGTCCCGCTGCGACCGTCTCCGGCGGCGCGGGCCAGGCCGTACGCCAGCTCTGCAGTCAGATCGACGTTGGCCACTCCGCGAACACCATCGGTCCCGAAGAGAGGGGTGTCCGACATGAGAATCCTTCGGCGTGTCGCGCCGGGGAGTTCAGCGCTTCGTGTACTGCTCCGCTCGGCGGGCCTTCTTCAGGCCGTACTTCTTGCGCTCGACGGCTCGAGCATCGCGTGTCAGCAGGCCCGCCTTCTTCAATTCCGGCCTCAGCTCGGGATTGATCTCGATGAGCGCTCTGGCGATTCCGAGGCGGAGCGCATCGGTCTGACCGGTGGTGCCACCACCCTCGAGCCTGGCGATCACGTCGTATTTGCCCTCGAGATCGACAGCGCGCAAAGCTTCGAGAACCCTGATTCGCTGCGCCATGTTCGGGAAGAAGTCCTCCAGGTCCCGGCCGTTGAGAGTGAACTTGCCGGTACCGTCGTAGAGGCGGACCCGAGCCACAGAGGTCTTGCGCCGGCCCACCGTCTGCGTAAGGGGATTCGACATCAGGCTTCCACCTTTCGAACGTCGAGGGTGAGGGGCTGGGGTGCCTGCCCGGCATGGGCGTGCTCGGCACCTGCAAAAACCTTGAGCTTCTTGATCATCCGGCGCCCCAGCCGGTTCTTGGGGAGCATGCCGCGTACGGCCTTCTCGATGACTCGCTCGGGATGCTTCTCCAACAATTCGGCGAACGACTGCTCGGTGAGGCCGCCCGGATAGCCCGAGTGACGGAAGTACTTCTTGTCGGTCGCCTTGGCGCCCGTCACCGCGACCTGCACGGCGTTGACGACGACCACGTAGTCGCCCATGTCCATGTGTGGCGCAAAGGTCGGCTTGTGCTTTCCCCGCAGCACCTTCGCCACCTCAGAGGCGAGGCGGCCCAGCGGTAGTCCGGCGGCGTCGACAAGCCACCACGACCGATCGATGTCGTCGGGGCGAGGTGAGAACGTCTTCTGCTGTTTCATCATTCGGCTCCTCGGAGGAGGGGCGGCCGGCGGGCGAGCGGACTCCGGCACGGATGACCGACCAACGCTCGATTAGAAGCCGCCTCGCGACTGCGGGGCGGTGCCGCATGGTATTACCGACCTCGCTCCCCCGCCAATCGATGGTGTGCCTCGGCGACTAGTACCCCACCTCCCACAGCACGAGCCCGTGCGGAGGTGCGGCGCCTCGTGCCGCGTTGCGATCGCGGGCCTCGAGGATCCCGGGAACGGCATCCGCCTGCAAGCGGCCCCGCCCCACCTCGACGCACAGCGCCACCATCGAACGGACCATCTGGTGGCAGAACGCTTCTGCGCGGACGTCGAAGACGAGCCGGGTGTCCTCACGATCCCAGGCGGCGTCGAGCAACGTCCGTTCCGTCCCGCGCCCCTTCTGGGCGCGGCACAACGAGGCGAAGTCGTGCGTACCGACGAAATGCCCGGCGGCGGCATTCATCGCCGCCCGGTCGAGCGGCACGCCGACGTGCCATGTGGTGTGACGGGCCAGGGGGTCGATCACCGGGGACTCCGCCACGAAGTAGCGGTAGCGGCGCCACTGCGCCGAGAACCTGGCGTCGAAACCGGATTCGGCCGGGCGAACCGCGGTTATCGCGATCTCCGGCCCGAGCATTGATCGGAGCGACCGTTCGAGGCGCGCCGGATCCAGCGGTTCGGCCTCGAACGACACGACCTGGCCTCTGGCGTGCACCCCGGCGTCGGTCCGCCCGGCCACGACCGTGGTGACGTCACCGCCGAGGAGGCGGCGGAGCGCTGCTTCCAGATCCCCTTGGATGGTGCGCACCCCACGATTCCGGGCGTACCCGTGGAATCCCGACCCGTCGTAACCGAGATCGATCCGATAGGTGGGCACTCAGAAGCGGAAGATGGAGGAGACGACGATGAAGGCGATCCAGCCGCCGACCGCCGCCATCGCCGCCTTCTCGTTGGTCAGGTCGAGGGCGACGCGCGCCGCCATCCACAGCGTCAGCACCAACCAGACAGACACGACCAGACGGGAGGTGAAGGGGTCGAGAAAGGGTGCCAGCGCCAGGGAGGTCAACAGCACCGGGGTGCCTATGGAGGTCGCCGCCATCACGCTGGGAAAGGAGCCGTACCCCTCGAGCAGGTGGCGGCCGACCAGGTAGACGAGGCCCGACAGGATGATCCAGGAGAACATCCCGCTCAGGAGAAGCCGGGCCGCCGATATCACCGAAACTCCGTCGACAACCAGAGGCGCCATCAGGATGCCGTACACCACCGCAACGACGATGGCACCGTCGGCGACGCCGTCGGGGGCCAGCACCATGTGGAGGTAGGGATCGCGTCGCAGCAGCGCCGCGTTGATTGCTCGCTTGATCACCGACCGGAGAATAGGTACAGCAGAGCGCCGCCCGCAGGGCGGCACGAATCATCCGCAGCCGTTCGAGGCCGATTAGGACTCGAACGCTGCGTTACAGGCGCGAGAGCCGGAACGCGGTAGGTGTTGCAGGTAAAACGGAGCGCTGCCCGAAGGGCAGCACCACCATGCGGAGGTGTTCGAGGACGGATAGGACTCGAACACCGTAGCCAAGCCCACAGCGCCGCCCGCAGGGCGGCACCACCGTGCGGAGGCGCATCGGAGCCGAGAAGGACCCAAACCCGCAGCCAAGACCACGGGCCGGGCCCGTCAGGCCGGCAAAAGCTTGCCGATCGGGCGCCTCACCGAAGTGTCTGCCTCCAGCCCGGCGAGGTCGGAGGGAGATACCCAGCGAGCCGCCAGCACCCCGTCGCCGACCTCGACTCGATCGTCGGCCGCCACGAAGGCGAAGCGAAGGTCGTAGTGCTCGTGCTCGAGCTGGGCTGCTAGCGCCGGGAAGACGTGGACATCCAAGTCGATGATCGAATCCGAGACCGCGGTCAAGTCGAACACTCTCGTCTCCTCACCGATCTCTCGTCGCGCGGCGTGCAGCGGCGAGATGTCATCGGGATCGATGTGGCCTCCGGGCTGGAGCCACCGGCCGATCTTGGCGTGGTGAACCAGCAGGACCCGCTCCCCGTCGGGATGGATCACGAATCCGCTGGCCGTGAAGTGCCCCGGTTCGTAATGGCTCCTGTCGAAGGGATCATGGGCGACCGCAGCCAGGTCGAGCATCTCCAGCCGGTACTCCCGCTCGACGGGATCGGCGGGGTGGTACTCGGTGAGAAGGCGGAGGAGTTGGGAGCGAGAAGGCATGAGTGAGGAGTTAGGAGTTAGGAGTTAGGCCTAATACCTAATCCCTAATCCCTAATCCCTCCGTTCCGCGCCTCCCGCCAGCGCGCCCAGGCATCGAGCCAGGACAGGTCGAAATCCGGGCCGGCGACGGTGAACGTGAGCAGCGTCGCCCCCGCGGCCACCAGCTCGTCGCCGTAACCCGGGTCGTCCTTGCGGTCGCCGACACTGGTGGACCGCTCGATCGCGGCGGGATCGCGCCCTTCGGTCTCACACCACCTGTCGAGCACGGCCGTCTTGTGCCGGATCGTCTCCGGATCGCCGAAGCCGTGCCAGATGTCGCCGTGACGGGCCGCCAGGCGGAGCATGACCTGCTCGCCGCCGCCGGCGACGAGCAGCGGGATTCGACGCACCGGTGCCGGATTGAGAACCGCCAGGCGGCGCTCGATGACCGGCAGGGCCTCCTTGAGGGCGCGGGCCCGATCCGGCTTCTCACCGAACTCGTATCCGTACTCGTCGTAATCCCGCTCGAACCAGCCTGCCCCGATCCCGAGGATGAACCGGCCCCCCGATATGTGGTCAATGGTCCGGGCCATGTCGGCGAGGAGGTTGGGGTTGCGGTAGGAGTTGCACGCCACGAGCGGGCCGATCTCCACCCGGGACGTCGCCTCGGCAAACGAGGCAAGTTGCGTGAAGCACTCGAAGTGCTCGCCGTCGGGATCCCCCGACAACGGGTAGAAGTGATCCCAGTTGAACACGATGTCGGCGCCGCGCTCTTCGGCCTCGACCGCGGCGACACGCATCTGCTGGTAGGTGCCGTGCTGCGGCGCGATCTGCACACCGAGCCTGATCGGATGGGTCATGGTTTTCCTCAGGAGTTAGGGGTTAGGAGTTAGGAGTTAGGAAGACTCTGCCTAATACCTAATACCTAATACCTAATACCTAATACCCAATACCTAATACCCGATACCTAATACCTAACTCCTCCCCAACCGCTCGGCGAAGATTCGGCGCGAGGCGGGCTGGGCGAACACGGTAAGCACATCGCCGGCCAACAGAACTGTGTCGCCTTTCGGTATGAGCACCTCGTCCAGGCGCCGCACCGACACCACCGTGCAGCCCCCGGGGACCGCGATCTCGCGGATCGGTTTGCCGTCGGCGATCGAGTTGGGCGGCACCTCGAGGTCGAAGAAGCGGGCATCGTCCTCGCCGACTACTCGATCGAGCTCGGCGGTGTCATCGGCGTGCAACCTCTCCAGGAGCTGCTCGCTGAGCCCCTGACGTGCGAACACGGTCAGCACGTCGCCTGCCCGGAGCTCGGTGCTCCCATCCGGTACCACCACCTGAGTGCCTCGCCTGACCGACACCACGGTCACCCCGCCGGGCAGCGGAATCTCCCTGAGCCGCCGCCCATCCGCAACAGATCCCCGGACCACCTCGACGTCGTGAAAGTCGGTCTCCGGAGCGATCCTCGCCCGAAGCCTGGATCGACCGAGGTCGTGGTGGACCTCCTGGCCCAGAGCGCGGTGATACGCCATTACGGCGTCCTCGCGACGAAAGAGACCGACCAGGCGGCTGGGGTCCTCTTCCGACACGATGGGGACCCGGCCGATCCCCAGTGACGCCATCCGTTGCAGGACCTCCGAGACCGGGGTCGACGGCGACGCCGTCACCGGACGGGGCGTCATCGCATCGGCCACCCGCACCGTGGGCGAGGGTCCCCCGGAGCGCACCACGTCGGTGACCGTGATGATCCCGACCAACCCTTTTGCCGGATCGATCACCGGAACACCGTGCATCCTCGTCTCATCCATGAGCTCCTGGGCGTGCTCTGTCGACATCCCCGGCTCCACGACGGCGGGTGAAGCCTTGGCCACGTCACCCACCCTCACCGTGTCGAGCAAGTCGACCTCGCTGCGGCGCGACAAACGGATGCCCTTGCGCGCCAGCGCCATCGAATACACGCTGTCGGGGTGGATTCGGTCGGCGAGGAAGGTCGCCAGCGACGTCGCCAGCATGAGGGGAAGCACCAGGCCGTAGTCCTGGGTGATCTCGAACACGATGAGAATCGAGGTGAGAGGAGCGCGGGCAACGGCGGCGAACATCGCAGCCATGCCGACGACTGCAAAACCCCCCGGCTCCAGTTCGCTGAACGTCCAGACCGGCGCCACCAAGTCGCTGAAGGCTGCACCGAGAACAGCTCCGAGGAACAGGCTCGGCATGAAGGCCCCGCCGGATCCGCCCGATCCCAGAGTCAGCGCGGTGGCGAGAAGCTTGGCCGCGCCGATGAACAGGAGCGTGCTCCAGACGATCGAGTCAGTCGACACCAGGTTGATCAGGCTGCGCGCGAACTCCTGGCCGGTGCCCAGGACCTCTGGCACTCTCCAGGCGATACCACCCACCGCCAGCCCGAGCAGCACCGGGCGAAGCCACTTCACCCGCAGCACCGACCGCGATTCGACGCCATCGACGAGCTTGAGAAACAGCCAGCCAACGAATGCCGCCAGGACGCCCAGGCCCGCGTAGAGGAGCAGCTCGCGGGCGTCGCGCACACGGTGCGGGAATGCCCTCAAGATGAGTTCCTCTCCGACGATCGACCGGGTGGTGACGGCTGCCGTCACCGAGGCAACCACCACGGCATTGAGATGCCTGATGGCGAAGTTGCCCAGGATCACCTCCATCGCAAACAGCATTCCCGCGATCGGAGCATTGAACGAGGCGCCGATGGCGGCACCGGCGCCCGCCGCCACCAGGCTCCGCACCCGATCCTCTCCGAGGCCGGTGTGCCGGGCGATCGACGAGCCGATCGACCCTCCGATCAGAACGATGGGTCCCTCTCTACCGCCCGAGCCGCCCGAACCGAGGGTGAGGGCCGTGTTGACGATCTTGAGCGGGGCCGCCCGGGTCGGTATGTATCCGGAGCGGATCGCCAGCGCCTCGGTTGCCTCGGGCACGCCGTCACCGGCGGTCTCGGGGGCGAACCGCCTGGCGATCCACCAGGCCACGAGGATCCCAGCAGGCAGGGCAAGGACCACGGCCAACCGATCGCTGTCGATAGCTTCCCCAAGCCGGCCGACACCGTCGCCGATCAGCTCCAAGGCACCGATCAGGGCGGCCGCAGCCAGGCCCACCACCGCGCCGACCACCAGAGACAGCACGAGGAACACGGCGGTGCCGCGCTGCCGAAATGGCGAAAGCAGTCGGCGCCAGAGTTGCTGAAGCATGATCCTGCTGAGGTTATCGCCTTGTGACGGCGCTACTCACACGGATAGATGGCGCCGCATCGGGAGTACCGGACGTAGAGCAGGCGGTTGGCGGGAAGTCCCCGATCGGCGACACCCGCGATCGGGGCCGAACAGGTAGCAAATAGCGCCGCCCGTAGGGCGGCTCGTCCATGCGAAGGCGCCGGGGCCGACCAGGACCGAAGGCCGCAGCCACGCCCGGAGCGAGACAATGGTCGTCGAGATGGGCGACAGGTACCGACCGGCGGTCTCCCTAAACGAGTTCGATCATGGCCATCTCGGCGCCGTCACCGCGACGGGGGCCGAGACGAACGATCCGGGTGTAGCCGCCGGGGCGTTCCACATACCGGGGCGCCACCTCGTCGAACAGCCGGGTCACGACCTCTGTGTCCTCGATGTCTTTGAGGATCATCCGCCGGTCGTGCAGCGAGCCGCGACGCGCCTTCGTGATCATCTTCTCCGCATAGGGCCGAAGCATCTTCGCCTTGGCCACCGTGGTTGTGACCCGTTCGTCCCAGAAAAGCTCCTGGGCGAGGTTGCTGAGGATCGCCCGCTGATGGGAGGCACTTCCGCCCAAACGACGTCCCCTCTTCGGCCGCGGCATCAGGCGCTGATCTCCTCGTCGGTGGAGGCGCGCAGCGAGAGGCCCAGCTCATCGAGCTTGGCCGTAACCTCCTCGAGACTCTTCTGCCCGAAGTTGGTGATGTTGAGCAGGTCCTCTTGCGACTTGAGCACGAGTTCTCCGACCGTCTGGATCTGGGCACGGCGCAGGCAGTTGCGCGGCCTCTCCGAAAGGTCGAGAGCCTCGATCGGAAGCTCGAGGTCGGGAGACACCGACTCCGTCGTCACGATGTCGCCGAGCTCGAGGCCGATGCCCTCGCCGAAATCGGCGAAGAGCCCCATTAGCTCGTTGAGCGTCTTTCCCGCCGAGGAAACAGCTTCGCGGGGCGAGACCGAACCGTCGGTGTGGATATCCATGACGAGCTTGTCGAAGTTCGTCATCTGGCCGACCTGGGTGCTCTCCACCGTATAGGCGACCTTGCGGACCGGTGAGAAAATGCTGTCGATCGGGATCACCCCGATGCCCTCACCCTTGTTGTTCTTGTCGGCGGTGCGATATCCGACGCCGCGCTCGCACACCATCTCGATCTCGAGCTTGCCCGAGGCAGAGAGCGATGCGATGTGGTGGGAACCATTGACGACCTCGACTCCGGGAGGGAGCTTGATGTCACCTGCGGTCACGGCGGACTTCCCCTTCGCCGAGAGATACAGGGTCTGCGGTTCGTCGACCTCGAAGCGCAGGACGACGCCCTTCAGGTTGAGGATGATGTCGACGACGTCCTCGACCACCGCGGGGATCGTCGAGAACTCGTGCTGCACCCCCTCGATCCGCACGCTGGTGATCGCGGCCCCCGGGATGCGGGAAAGCAACGTGCGGCGAAGCGTGTTGCCGAGGGTGTAACCGAAACCCGGCTCGAGCGGGTCGACTATGAACCGGCTGCGAAGGTCGGATACGACCTCTTCTTCGATCTGTGGACGCTGGACGATAAGCACTATTGCTCCCCTTACTTCGAGTAGAGCTCGACGATCAGCGTCTCCTGAACCTGGGTGTCGATCTGAGCCCGGTTCGGGAGGTCGGTGACGACGATCTTGCGCGCATCGGCGTCCACATCGAGCCACTCGACCTCGGCCCGGTTTCCGGACGTGTCGATGGCGTGTTGGACGACGAGCAAGTCCTTGCTCCGCTCCTTGAGCGTGACGACGTCGCCCGGACGGATTCGGTAGGACGGGACCGTGACTCGGCGGCCGTTGACACGGAAGTGACCGTGTGAGACCAGCTGGCGAGCCTGGGACCGAGACTCGGCGAAGCGAGCCCGATACACGACGTTGTCGAGCCGGCTCTCGAGGATGCGAAGGAGGATCTCGCCTGTGATCCCCTTCCGGCGGGCCGCCTCCTTGTAATAGCCGCGGAATTGCTTCTCGAGCACGCCGTAGATGCGACGTGCCTTCTGCTTTTCACGCAGCTGGATGAGGTACTGAGTCTCGCGAATGCGCCCCCTGCCGTGCTCACCTGGCGGGTAGGGCTTGCGTTCGATGGCGCACTTCGACGACTCGCACCTGGCTCCCTTGAGGAACAGCTTGGTGCGCTCCCGGCGGCACAGCTTGCAGACCGGTCCGGTGTACCGAGCCATGGTTCAGCCCCTCCGACGCTTCTTGAGGCGGACTCCGTTATGCGGGATGGGCGTGATGTCACGAATTCCGGTGACCTCCATCCCCATCGTCTGCAGAGTCCGGATGGCCGTTTCTCGCCCCGAGCCACTGCCACGAACGATCACGTCGATCTTGCGCATCCCGTACTCGCCGGCGCGCCGCGCCGCCTGCTCGGCGGCGACCTGAGCGGCATAGGGCGTCGACTTGCGGGAACCTTTGAAACCGACCGTTCCACCGGAGGTCCACACCAGAGTGTTGCCCTCCTGATCGGTGATGTTGATGATCGTATTGTTGAAACTGGCTGTGATGTGCGCCTGGCCGTGGAGGGTGTTCCTCCGTTCCCGGCGACGTGTCTTCTTCTTATCGGCCAATTCAGAAACTCCTCGGGATGCTAGATCTTGGGGGCCTTTTTCTTCCCCGCGATCGCCTTACGCGGACCCTTGCGGGTGCGGGCGTTCGTGTGGGTCCGCTGGCCGCGCACCGGCAGCCCGCGGCGGTGGCGAATCCCCTGATAGGAACCGATCTCCACCTTGCGCTTGATGTTCTGCGAGACCTCCCGGCGCAGGTCGCCCTCGACCCGATAGTGATCCTCGATGTGCTTGCGGATCTTCTGCACCTCGGTGTCGGTGAGATCGCGTACCTTCGTGTCGAGATCGATGCCGAGCCTGAGGCAGGTGTCGACCGCACGGCTCCGCCCCACACCGAAGATGTAGGTGAGGCCGACTTCGACCCGCTTGTCGCGGGGAAGGTCAACTCCTGAAATTCTTGCCATGCATCACCCCTGCCGCTGCTTGTGACGAGGATTGGGGCAGATCACCCAGACGCGACCATGCCGCCGAATGATGCGGCACTTCTCACACATCTTCTTGGCGCTGGGGCGTACCTTCATGTCTGTCCATGTCTGTCCTCGTTGGCCCCGGCGAGCGCAGGCGACACCCCGATCGGGTGAAGGCTGAGGCCCGACGACGGCAACCGACTCGCTCGTCAGCGGTGTCGTCTCGACTCTTTCCACGCCGCACCGGAAGTCCCGACAACAGTCTCCTGCAGCAGGCACTACCGGTGCGCACATCAAACTGGCCCCGAAGGGCCGGCCAGAAAGGGTAACCCAGCGGGTTCGACAGGACAAGTCCGCGACATCAGACATTCAGACATCAGACATCAGACATCAGACATCAGACATCAGACATCAGACATCAGACATCAGACATCAGACATCGAAGAGGGTCCTATTCTGAGATCTGAAATCTGAGATCTGAAATCTGCCCGCTGCCGCCCTACGGAAGTGTGAGCACTTCAGGCCCATCCGGAGTGATCGCCAAGGTGTGCTCGAAGTGGGCCGACAGGCTCCCATCGGCGGTGACGACCGTCCACCCGTCGTCGAGCACCCTCGTCTCGTAGGTTCCGATGTTGAACATCGGTTCAATGCATATCGCCATCCCCGCCTTGAGCTTCATGCCCTTGCCCGGAGTCCCGTAGTTGAGCACCTGAGGGTCCTCGTGCATCTGGAGCCCGATACCGTGCCCGGTGTACTCCCTGACGATTCCGTATCCGTGCGGCGCGGCCAAAGAGGAGATGGCATGGCCGATGTCACCGAGCCGGACACCGGGTCGCGACTCTTCGATGCCGGCCCACAAGGCACGCTCGGTAACGTCGATCAGCTTCTGGGCCTCGGAGCCGATCTCGCCGATGCCGAGTGTGATGGCGGCGTCGGCATGCCAGCCCTCGAAGATCGCCCCGGCGTCGAGCGAAAGGATGTCTCCATCCTTCAGCTCGCGCTTCGACGGGATGCCATGGACTATCTCGTTGTTCAGCGACAGACAGATGCTCGCCGGAAAACCGTGGTAGTTGAGGAAGTTGGCGGTGCATCCCCCGGCCTCGATGACTCTGGCGGCGATCACATCCAGGTCCAGCAGGGACACGCCGGGCTCGGCTGCCTCACGAACCGCATCGTGGACCTGGGCCACTACCCGCCCCGCCCGCCGCATCCGGGCAAAATCCTCCGCTGTCTTCATCGTGATCACGAAGCGAGCACCGCCACGATCCTCGCCAGGATCTCGTCGATGGGGCCGACACCGTCCACCCGGGTCAGGATTCCCCGTCTCGTGTAGAGGTCGATCAATGGTGCGGTCTGTATGCGGTACACGGCGATGCGGGTGCGAACCGCCTCCTCGGTGTCGTCGCTGCGACCCCGGGCCAGGATGCGCTGCACTACCTCATCTTCCGGCGCCTCGAGATTGACCACGGCCTCGAGGCCGCTCTCCTCGCCGAGCACCTCGTCGAGCGCCTCGGCCTGAGCCGCCGTCCTCGGGAAGCCGTCGAGCAGGAAGCCGCACGCCGCATCGGGCGCGCCGAGGCGCTCCTCGACCATGGCTATGACGATGTCGTCGGGTACGAGCCCCCCACTTTCCATGATTTCCTTGGCTCCGGCGCCGAGAGCGGTCCCACGATCCACGTGATCGCGCAACATCACTCCGGTCGAGACATGGGGGATCCCGATGGCTCGGCTCAGCATGGCGGCCTGGGTTCCCTTGCCTGCCCCGGGCGGGCCGAGGATGAGGAGGCGGCGACCCACTAGCGACCCGCTCCAACGACCACGGCCACGGCGGGGCAGGGGCCCCGCCTTGTGGAGGAGGCGGGGTGCAGGGGACCCGCCGGGAAAGGAAAGAGCGATTACCCCCCTCCAGCGGCGCGGGGCGCCGCTGACTCCCCCGCAAGGGGGGAGTGATCCTCCTCACGAAAGAAACCCCTCGTAGTTGCGCATCATGAGCTGGCTTTCGATCTGCTTCATCGTCTCCAGCGCGACTCCGACCACGATCAGGATCGAGATGCCGGAGAACCCGAGGGATAGGCCGAACCAGATCGCCACGAGCGAAGGGAGCACCGCGACCGAGGCCAGGAAAAGCGACCCGGGCAGCGTGATCCGCGACAGGATGTGCTCGAGGTAGCGAGTCGTCTGCGATCCCGGGCGAATGCCCGGAACGAAACCGCCCTGACGCTGGATCATGTCGGACTGTCGCGCCGGATCGAACTGGATCGCGGTATAGAAGTACGTGAAGAAGACGATGAGCAGGCCGAACAGGAACACGTACCAGTAGGTCTGGGCGCTCACCAGGTTGTCGTTGACGAAATTGCGCACCGGGCCGAAGAACCCCTCTGCCGGAATCGAGGTGGCGATGAGGGCCGGGAAGTAGAGCACGCTCGAAGCGAAGATCACGGGGATCACGCCGGCCGTGTTGACCTTGAGCGGGATGTAGGTGCTCTGGCCGCCCATCACCCTGCGGCCCCTGACTCGCTTGGAGAACTGGATCGGAATCCGCCGCTGACCCTGGTCCACGAAGATGATGCCCGCAGTCATCACCAGGAACATGGCGACGACCAGCCAGAACCTGACGTTGACGTACCCGTTGGTCGAGGTGCTGAGCACTACGAACTGGGAAGGGATCTGGCTGATGATGCTGACGAAGATGATGAGCGACATGCCGTTGCCGATGCCGCGTTGCGAGATCAGCTCACCGAGCCACATGATGAAGGCGGTGCCGGCAGTGAGCGTGATCACGATGATCAACACCCTTCCCGGTGTGTAGTTCGGGATCAGGTTGATGCCGCCGGTGAGAATCCCTCGGTTGAAGAGGAAGGTGAGTCCGGTCGACTGCAGCAGGGCGAGGACGACCGTGATGTAACGAGTCCACTGGGTGACGACCTTCTGACCTGTCGCACCCTCGTCCTGGAGCCGCTGCAATCTCGGGATGACGACGGCCAACAGCTGCATGATGATGGACGCCGTGATGTAGGGCATGATCCCGAGCGAGAACACGGAGAACGTCTCGAGCGCGCCGCCGCTGAACAGGTTGAGCAGCCCGACGATGCCGGCCGACGATGCATCTTCGGCGAATTCCTGCACTCGATCGAGGTCGATCCCAGGAACCGGAACCGCCGCCCCCAGCCGGTAGATGGCGAAGATCATCAGCGTGAACAGGACCTTGTTCCGGAGATCCCGGATCCGGAACATGTTGCGGTAAACGGAAAGCATTCGTTACTGGGCCTCGTAGATCGGGAGGGACTTTATCGGGGTCAAGCGCCAAGTCTCCAGTCTCCAGTCTCCAGTCTCCACGCGTGGATCTGCTGGTGACTGGGGACTGAGGACTGGCGACTCACTGCTCGACCACTTCCACCGTGCCGCCGGCGGCCTGAATCGCCTCGACCGCCCCAACGCTGAACGCATGGGCCCGTACGGTCAGTTCCTTCTTCAGTTCGCCCTGGCCGAGGATCTTGACCGGGCCTCGTTTCCTGGCGAGCCCGCGGGCCCGCAGCTCCTCGGGACCCACCGTCGCCCCCTTGCGGAAGTCGTTGAGGCGCTCGACGTTTACCACCGTGTACTCGATCCGGTTGCGGTTCTTGAAGCCCTTGAGTTTGGGAAGCCGGCGGTAGAGCGGCATCTGGCCGCCCTCGAACCAGGCGGGGACGGTCCCGCGGGCCTTGGAGCCCTTGGTGCCGCGCCCGGCCGTCTTGCCGCGCCGACCGCCCTCACCCCGCCCCACACGGATCTTGCGCTTCTTGGAACCCTGGGCGGGCTTGAGATGGTGCAGCTTCATGCTTCCTCGACCTCCACGAGATGCCGGACCTGATGGATCAGACCGCGCACGTCCGGGGTGTCGGGGCGCTCGGTGGTTTGGCGGATCTTGCGCAGGCCGAGCGTCCTGACAGCAGCACGCGTCTTCGGCTTCTGGCCGATTGTGCTGCGAACCAGGGTGATCTTCAGGCTGTTCTTCTTTTTCGCCATCGCGTCGGTTCTCCGGGTCTATGTGTCCGTCGAAGCGGCCTTGCCCAATTCGGCGGTGCGGTAGGCAGCCAGTAGCGCCGGAGGGGTGATCTCCTCGGGCGTCTTGTTGCGGCGCGCCGCCACTTGGTCCGGCCGCTGCTGGGTCAACAGGGCGTTCATGGTTGCCTTGGCGACGTTGAGGTGCGTAGGCGACCCGAGCGACTTGGCCAGGATGTCGCGCACCCCGGCCGCCTCGAGGATCTGGCGCACCGCGCCGCCCGCAATGACGCCGGTACCGGGCGATGCCGGCTTGAGGAGAACCCGCGAGGCGCTTTGTCTGCCAATGTTCTTGTGGATGATCGTCGTGCCCGCCATCGGGATCTGGACCATCTGCTTCCTGGCCTCCTCGAATCCCTTCTGGATCGCAGTCGGGACCTCCTTGGCCTTGCCGTAGCCGATCCCCACCTTGCCCTTGCCGTCACCCACCGTGACGAGCGCGGTGAACGAGAAGCGTCGGCCGCCCTTGACCACCTTGGCCACGCGGTTGATGTGGATGACGCGCTCGTCTAACTGGGGTCCGTCCATCGAACGCGCCTCGCGCCGGCCTCGGTTTCGATCTCTGCTCGTCACAGCTTGAGTCCTTCCTCACGTGCGGCGTCGGCCACTGCTTTGACGCGTCCATGGAACTTGAAGCCGCCGCGATCGAATACGACCGCCTCTATTCCCGCGTTCTTGGCCCGGGAGGCAATCAGCTTGCCGACCTCCGCCGCGGTGTCAACAGTCAGGGAGCGATCGCGCAACGCCTTCTCGTGGGACGAGGCAGCGGCCACCGTGCAGCCCGCCTCATCGTCGATGACCTGCGCGTAGATGTACCGGTTGCTGCGGAAGACGGCCAGACGGGGGCGACCGGCGGTGCCTCGAATCGACTTACGCACGCGGAAATGGCGGCGCTTGCGGGCATGCGAACGTGAACCCCTCATCGGGCAATCCCCGCCTTGCCTGCCTTGCGCCGCACGTACTCATCCACGTAGCGAATTCCCTTGCCCTTGTAAGGCTCCGGCGGGCGTACCGACCTGATATCGGCTGCCACCTGCCCGACGAGCTCCTTATCTATACCCCTCACGATGATTTTCGTCTGCTCGGGCACTTCGAACTCGATCCCATCCGGGGTCTCGATGTACACCGAGTGGGAGAAACCGACCTGCAGTTCCAGGGTCTTGCCCTGGAGGATGGCCCGGTAGCCAACCCCCACGGTGGCCAGCTCCTTTGAATACCCTTCTGACACGCCGACGACCATGTTGTGGAGCAGCGCCCGGCTCAGGCCGTGCAGGGCCTTCGCCTCGCGATCCTCGCCGTCGCGCTTCACGATGATCTTGTCGTCCTCCTGCTCGAATGAGACACGATCGCTGAACGTCCTGGTCAGCGTTCCCTTGGCGCCTTTCACGGTGGCGGTCCGGCCTTCGAAAGTGACGTCCACGCTGGCGGGAACCTCGACGGGAGCCTGGCCGATGCGACTCATCACCACACCTCACACAAGACTTCGCCACCGAGACGGCGGCGGCGGGCTTCACGATCGGGCAACAGGCCCTGAGAAGTGGAGACGACCGCAACCCCGAGGCCGCCGTTGACTCGGGGCAGTTCCGAGGCTCCGGCGTAGACGCGGCGACCCGGCTTGGAAACGCTACGCAGCCCGTTGATGACCCTCGCCCGGCCCTTACCGTAGCGAAGCTTGAGGTCCAGCGTGCGATGGGCACCATCGGTCTGCACGTCGAAGGCCTCGACGTAACCCTCACTGACGAGGATTGTCGCGATCTGCTCCTTGAGCTTGGACGACGGCATCGAAACCGTCGGATGCAACGCCATGTTGGCGTTGCGGATTCGAGTCAGCATGTCGGAAACGGGATCGATCATCATCGCTACCACGAGGCCTTTCTCACACCGGGGAGTTCGCCGCGATGAGCCAGCTGGCGAACGCAGAGCCGGCACATACCGAACTTGCGGATATAGGCACGCGGCCGGCCACAGCGCCCGCACCGGTTGTAGGCGCGCACCTTGAACTTGGGCTTGCGCTTCGACTTTGCAATCAGAGACTTCTTGGCCATTTCAAACCCCCGCGGCTTCGGTTTGAGTGCGGCGGAACGGGAAGCCGAAGGCCTCGAGCAGTGCCCGTGCCCCCTCGTCGTCGTCGGCCGTCGTGCAAATCGTGATGTCCATGCCCCTCACCTGCGTCACCTTGTCGTAATCGATTTCTGGAAAAATCAGCTGCTCGGTCACTCCGAGCGAATAGTTACCGCCGCCGTCGAACGACCTGAGGTTGAGCCCTCGGAAATCGCGGATTCGGGGAATGGCGACGGCGATGAGGCGGTCGAAGAACTCCCACATCCGGTCGCCCCGCAACGTGACCGAGACGCCGATCGGGACACCCTCGCGCAGCTTGAAGTTGGCGATCGACTTGCGCGCCTTGTTCACCCTGGGGCGCTGCCCGGTGATCGTGGCGAGATCCTCGATCGCGGCGTCGATCAGGCTCTTGTCCACCATCGCACCGCCCACTCCAACGTTCAGCACGATCTTGTCGAGCGTTGGGACCGTCATGACGTTGTCGAGACTCAGCTGGTCCTTCAGAGCGGCCTGGACCTCGTCCAGATACTGTTGCTTGAGGCGGGGGATCACAGGTCACCTCCGCATTTGCGGCAGGTGCGGCGTTTGTGACCATCGCCATCGACCGCGTGACCGATCCGGGTCGGACCGCACGAGGGGCACATGATCATGACGTTCGAGGCGTCGATCGGCATGTCCTTGTCCACTATCCCGCCCTGCATCGTCTGACCTGTGGGCTTGGTGTGGCGGCGCGCCGTAGCGACCCCCTCCACGATGATCTTGCCCTTTCGCGGCATGACCTGGGCAATGCGGGATTCCTTGCCCTTGTCCTTGCCGGACACGACCATCACCTGGTCGCCTTCGTGGAGTTCCATCAGATCACCTCCGGGGCGAGTGAGACGATGCGCATGAACTGCTTATCGCGCAGTTCGCGGCCCACCGGGCCGAAGATGCGGGTTCCCTGGGGCTGACGCTGCTCGTTGAGGATGACGCAGGCGTTGTCGTCGAACCGGATATACGTCCCGTCGGAGCGCCTGCGTTCCTTGTGAGTCCGGACCACGACCGCCTTCACGATCTCGCCGCGCTTCACCGAGCCTCCGGGGATGGCGTCCTTGACGGTCGCCACGATTATGTCGCCGATTCCGGCATAACGGCGGCCGGAACCACCGAGCACCCTGATGCAAAGGACCTCCTTGGCCCCCGTGTTGTCGGCCACCTTGAGACGGCTCTCCTGGGCAATCATCTGGCACGCTCCACGATCTCCACGAGACGCCACCGCTTCGACTTCGAGATCGGACGCGTCTCCATGATGAGCACCGTGTCGCCGATGTGAGCCGCGTTCTCCTCGTCGTGGGCGTGCAGCTTCGTGCTGCTGCGCACGGTCTTCATGTAGATGGGGTGTCGCACCGTGCTGGTGATCTCGACCGTCACGGTCTTATCCCGCGCATCGGAGACGACCACACCGGTACGCACCTTGCGGCGCCCGCGATCACTCATCGCCCTCGTCCTCCAACTCGTAGTACGCCTCGATCTCCTGCTCCCGCATGGCCGTAGCGATGCGGGCGATTTCGCGGCGCACGCTCCTCAGGCGGGTCGTGTTGTCCAGCTGATTGGTGGCCAACTGAAAGCGAAGGTTGAAGAGCTCCTCCTTCGAGTCGCCCAGCTTCTCCTGCAACTCCTCGTATGGGAGGTCGCGTAGCTCTGAGGCCCTCACACTTCCTCCCTCATCACGAACTTGCACTTCACCGGCAGCTTGTTGGCCGCCAGGCGCAGGGCCTCACGGGCCACCGCCTCATTGACCCCCGACAGCTCGAACATGACGCGGCCCGGCCTGACCACCGACACCCAGAACTCGGGATTCCCCTTGCCCGAGCCCATACGAGTCTCGGCAGGCTTCTGAGTCACGGGCTTGTCCGGGAAGATCGTGATCCACACCTTGCCGCCACGCTTGATGTGCCGAGTCATCGCTACCCGAGCAGCCTCGATCTGGCGCGATGTGATCCACCCCGGCTCCATCGACTGCAACCCGAAGTCCCCGAAAGAGACCATGGTGCCGCCCTTGGCCATACCTCGCATGTGGCCGCGGTGGTGCTTACGCCACTTGACGCGCTTGGGCATCAGCATCGCACTAAGCCCCCTCCTCGGTGTCGGCGGCTTTCTTCGACTTCCGGGTCAGCCTGAACTTCTTCGGCTTCTCGGGTTCGTCGGGCTCCTCGGCCGCAGCCTCCTCCACCGCAGGCTTCCCGGCCTCCTCTTCCACCGCAGGCTCCCCGGCCTCCACCGGGGCCTCCTCGGCCTCCACCTCGACCGCCTCCACCGGGGCCTCCTCGGCCTCCACCTCGACCGCCTCCACCGGGGCCTTCTCGGCCTCCTCCAGGGGAGCGTCGTCGACCGGCTCAACCGTCGTGGCGGTCGCCGTGTCCTGCTCCTCCGCGGCGGGCTTCGCCTCCGACGAGACGTCAAGGACCTCTTCGGCCACCTGCTTCTCCTCTTCGAAGTCGGCCTCGGCCGAGTCGGCGTCGACCTTCTTGCCGCCGCCGGCCTCGACCAGCCGTTTCCCGCCGCCGGCCTCGATCAGCCGCTTCCCGCCGCCGGCCTCGATGAGGCCGCCGCGCCTCTCGCCGGCCGCCGCCTCAACACGGGCCTTGGCCGGCGCCCGACGCGATGCGGGGCCGCCGGCAGCCAGCGCCGCCTCGGCCGCGATCTTCTCGCGGGTCGCCGAGAGGGAAGGAAGGACGTCGCCGCGATAGACCCATACCTTCACGCCGATCGTGCCCACCGTCGTGTGCGCGGTCGCCTGGCCGAAGTCCACGTCGGCGCGCAAAGTGTGCAGCGGGACGCGTCCCTCGCGGTACCACTCGCGACGGCCCATGTCGGAACCACCGAGCCGCCCCGAACACTGAACTCGCACTCCTTGGGCGCCGGCCTTCATGGCGGTCTGGACGGCCCGCTTCATGGCGCGGCGGAACGAGACCCGCCCCTGGAGCTGATCGGCGATTCCACGGGCGAGCAGCTGGGCGTCGGTCTCCGGGTCCTGGACCTCGATGACGTTGATCTTGATCTGACGGCTGGTGAGCTTCTCCAGCAACATGCGCAGGCGCTCCACTTCAGACCCGCTGCGGCCGATGACGACGCCGGGCCGGGCGGTGTGGATGTCGATTTGAACCTTCTTGTCGCCGATGCGCTCGATCTCCACTCGGGAGACCGCCCCTCGGGTGAGCTCGTCTTCCAGAGTCTTGCGAATCGAGGCGTCCTCGATCACCTGGGTCGCGTAGTCCTTCTCGCTGTACCAGCGCGACTTCCAGTCGGTGACGATGCCGAGGCGGAGTCCGTACGGGTGGATCTTCTGGCCCATCCCTAGATCACCTCCTCCGTGTCCGAGTCGTCGCGGCCGTCTCCCACCACGATCGTGATGTGACTGGTCCGCTTGAGAATCTGGGTGGCGCGTCCCCTGGCGCGCGGCTTGTAGCGCTTGAGGGTCGGTCCTTCGTCGGCAAACGCCTCGACCACCGCCAGCTCCTCCGCGTCGAGCGAGTGATTGTGGCCGGCATTGGCCACCGCCGACTCGAGCACCTTCACGATCGGTTCGGCGGCGCGCCGATTTGTGAACGCGAGTACCTCGCGCGCCTCGGGCACGGGCAGGCCCCGCACCAGGTCGAGCACACGGCGAACCTTGTACGGCGATTGCCGGATGAAGCGGGAGCGGGCGTAGACCTTCATGCCTTCCTCGCAGCGCGGTCGCCGGTGTTGTGGCCCCGGAACGTCCTGGTCGGGGCGAACTCGCCCAGCTTGTGGCCCACCATCGACTCGGTGATATAGACCGGTACGTGCTTGCGCCCGTCGTGGACGGCGAGAGTCTGGCCCACCATCTCGGGGATGATCGTGGAGCGGCGGCTCCAGGTTCGAATCACCCTCTTGTCGTTGGTCTTGTTCGCCTGTTCGACCTTCTTGAGGAGGTGCTCGTCCACGAACGGCCCCTTCTTCACACTGCGGGCCATCACTTCCGTCCCTTCTTCATTCGGCGGCGGACGATGAACTTGTCGCTCGCCTTGTGCTTCTTGCGGGTTCGCCCCTCCGGTTTGCCCCACGGGCTCACCGGGTGCCGGCCCCCGCTGGACTTGCCCTCACCACCGCCGAGCGGGTGATCGACCGGGTTCATGGCGACACCGCGCGTCTGCGGACGGATGCCCTTCCATCGGCTGTGACCGGCCTTGCCGCCCTTGACCAGCTCCGCCTCCACGTTGCCCACCTGACCTATCGTCGCCCGACAGTCGAGCGGGACGTTGCGCATCTCGCCCGAAGGAAGTCGGAGCAAGGCGAGCGATCCTTCCTTCGCCACCAGCTGGATCGCGGCGCCGGCGGAGCGTCCCAGCTTCGCCCCCCCACCGGGCCGAAGCTCGACGGCGTGCACCATCGTGCCGGCGGGGATGTTTCTGAGCGGCAGTGCGTTGCCGGAACTGATCTCTGCCCGCGAGCCCGACTCGAGCCGATCCCCCACCGAGACGCGGAGCGGGGCCAGAATGTAGCGCTTCTCGCCGTCCTTGTAGTGAAGGAGAGCGATGCGGGCGTTGCGGTTGGGGTCGTACTCGATGGCGGCGACCCGGGCCGGCACCCCGTCCTTCTCGCGGCGGAAGTCCACCACGCGATAGCGACGCTTGTGTCCCCCGCCGCGGTGCCGCGCGGTCTTGCGACCGTACGAATTGCGGCCCCCGGTCGACTTCTTCTTCTCGAGCAGGCTCTTCTCCGGCTCTGACTTGGTGATCTCGGCGAAGTCGGACACGGTGCGAAAGCGGCGGCCCGGTGACGTCGGCTTGTACTTCTTCACTGCCATTGCGGCGCTCCTTCACGGGCGTGCGCATGTAGGCCGCAATGGCAGACATCAGACATCAGGTTCCAGACATCAGAGGTGGTCTGAAGTCTGAGGTCTGAAGTCCTGCCTGGCCGCATCACTGAATGCACGTCACTCACCTGCTCACACTCCAAAGATGTCTATCTCGTCGCCGACGGACAGAGTGACGAACGCCCGCTTGCGATCGGGGCGCTTGCCGATCACATAGCCGGTGCGCTTGTACTTGCCCTTGCGGTTCATCGTGTTCACACGCACCACCTTCACCCCGAAGATGGCCTCGATCGCATGGCGGACCTCGGTCTTGTTCGCCCGTGGGTCCACCTCGAACGTGTACGTGTTCGAGTCCTCGATGAGGTCGTACGACTTCTCGGAGACGACCGGGGTGATGATGATGTCGCGTGGGTTCTTCACGATTCATCTCCCTCGTCGTCGCGGACGAAGTCGTCCGCGGCGACCTCGAAGCCGCCGCCCCCGACCATGCCCACCGTGTCGCCGGTGAAGACGATGGCATCGGCCCACAGCACGTCGTAGGTGTTCAGCTGCCCGACCGTGAGCACGTTGACCCGAGGCAGGTTGCGCACCGATCGCTCTGCGATTCGGTCGGAGGGTGCCAGCACGAACAGGGCCTTGCCTTCGATGCCCATGCCCTCGAGCAGGGTTACCGCCGACTTGGTCTTGGGACCCTCCCAGTCGATCGACTCCACCACTTTGATCGCGTCCGCGGCGGCTCGCGCCGAGAGAGCGCTGCGCAGGGCGAGGCGCTTCATCTTCTTCGGCGTGCGCTGGGCATAACTGCGCGGCTTGGGTCCGTGGGCGACACCGCCGCCCTTCCACTGCGGGGAACGGATGGAACCCTGCCGGGCACGTCCCAGCCCCTTCTGACGCCACGGCTTGCGACCGCCGCCACGTACCTGGGCGCGGGTCTTGGTGGACGCGGAGCCCGATCGGGCGGCCGCTCGCTGGGCCGTCACGACCTGATGCATCACCGCGGTGTTGGGCTCGATCCCGAACACCGCCGGGTCGAGAGTGATCTCGCCCTTGGCAACACCGGCCGAGGTGAACACGCTGGCCTTTGGAGCGTCAGCCACGAGCCTTCACCGCCTCTCGCACCAGCACCACCGAGCCCTTGGACCCGGGGACGGCGCCGCGCAGCATGAGAAGACCGCGCTCGGCATCGACCTGCACTACTTCGAGGTTGAGGACGGTCGTCTTCTCACCACCCATGCGGCCGGCCATCTTCATGCCTTTGAACACCCGAGCCGGAGTAGCACACGCTCCGATCGATCCAGGCGCCCGATGGACCCGATGGACGCCGTGGCCGTCGCCCTGTCCCTTGAAGTTGTGGCGCTTCATGACACCCTGGAACCCCTTGCCCTTGCTGATCCCGGCGACATCGGCGCGGGCACCTTCTTCGAGGACGTCGGCGACGCCGATCTCCTGGCCGACCGTATAGGCGGAGATGTCATCGACCCGAATCTCGACGAGGTGCTTGTGGGGAACGAGGCCGGCCTTGGCGAAGTGACCCGCGACCGGCTTGATGGCGCGATTCGGTGGCAGCTCGCGGTAGGCGATCTGGATCGCGTCATAACCGTCGCTGGCTGCCGTCTTGATCTGGACGACGCGGCACGGCCCGGCCTTGATGACCGTGACCGGGATCGCCTGGGCGTTGTCATCGAAGATCTGGGTCATGCCCATCTTCTCACCGAGGATCGCCTTCACGTCTTGATCTCCACTTCCACAGCCGCCGGAAGGTCGAGCCGCATCAGCGCGTCGACCGTCTTCGGCGTGGGTTCCAAGATGTCGATGAGCCGCTTGTGGATGCGCATCTCGAAGTGCTCCCGCGAGTCCTTGTGAACATGCGGGCCGCGCACCACGGTGTAGCGATGGATCTCTGTGGGCAGCGGCACCGGACCCTTGATCCGGGCTTCGGTCCGCAGAGCCGTCTCGGCGATCTTGCGCGCCGACTCGTCGACCACTTCGTGGTCGTACGCCTTCAGGCGGATCCGGATTCTGGGCTCGTCGGTCATTTCGTGGTCCTTGGGTGTTAGGTGTTAGGTGTTAGGTGTTGAGTTTTCTTCCTAATGCCTGATGCCTAATCCCTAACTCCTTCCTTTTACTTGTTGATCTTGGTGACGCGGCCGGCGCCGACGGTGCGGCCCCCTTCACGGATGGCGAAACGCAGCCCCTCATCCATAGCGATCGGAGCGATCAACTCCACCTTCATCTCCGTGTTGTCACCAGGCATCACCATCTCGGTGCCCGAAGGCAACCCGATCGACCCGGTCACATCCGTCGTCCGGAAATAGAACTGCGGCCGATACC
>JAZGDZ010000039.1:0-2337 GCA_036478235.1 Acidimicrobiia bacterium | reverse complement strand
GCCGACGACGTGGACACGGTCATCGTCGGCGGAGAGATCGTCGTCGCCGATGGCGTCCACCGAAGTATCGATGTTCCCGCCGAGCTGACTCGGTTGCGGGGGTAGGCCGGTACACGCTCTTCGGGATTCGGCGCTCGCGACAGAGCCGAGGGCACTTCACCGGGCGTTGTCTCTCTGCCGCAAGATCGCCGACGAAGAAGGGGAATCCATGTTCAACGGTCTGTCACTGCACGCCACGCTCCCGGCCTCGGACTATGCCCGGGCCAAGGCCTGGTACGTCGACAAGCTGGGCCTGACGCCGGTCGAGGAGGCGGAGGACGAGGGAGCCTGGTACGAGACCGGCGGTGCCCGCTTCCTCGTCTACCCATCGGGTTTCGCCGGCACCAACCAGGCGACGGCGGCCTCGTTCACGACCGAAGACTTCGACGCTGCCATCGCCCAGCTGCGCGCCTCCGGCGTGGTCCTCGAGGACTACGACTTCGAGGGGCTCCAGACCGTGGACGGGGTGTTCACCGCTCCCGACGGGAGCCAGGTCGCCTGGTTCAAGGACAGCGAGGGGAACATCCTGGCCGTCTCGACCATGTGACACCCGCTCGCAAGGGGTGACGGTGATCGGAGAGGGCAAGTCCGTGCTCTGACTCAGACGATCCTGCGGTCGGAGGCCCAGCGGGCCAGCTCGTGACGGTTACTCAGCTGCAGCTTGCGCAACACCGCCGTCATGTGGGTCTCGACGGTCTTGATGGAGATGTTCATTCGGCTCGAACCTCGAACCACATGGCGCACCGACGCGGCGAGTCGAAGCAACCCGCCCTGGCGCTACGACCCTACGTCGGCGGTTCGAAGCGACCGTCAGTCGTCCGTTACCCGGAAGACCTCATCGTGGATTCGGGTGCGGTCGACCACCTTGATGCCGATCTGGTCGCCGGCTCCCGCCGACTCCACCTGTTCGTGATCGACTTGCATCGAATCGATCGTCTGGGTGAAGTCGGACGTGTGGCCGATCACATGGATCGTGTCTCCGACGTTCAACTCTGCGGTAACGCTGATACCGGCAACTCCGATCGCGCCGTAGTAGTGGCTCACCGACCCGACCTTCTTTTCTCCCATGGACACCCCTTGGTCTCACCGAGAAGGTAGCAAACCCCGGGCCACTCGGTTTCCCTCGTGAACGGGACGCGATTGAGGGCCGGTTGCCCGGCCCTCAATCGGCGCCAGAAGCACTCGTCAACAAGGAGTGACCGTGCGGGCTCGGCGCCCGTACACCATGCGGTTGCCTGCGGCGATCAGCCGCTTGCCAAATCTGCGGCGGATCCGCGTCAGCAGTGCTGGCGTGCCGTCGATGGACGAGGCCATCCGCCGGTGATCGGTGCGCCGATGATTGTCGTCGGACATCACCCGGGCGAGCTCTATCAGTTCCAGTCCGGTTCTCATTTTTTCTCCTTTTCGAATCTCAGGCGGTGTTTGCCAGGAAGGTCGACAACAGGTCGGCGGCATCCGGCACCGCGTCGGAACGCAGGCTGTACTCCTTCTCCGCCCCCACGGTTACCCGCACCAGGCCGGCCCGGCGTAGCACGGTGAGGTGGTGGTGGACGGTCGACTTGGCCAGATCGACCCGGGATGTGATTTCCGCGAGCGATGCAGGCCCTACGGAGAGGATGTGGAGCATCCGCAGCCGCCGCTCGTCTCCGAGCGCCTTGTAGACCTCGACCAGCCGCATCGGCGGAGTGTCCGGATCTGCCGTGAGATTCTCCTCGGCGACCGGGTAGCAGAAGACCCGGTGCCTGCCGTGCTCGGTGATCGTGACCCAGGGCCTGATGATCACCGACGGGATCAACACGACCCCGTCCACCTCGGCCTGCATCTGGAACGTGATCCCGTTCGTCGCCATCTCGACCAGCCGTGGCGGGTCGAGGGTGCGACCGAGATCGCGCTTGTGTCGGGCGTCGCGCTCCAGGACGTCGCCGATACCGGCTCCGCCCCTGAAGATCTCGGCGTCGAAGGCGGCAATCGTGTCGGCGATCAGGCCGGAAATGCTCTCACCGGTCGACTCGAGCAGCGCCCTCGTGCCCTTCGGCATGCCACAGTGACCGCTCGCTGCGATCTCGTCGATCGCCTTGGGGTCGCCATCGGCTGCCCGTTCGATCAGTTTCGAATCCACGTCGGAGCGGCAGTGTGTGCACCATTCGATGAGTTCCATTCGCAGATCATGCGGCTCGGTGCTGCGAAGTCGCTCGACCAGGCCATCGATCGTGCGTGGTTCGGGCAGGTCGAGCGCGGCTCCGATCAGCCCGAGCCACACCTCGTCCGCCTGGCCGATTCGGTCCAGCAACTCCCTCA
>JAZGDZ010000038.1:0-8903 GCA_036478235.1 Acidimicrobiia bacterium | reverse complement strand
CGCAGCTCGGCCTTGGCCATCGCCTCGGCCTTGCGCTTCTCGATCTTTTCCTCCACCTTCGCCAGGCTCACCTGCTCGTCGTCCATCGTCGCCGAAATCGCCTCGACGGCCTTGTTGACCGACTCCTGCATCTTCGCCTGCTGGAGCTCACCGACCAGCTCCATCCGCTTGGCGGCCAGTTCCTGCAGGCGCATGGCGTTCTGTTGCGCCGCCCGCTTGGCGTCGTCGGCCTGATCGACGGCCGACTCGTACTGGCTCTTGAGTGAATTCAGGTTGTTCTCGGAGGCCTGAAGCTTCATGGCGAGGCCGGTGGCGGCCTTCGTCCACTTGTCGGCTGCCGTCGAGTCTCCTGCAGTCGTCGCCTCCTGGGCCTTGAGCAGTGCCTGCTTCGCCAGCTCGCGGGCCTCACCCACGTCGTCGGCGGTGCGCTCGATCTTGCTCTCGAGCTGGGTGCGGTGAGCGACCACCTTCGCAGCCTGATTGCGCAGGTCCTGGTCGCGCTCCTTGGCCTCGTGGATGGCCTGCTCTATCTCGATCTCGGGGTCCATGGCCGCTTCCGTCTTTACGCGAAACAGCGTCTTGATGTAACCCCAGAGCCGCTTGAAGTAGCCCATTGGATGATCCTCTCTCGCCGATTGGGAGCCAATGTTAGGGAAGGCGACGTGGGGCGTAATCAGCGCCGCCGACGGTGGGTCCGACCGGCCCGAGCCCGGCTGCTCTTGGGCCACCGTCCACTGGAACCGCGCCGGGTCCGGCCCGCCCGGCGCCCTCCCCAGTCGTATGAGGCGGCTCGGCCGGCACCGCCGGTCAGGACCGAAAACACACCGAGCCAGTCCATCCCGCCTCCTCCGTGGGAGCGGGGTGCCATCGGCGCCGGCACCCGGCGACCGGCGACGGCGATCATGCGCGGCTCCGGCTGCGAGCCCGTTCTCAGTCGCTCGGCGTCGTCACGGCACACCCGAACCGTCCGGGTGCCCGACGACGTCTCGATGTCGACCATCTCGGTGGCGCCGCGATGGGTCGGATCGAAGAAGCACACGGGGCGCTCCTTGTTCTCCGGCTTCTCGGGCACCGGTCGGCCCTCCGCTACGGCGGCGGCGGCATCCAGCTGCCAGCGAGCCTCATCGAGCCGATCGGACAGTTCCTCCAATGCACTCAGGTCTGCGGCGCCCTCGTATGAATCGAGAGCAGCCGAGTAGGTGGCGCCGGCCTTCTCCAGGAACTCGTTGTCCTCCGCGGCGGCGGAGGCGGAGACGATGTCGGTGATCTCGAGAATGGTGTTGGCCATCGCATCCAGCTGGGCCTTTATCTCCACCCGGGCCTCGGCCACCAGGTCCCGGCGCCGCCGATCCGACGCTTTCGTGGAGCGGCGCATCACCCACCACGCCAGCATCACCAGCCCGCCGACGATCACGAGCGTCAAGATCAGGCCCGAACCTCCCCCACTGCCCGCGGAGCCGGACCCGGTGATCGAGGCGACGACCGCGTTCACGTATCCCTCGTCGCCCCCGCCGGCAGCGAAACCGCTGTCGAGGGCTGCTTCGATGGTGGACTGGTCGATTTCGCTGCTCGCCATGCCCTCTTTCGAGGCGGACAGGACCAGCACCGTTCCCGATCCCAGCCGGTCGAGTATGGAGTCGGCGAACACGGTGGCTCCGCTGGGCGGGTCCTCGTCGAGCAGGACGACGTAGAACCCGAGCCCGGCGTCGCGGGCCCGGTTGACGGCGCCCTGCAGCTCCCCGACGTCGAGGGAGATCCCCTCGGCGACGTAGATCCCATCGTCGAGTCCGGCGACGACCTCGGAGGGCGTCTCGGCAAGGGTCATCGCGGGCAGCGAGACGAGGACGATCGTGACGAGGATCACTGCGAGGCGTTTCACGGCTGGGACTCTAAGTGAGATCAGAGATCAGAGATCAGACATCAGACATCAGACATCAGACATCAGACATCAGACATCAGACATCAGACATCAGACATCGAAGAGTTTCCCTTCTGTTATCTGGAATCTGGAATCTGGAATCTGAGATCCGAGATCTGAGATCTGAAATCTGAGATCTGAAATCTCACCGCCCAAACAGGGCGCGGACGAAGAACCACAGGTTGGCCGGGCGCTCGGCCATCCGCCGGGTGAGGTACGGGTACCAGGCATCGCCGTAGGGGATGTAGGACCGCACCGGAAGGCCTTCGGCCACCAACTGCTCCTGGAGCGAGACCCTGATCCCGTAGAGCATCTGGAACTCGTAGGGGCCGCGCCGCCGCTCGGCGGCCTCCCGGGCCGCCGAGATCCGGGCGTCGTCGTGGGTGGCGATGGCGGGGAGAAGATCCTCGTCCGCCATCATGGCGGTAAGAAGTTCGTCGTAGGCGGCATCGACCTGGGACCGGGAGCGGAAGGCGACTGCTTCGGGCTCGTCGTAGGCGCCCTTGCACAGCCGGATGTGGCCGCCGAGGGTTGCGATGCGGGTGAGGTCTCCCGGCGTCCGTCGCAGGTAGGCCTGCAGCGCCACGCCGAGATTGCGGTGGGCGCGCTGCACCGTCTCGTATGTGTCGAGCGTGGCGTCGGTGAGCGAGCTGTCCTCCATGTCGACCGTCACGGTCGTGCCTGCTTCGGCGGCGCGTCGCGCCAGGGCATCGAGCAGCTCGTGGCACAGCATGCGGTCGAATCCGAGGCCGAGCTGGGTCAGCTTCACCGAGATGTTGCCGTCGATGTCGTCGGCCGCCAAACGGTCGATCGCATCGAGATAGTCGGCGAAGGACCGCCGAGCCGACTCCTCGTCGGTCACGTGCTCCCCGAGGCGGTTGAGCGACACGGGCATCCCGGCCTTGTTGGCGCGGCGTGCCACCTCGATCGCCTCCGCCAGCGTTTCTCCGGCGACAAAGCGCAGCGAGACCCGGCGGCCGATCCGGGTCCGGGTGAAGATCCAGCGCACCCAGCGCCATCGGGTGACGGCCAGCACGACCTTGACGACGAGGCCCTTCACTGCTCGCCGCTCGCCCGCTTCCCCAGTTCGCGCGACCGTTGCGCTGCGGCACGCACCGCGTCCTCGACCAGGGCGCGAAAACCGCGCTCCTCGAGCACGTGGACCGCGGCCGCCGTCGTGCCTCCGGGGCTGGTCACCTGAGCCCGGAGTCGCGCCGGGGTGAGCTCCACCTGCGCCAGCAACATCCCGGCGCCGCGAATCGTCTGCTCCACCAGCATCTCCGCTGCGTGCCACGGCAGGCCCTCGCGGATGGCCGCCTCCACCATCGCCTCCGCCAGGATGAACACGTATGCGGGACCCGTCCCGGAGATGGCAGTCACCGCGTCCAGGAGCTGCTCGTCGAGCACCACCGTTTCCCCGACCGCACCGAGAACCGCAGACGCCAGCTCCATCGCCGTATCGTCGGCATGGGTCCCTCGAGCCAGCGCGGTCACCCCCTCATCGATCTGGGCAGGAGTGTTCGGCATCGCTCGCACTACAGGCACATCACCGAGGACGGCTTCGTAGACGCCGATCGCCACACCGGCCGCCAGCGACACGAGTATCTGGTCGGAGCCGATCGCATCGCCGATCTGTTCGAGGAGCCCGGGAACGTCGCCCGGCTTGACCGCCACCACGACTACCTCGCGACCCGCGGCGGCCTCGGCCGGATCGAGTGACGTGGCGATCCCGGTTGCCTCCTCGACGGCGCGACGACGCTCCTCGCGTCTGGCGGCCAACGACAGCTCGGATGGGTCCCATCCGGCTCGCAGCAGCCCCCCGGCTAGGAGCTCACCCATCGCCCCGGCGCCGAGGATGGCGACGGTGGGTCGATTCGACATGCGGCGGAGTGTAGGGATCGGGATAGTGCTGCTTGCCGGGCCTGCAGTGTCCCCAGCCGGGCCCGGCTGGGGCCATTCCGCCCCGACCGGTACGATTCCGGCGCTCACCTTCGGGAGCCCGATCAATGCCATTTCCACTCGAGACAGAGCCGCGCCGGACGCCGGTGAGCGTCATCCTGCCGACCTACAACGAGGAGCTCCACATCGACGCCTGTCTCGATTCGGTGTATTCGCAGACCTACGGGCCGTCGAATCTGGAGGTGCTCGTGGTGGACGGGGGCTCCGCGGACCGGACCGTCGAACTCGCCGAGGCCTGGAGGGAGAAGCTCCCCGGGCTGCGGGTGCTGGACAATCCCAAGCGGCAACAAGGCGCCGCCCTCAACATCGCCCTGGAAAATGCGACGAGCGATCTCATCGTCCGGCTCGACGCCCACAGCCGGTACGCCACCGATTATGTCGAGCGTTGCATCGACGCTCTGGGGCGCAGCGACGCCACCGTCGTCGGCGGACCGATGCGACCCGAGGGAGAAACCCCGTTCGGGGAAGCGGTGGCGGCGGCGACCACGACGCCCATCGGCGTCGGACCCGGTCGGTTCCACTACAGCGAGGTCGAGGAGTTCGTCGACACCGTGTTCCTCGGCGCCTTCCGGCGCAGCGACATCATCGCCGCCGGGGGATACGACGAGGACATCCGCCAGGCGGCCGAGGATCACGAGCTGAACTTCCGGATCACCAAGAGCGGAGGAACCATCCTGCTCGATCCGACGATCAGGTCGATCTATCGCCCGCGATCCAGCCCCGGCGCCCTCTGGAAGCAGTACCACAACTACGGACAGGGCAAGGTGTCGACCCTCATGAAGCACCGGGCTCTTCCGACCTGGCGGCCACTGGTGCCGGCCCTCTTCGTGCTCGGCCTGATCACGTCCACCATCTGGCTGGCCTTCCGCCCGACCCGGCTGGCGGGGCTCTTGGCGTTGACGGCGTACGGCGCGCTCGTCCTTGTCACCTCGGTCGTGAAGAGCCGCTTCCGGCCGATGCCGGCGGGACGCACCGCCTACGCCATCTTGATCATGCACGTCTCGTACGGGCTCGGATTCCTGGGCGGGATCGCCCGGAAGCTCTTCGGAGGAGGCCGATCGAGATGACGCACCGCATCGATCTGGCGGCCCTCGACGGGTCGACCGCGCTCGTCCTCGGCGCGGCCGGATTCCTCGGCTCCCACCTGTGCGACCGGCTGCTCGACCTGGGAGCGACGGTCATCGGTGTCGACAGCCTGGTGACGTCGGACGGATCCAACATCGAGCACCTCGATGACCAGGATCGCTTTACGTTCATCCGGGCCGACATCATCGACACCATTCCGGTCCACGATTCCGTCGACTTTGTCGCCCACCTGGCATCGCCGGCATCACCGCCGGACTACCTGCGGGAGCCACTCACCACCTTGCGCACCGGCTCGATCGGCACCGACAACGCTCTGCGGCTCGCCGCGGCGAATGGCGCCCGCTTCCTCCTCGCCTCGACGTCGGAGGTGTACGGGGACCCCGAGGTCCACCCGCAGACGGAGGCCTACTGGGGCAAGGTCAACCCGATAGGGCCCCGGTCGGTGTACGACGAGGCGAAGCGCTACGCCGAGGCCATCACGATGGCGTACCGGCGAGCCGAGGATCTCGACGTGGGAATCGCCCGCATCTTCAACACCTACGGTCCCCGAATGAGGATCGGCGATGGGCGCGCCATCCCCAACTTCTTCGCCGCCGCCCTGGCGGGCGAGCCGCTCCCGGTGCACGGCGACGGAAGCCAGACCCGATCACTGTGTTACGTATCCGACATGACCGAGGGGCTGGTACGGCTGCTGGCGAGCGACCTGACCGGACCGGTGAACCTGGGCAACACCCACGAGGTCACGATGCTGGAGCTGGCCGAGGCGGTGCAGCAGGCCGCCGGACGTCACCCCGGGGTCGAATTCCGCGAGCTGCCGGTGGACGATCCGGTGCGGCGCCGTCCCGACACGACGCTCGCCGCCGAAGCACTCGGCTGGTCTGCCACAGTGGACCTCGCATCCGGGCTGGAGATGACCAAGGAGTGGTTCGAGGTGTCGCCGTGAGAAAGATCGCCGTGGTCGGGATGGGTTATGTGGGTGCAGTGGTGGCCGGAAGTCTGGCATCGATAGAGAACGAGGTCGTTGGGCTCGAGGTCGACGAGCAGAAGCTCGCCTCGCTGCGCGAGGGCATCGTCCCCTTCCACGAGCCCGGCCTGCCCGAGCTGATCGACGCTCAGGTCGCCCGCGGTGCCCTCCAATTCACGGACTCGTACGAGCAGGCGATACCGGGGGCCGAGATCACGTTCCTCTGCGTGGGCACCCCGGCGCTGCCCGACGGAAACCCCGACACGTCTCACGTGGCCGATGCGGCCAAGGCGATCGCAGGCGCCATCACGGGTCCGATGATCGTGGTGACCAAGAGCACGGTGCCCATCGGGAGCGGCCGCTGGCTGGTGGACCTGATGGACCATGCCGACGTGGCCGTGGTGTCGAACCCCGAGTTCTTGCGCGAGGGAACCGCCATCGCGGACTTCCTGCACCCCGATCGGATAGTGCTCGGATCCGATGACCCGGCGGCGCTTCAGCTGATCACCGACCTGTACCGCCCGATCCTCGACCAGAGCTTCACCGGGGGCCGGCCAGATCACCGCCCCGGCCTCGTCCGCACCAACCTGGAAACGGCCGAGATCGTGAAGTATGCGGCCAACGCCTTCCTGGCGATGAAGATCTCGTTCATAAACGAGGTCGCCGCCATCGCCGACGCCGTCGGTGCCGACGTGACGGAGGTGGCCACTGCGATCGGGATGGATCAGCGAATCGGATCCAGCTTCCTCGGAGCCGGGATCGGCTGGGGCGGATCCTGCTTCGGCAAGGATCTGGCCGCGCTCCATGCCACCGCCCGCTCATACGGCATCGAGTCGCTGATCACCCGGGCGGTCGTCGAGGTCAACGACGGACAGATCGACTTCGTGGTCGACAAGCTGCGCCTCCACCTCGAGCTGAGAGAGAGCCGAATCGCCTTGCTCGGGCTGGCCTTCAAACCAGGCACCGACGACCTGCGCGACGCCCCCTCCCTCAAGCTCGCTCGCCGTCTCATCGACGACGGCGCCCAGGTCACCGCCTTCGACCCGGTCGTCGGGACGGTCGATGATCCCGCCGGCCTCGAAATCGCCGGCTCCTGGCAGGAGGCCGTGACCGGCGCCGACGCCACGATCGTGGTGACGGAGTGGGACGAATTCCTCTCGATCGACCTGGCCGGCCTTTCGTCGCTCATGAAGGGTGACTTGTTCGTCGACGCCCGCAACGCCTTCGACGTGAATGCGGCCACCGAAGCCGGGCTGACCTACGTCGGCATCGGCCGGGCGGCGCACGGCAAATAGGGATTAGGGATTAGGGATCGAGCAATCGTCTCTCTCTCGGGGCTGATTCCCGTCCCAGACCCGACGTGGGCGTTAGGCAACAAGGCGCACCACCCGCTATCAGGAACGAGATTCCGCACCACAAGAGGCTATCTTCCGCCAAAGAAAAGGATATCCTAGAGGCATGACCAAGAGACTGATCGACGTAGACGACAACAAGCTCGACGCCGTCCGAGCACTCCTCGGCACGACGACCCTGAAAGCAACAGTGAATGCTGCCTTGGGCGAGGTGCTCGCCCTCGATCAGCGCCGTCGGGCACTGCTGGCCGAACGTGGAGTCGACCTCGCCGAGCTGGCCGACCCCGACGCCCGCCACGCTTCGTGGGGCTGAAGCCCTACTACCTGGGCGACACCTCGGCGCTGGCACGTGTCACCCAGCCTCAGGTCGCCGACCGGCTCGTGCCACTCCTCGAAAGCGGACTCGTGGCGCGCTGCACACCGACGGATCTCGAGGCCGGGTTCTCATCCACGAGCCCGGCGTCGCATCGCGGCATGCGGGAGCTCCGTTCGGCGTGGCCGTTCATCGCGATGGATCAGCCGGTCCTCGATCGGGCTGTGGAAGTGCAGGATGTGCTCGCCGACCGAAGCCAACAGCGCGGCGCAAAGATCGCCGACCTCCTCATCGCCGCCGCCGCGGAGTCCGCCAGTCTCGTCGTACTCCACTACGACCAGGACTTCGACCTCATCGCAGGCGTCACCGGCCAGTCAACTGAATGGATCGTGCCAGCCGGCACCGCCTCCTGATCGTTGCCAACAGGCGCGAGACTGGTAGCGGTGTTCAGCATTCACGCAACGAAGAAGCTGCTCGACCGAGTGAAGCAGCCGATCACGCCTCCTGTGTCCGAGCCGACGACGGCGCTCGGCAACTGGTACGCCACCGCGCTGTTCTGGAGGCCACAGGTAGGGCTGCTGGTCAACGAGCGGACACTGTTTCCGGTCCTAATGCCGCTCGCGCCAGCCGCCACTCTGATGGTGCGGTTTCCCGACTCACTACGCCAAATGCTCGAAGCACGGGGGACGCCCAAAGACTTCATCGACTCTGAGATCGCCGCAATGGCCGAGGGCCGGTACGCAAAGACGGCGAACCGCAGCGTGATCGGGATCATGAATGAGTTCAGCTACCTCGCCGAGGTCTACCGGGCTCATCGGGGCATCAACGATCTCGTGGCGCTCGTGCTCGAGCTGTCGAACACCCCGTGCGGCCCGCTGTACAAGCGATTGATCACCCCGGACGGAGAACTCGACGCCCTCGTAGCCGTATGGTCGGAAGGACACCACCCCCGACCAGGAATTGGAGGTGGTGGCGGGTCGATCCGGCACTGAGAGCTGCTTTCTAACTACTTCCCCCTCGAGGGGGAGTCAATCGGCGAAAGGAACCACTCCCCCCTTGCGGGGGAGTCGGCCGGCGAAGCCGGTCGGTGGGGGGTGGACTGGCGCGGCGCAGCCGCATAGCACCAACGGTGGGGGGGACCACCCGGAGCCGGTCGATCTCCTCGGCAACCGTGCTCACCACGGCGTCGAGATCACGGATCACATCCCAGCTCCAGAACCGAATGACTGTGAAGCCGACCGAACGCAGGAACGAGTCGCGTTCCTGGTCATACTGTCCACCGTGCTGGGAGCCGTCGGCCTCGACGATCAG
>JAZGDZ010000037.1:0-6153 GCA_036478235.1 Acidimicrobiia bacterium | reverse complement strand
AGCTACTACAACACCGATAGACCCCACCGAGGCAAATGGAACCAAGGAACACCACCTGCTGAAATCATCATCCCCAACTCCGGAAACACCCCATGAACCGTCGGCCCTATCGCGCGACCCGACACCCAAGGGGGGAGTCTTTCCTTGCTCGCCGCCTCCCGCTGAGGCGGGGAGCAAGAAGTACGTCACCAAATAGAAAGGGCGCGAGTCAAACCGGCGTGACCGAGCAGAGCCGCAACCGTATCAAGCGCACTGCCCGCAAGGCCTGGGTCGGCGCCGCCGGCGTCGTCACGATCGCCGTCGGTATCGCCCTCATCCCCCTCCCCGGGCCCGGCTGGCTCGTCGTCTTTGCCGGTCTCACGATGCTGGGCTCGGAATACCCGCGGGCACGCCGGTTGGCGGATCGCGGCAAGCGGGCGGCTCTCGGGGTTCTACGACCTCGATCCAGAAACGAGGATTAGCGTCTCCTCCCCGGAACGCGGCACGGGGCGGTCACAGACCGCCCCGTGCCCTTGCTGCTCCGGTCGGTCAGCCGAGCCGAATCTGCTGCTCCACGTCGAGGTCGTCGATCGAGTTCGCCTGCAGTGAACGCCACGAGAGTGTCCACAGCGTGTCACCGATGACCAACGAACGAAGGATCGGGGGATCCTGGTCCCCGAAGTCGGGCCAGCAGATCTCGAGCCGGTCACCCTCACTCATGATCGTGGTGAGGTCGACACCTTCTTCGGCCGCCATGTTCACGATCTCGTCGAACGGCATCGACTCACACGAGTGGCCGGCGACCCCGCCGCGCTCGTCCTCGCCGCAGACCTGGACGATCACACCGAACTCCTCCTCGAAGCCGGCGTCGAGCGCCCGCAGCTCTTCCGGCGTGAGCACTCGGCAATCCGACTTGGTCGCGCCACCATCGAGGGAGTGCGTGATCCGACCGAACTCGCGTAGTCCGTCGTCGGTCTTGAGCACGACCGCTCCGAAGAACTGCGTCTGCCACGACTGGATCGGCAGCACCGCGATCTCGTCCGGTGGCCAGTACAGGAAGGCCAGATGGTCCCACTCGACGTCGCTGTAGCCACCCTCCATCGTCCATGTGGACAGCTCCCGCGGTTTGGCCGGATCGCTGACGTCGAACATGGTCGCCTTGGCTCCGGTGGTGAAGCCATCCTCCGTCGCGTCCTGTCCGACGCCGAGGATGAGATTATCTCCGACCGGATGGAGATAACCCGAGTAGCCGGCGATCTTCAGTTCGCCGGCGACCTTCGGGGCCTCCGGATCGCTGAGGTCGACGACGTAGAAGGGGTCCACCTGACGGAAGGTGACGACGTAGGCGGCGTCACCTATGAACCGCACCGAGAAGATGCGCTCACCGCGGCCCATGTCGCCAACGCTCCCGATCTCCTCGAGAGCGCCGTCGCGCTCCTGCAGCACGGCCACTCGCGATTCCGCCTTCTCGTCGAACCCCCAGGGAGGACCATCGGTGGTCGCCACCCTCAGGTTCCCCTTGTACTCATCCATGGCGAACTGGTTCAGCAAATTCCCTCGTACCGATCCTGATGCCCGGTACTCGGCCGGTCCGCCGGTCGAGATGTCGAACTTGTGAATAGCCGTCTCGTACTCCTGCTCGATGCGAAGAACCACATCCGTTCCCCAGACCTCGTTGGGCACCCAAACATTGGTGGCCACGTACAGGTTCTCGGTGGAGGCGTAGACGGTCTGACCCTGGGCTATCACGGCGGACCCGGCGATATCGCCCAGGCCGTCAGCCATGCCGACTGTCAGGACCGCCAACGTGTCGAACCCGGCGAACTCGGCTGGAGCGTGAACCCGGCCACAATCGACGATGAGGCCGGTGGCGAGCGTCTTGCCGTCGGTACCGGCCACAAGCGTGTAGTCGGGCAGCCATGCCTCGATCGTGGAGTCTGCAATGACCCGGCGATTGGTCTCTGTTGCGAGGTCCTCGGCGGCGGAGCTGGACGGGTAGACGAACGGCAGGTTGGCCGGGAAAGCCGAGATGACCAGCCGGACCGTTCCTTCCACCGAGCGAGCGCTCAGGTAGGTCCCGTCGATGCGGAGAGTGCGGCGCACCTCGAGGTCGTCGGGGTCGGACAGATCGATCTCGAAGACGAGCGTCGTCGGACCCGTATAGGGTGCAATGCTGGTCTCGGCAGTCTCTGCGATGGGGGTCGAATAGCCGTCCCCGCGGGCGAAGACGATCGCGATGTCTCCGTCCATGAAGAATCGGTGGTCCCAACCGGGGAGATACAGCGTGCCCATCAAACGGGCCGACCTTCCCGAGACATCGACATACACCAGCTGCTGGTTGACGAAGGCAAGGATCCGCGAACCGTCGGTCTTGATGATGTCCGGCTCGTCGACACCGGCCACCTGCACGTTGGAGCCGGAGAAGTCGATTCCCTCCCTGAACTCCCCCGTGGCGGTCGCCGGTGCGCCGAAATCGCCGCCCACTACGGCCGCATCCTCGGCGAGGGAAAGCTCTGCCTCGAAGAACGGCTGTGGAAAGAATCCACCCCCGCCGTTCAGGCCGTAGGGACCGACCCGCGCCAGCGCCTCGGCCTTGAAGTGGTCGAGGACGTCCGAACAGACGTCGAACCGCGTGAGCGTTGCGGCGAATTGGATCGAGTCCGGATCGAAACGAGCGGCAACGGCGGAAATGCCGGTGTCTGCTCCCGAGCGATCCCTGGGGATTGCGTCGTCGTCGGTGCAGGCCGACATGACGATCACGAGGCTGGCGATTAGGGCGATGGTCCTGCGCATGGTCTCTCCAAGTATTGGTGCGTGAATCGCAGCTAAGACGGTAACTCCGCGTGGTGAGGTTCCCGGGGAGCCCGAGTCACCAGTCTCCAGCTTCCAGCCTCCAGTCCCGCTACGGCGCGCCTCAGACATTCGCTGGTGACTGGGGACTGCCGACTGGGGACTAAATCCGAGAGGCTCCGACTGGACCACTACCGTGCCGTGATGCCCTTCATCCTCCTCACCAACGACGACGGCGTCGATGCCCGCGGGCTGCCGTCTTTCGCCGACGCACTCGCCGAGATCGGCGACCTCGAGATCGTGGTTCCCGACACGGAGCGCTCCTGGGTGGGAAAGGCGATCACCCGGTTCGATCCGGTGGAGGTGAGGCGCGTGGAGGTCGCCGGTCGCGTGTTCCACACCACGACCGGATACCCCGCCGATTGCGTCCAGCTCGGGGTGCACGCCCTCTTCGAAGGCAGGCCCGACATCGTGGTCAGCGGGATCAACCTCGGGTACAACCATGGTGCCGCCTATCTGCAGTCGAGCGGGACGGTGGGTGCCGCCCTCGAAGGCGCCATCTCAGGGGTGCCTTCGGTCGCCTTCTCGATGGGAACCACCGGTGGCTCATGGCCCGAGTGGAAGCGGTGGGCCGAATCCGAGGAATCGCTTTCCACCTGGAGGCGCACGGCCCGGCTCGCCACCTCGATGGTCTCCACACTGCTGGGCAGCGGCGCCTCCGGTGCAGTCAGCGTCGGCCTCCCCGACGACGCCGACGAATCCACCCCGAGGCGGATCACGACGGTCGCCCAAGTGGGATACGACCGGCTCTTCGCCCAGACCGAGCCGAACGTGTTCATGCACACCTTCGGCGGCCTCGTCGAAAACGGAGCCGACATGAACGGCACCGACATCGAGGCCGCCACACAGGGAATCATCGCCGTGACTCCCGTGGGCGGGACCGGCTATTCCGAGATCGGGCTCGCCCTAGCCGAGGCCCTGCTGAACTGACCCCGGGATACGGTGCCGCCCTCCGGGCGGCGCTGTGTCCTACGTCAGCCGAAGAGCCGATCAACACGGAGGCCGCCGGGTGTAGATGATCTGGTGGATCAGGGATGCCGGATCAACCCACGATCTGAGACTCAGAAGGGAACGACGAGAGCAGCCGCCTGCCGGCGCACCGTCTACCAGCCAAGAGGGACATCATTCTGAAAGTCGTGCGATTCGCATGAAGCCACGCTCGTGTCGAAGCTGCGCTCCGAGGCGAGCCCGCCCGCATTCACCCTCAGATACCAACAAGTGCCTGAGTCCGACAGCACAGCGAAATTCAGATCCGCTCCATTGTTGTCTTCATCGACCGAGATAACCCCTGGGTCGGTCGAGGGCACCTTGTGCCTAACCCAGGTGAAGGCTGGTTCCAGCGTATTCAAAAGTGTGACCGAGTCGTTGGTGCTTGGGAACACCTCGTCTTCGAGGGCAATCTGACGAGCCGTCTTCTCGGCCGCGATCAACGTTGCCTGAGCGGCCCGATCTTGAGCGCTCTTGCGAAACCCCAGGAAGCTCGGGATGGCGATCGCCAGCAGCACCGCGATGATCATCACTACGACCATCAACTCGATCAGCGTGAATCCATCATCGTGGCGCATCCTCATCGTGCTAGATCTCCGAAGCTCCACAGGATCAATATCGGCCACTTCGCCGACCAGGATGAGCGATCCGCATGGTGCGGCCCAGCCTTCGTACGCGAACCACTGGAACTCCTCTTGGGCTGGGGGCCTATCGGCCGACGGACCCCTAAGAACAGAGCTCGTACATCAGCGTGTAGGCGTTCTCCAGGTTGTCGAGATCGACCACGCTCGAGTGTGGCATCCACCCGAAGTGAAGGTGGGGGGTGTGGGCATTGCCGGATGAACCGGCCAGGCCCAGATAGTCGCCGGCCTCGAGCCGGGTTCCCGTCCACAGCCACTTCGGCCAGTAGTCGAGATGGGCGTAGTAGTAGACGTCCCCGGTCGAGTCGGCCCTGATATACACCTGACGACCCCCCAGGTAATGCCAGCTCGCCTGGATGACCACCCCGTCTTCGATCGCCACGAGGGGAGTCCCTCGCTCGGCGTGCAGGTCCACGCCCTTGTGGATCCGGCCCCAGGGCCTCACAAACTGCCACTCGTCGCGGAAGTGGGTGTATCCGTCTACCGGACACACCCGCTCGGGTGAGTCGGGCTCGACCAGGCTCCGCAATCTCTCCACCGCGGCCTGGAACGCCATCCAGTCGGCGGCGATCGCCTCGGCCGCCCACACCGAGACGGACGGGACGTCCGACGCGTCGAGCGCCGCAGAGATCTCGACCGAGTCAAACGAGGTGTCGAACCCGAGGACGACGTGCACGACATCGTCCGGCAACAGGGCGTGCAGCGTGTCGTGGGCGCGGGCCCGCAGGCTCCCAATGAAGAAGTCGGCCCGCACCATGCGGGCATCGACACGGGCCGACAAGTCGAAGCCGCCCAGTTGAACCGCTCCACCGCCCACCACCGCAGCGGCCTCATAGAAGGCTAATTCCGCCTCCGCCTCCGCGGTCAGTTCGGGGAGCGGGATGGCTTCTTCCGCTCCCGACGGCTCCATCGGCGGCTGCGGGGAGGGCGAGGAACATCGCGAGGAGAGTGATGACGAAGGCACGCATCGACCGCAAAGATTACGGCAGTCCTGCACATTCATTGCGCGCCGACGGCCGGCACATCTCCGACCGTCCTTACACTCGCCACCTATGTCAACGACCGAAGGCACAGCCGCGCCTCCCTACCGACCTCACGTCGGGCCCTCCCGGCAATACGTGCGGGACATCGTGCTCGGCGTGAACGACGGGTTGGTCTCCATCTTCCTCCTCATCGTCGCAGTGGTTGGGGGCGGGTTCGCGGCACGTGAGGTACTGCTGGCCGGTCTGGCCGCATCCTTCGCCGGAGCAATCTCGATGGCGGCGGGCGAGTACATCGCCACCAAGTCGCAGGAAGAGGTTTTCGACTCCGAGATGGAACTGGAGCGGGAACATCTCGAGTTCCATCGCGACATCGAGCGCGACGAGATACGAGAGATGTTCGGGGACATGGGCTTGGGAGGCGACGACGTCGAACGGATCGTGGTGGCGCTCGATGGGGACGACGAAGCCTTCCTCAGGGTCATGATGGCCCTCGAGTTCGGCGTTGTGGAGGAGGAAAGGCGTTCCCCGTACACGGCCGCGGTCCTGTCCGGCCTCCTCTTCCTTGCCGGATCGCTCCCTGCGGTCCTTCCCTTCTTCTTCGTGGACAGCACCGGCCTGGGCCTGTTCATCGCCGCCGCCGGCTCCGGCATCGCCCTGTTCGCCGTCGGGGTCGCCAAGACCTTCGCCACGCGCAAGCACCCCGTCTGGAGCGG
>JAZGDZ010000036.1:0-19527 GCA_036478235.1 Acidimicrobiia bacterium | reverse complement strand
CCAACGCACCCACGGCTACGACGGATTCATCCACTTCTACAATCACCACCGATCCCACGGATCGCTCGACTGGGCAACCCCCACCAGCATCATCGGGGACAACCTCCCCGCGATGCACAGCTAGCGGTCGAAGGGTCGTAGCGAGATGACCTCGACCGTGAAAGTTCCGCCCGGAGCTTCGTAGCCCACCTTGTCTCCCACCCGGGCCCCGAGGAGGGCGCCACCAAGCGGGCTGGACGGGGAGGCGAGCATGTACTCATCGACCTTGTTCTCGGGAGGTGCCACGAAGACGTCCGTCTCCCCGCCGTCTTCGCGTCGGACGGTGACCACCGATCCGATCTCGACGGTGTCGCCATCGCTGGGCTCCTTGATCTCAGCGGTCTGCAGCAGGTGCTGGATCTTGCGGATCCGGGCTTCCATCAGGCCCTGCTCGTTCTTGGCCGCGTCGTAGTCGGCGTTCTCGCGTAGGTCGCCGTGGGATCGGGCCTCGGCGATGCGCTCCGTAATCTCCACACGCCCGCTCATCGTCAGCTCCTCGAGCTCGTCGGTGAGCCTCTGGTGGGCGGCAGGAGTCAGCCAGGTGGGCTCAGGTTCGATCATTGTTTGTGCCGGGGGGCTCAGCCGAGGAGTTGTTCGACCCTGTTGTGGAGGCGGGCCTTGCGGCGGGCCGCCGTCTTGCGGTGAAGCAAGCCCTTGGCGACGGCGGTGTCGATTCGTTGCTGGGCAAGGCGCAGCGCCTCGCGAGCTGCCGCAGCGTCCCCCGACTCCGCGGTCTCGAGGGCCTTGCGCATCTTCGTCTTCATCTCGCTCCGGATCGCCTGATTGCGACGGCGCCGGACCTCGTTCTGACGGTTTCTCTTGATCTGAGAGGCGATGTTGGCCATGAAAAATCTGCCCGATGAGGTGGGGGGACGGCGGAACATTAGCAGGGGGTCGGTGGCGGTACAATGCCGCGCTCTCTCCCCTCCGGAGCTCCGGTGACGGACACGTCGCGCATCCGCAACTTCTCGATCATCGCGCACATCGACCACGGCAAATCGACGCTGGCGGATCGGATGCTCGAGCGGACGGGCGCGCTCGATGAGCGGGAGATGCGCGACCAGGTCCTCGACACGATGGATCTGGAGCGAGAGCGAGGGATCACGATCAAGGCCCAGGCGGTCCGGCTGGAGTACGCCGGTGATGACGGTCCGTTCGTGCTGAACCTCATCGATACCCCGGGACACGTGGACTTCACGTATGAGGTTTCGCGGAGCCTGGCGGCATGCGAAGGGGCGGTGCTGCTGGCCGATGCGGCCCAGGGTGTGGAGGCGCAGACGCTGGCAAACGCCTATCTGGCCATCGAGAGTGGGCTCGAGATCATCCCGGTGCTCAATAAGGTGGACCTCCCGGCAGCCGAGCACGATCGAGTCGCCGCCGAACTGGCTTCGATCCTCGGAGCCGGCGCCGAGGACGTCCTGCATGTCTCCGCCAAGACCGGGGAGGGCATCGACGACCTGCTGGCTGCGATCGTCGATCGGCTCCCCCCTCCGGCCGGCGCCGAGGACGCCCCCCTGAGGGCTCTCGTCTTCGACTCCCACTACGACACGTACCGGGGAGTGGTCTGTTACGTGAGGATCGACTCCGGCCGGCTTGCCACAGGCGACCACGTGCTGTTCATGGCGACCTCTGAACGGCACCAGGCAGACGAGGTCGGGTTTTTCACCCCGGCCGCGGAACCCGTCGCTTCGCTCGGACCGGGTGAGGTGGGGTATCTGATCACCGGCGTGAAAGAGATAGGGCGGATCAGAGTCGGGGACACGGTGACGCGTCAGGCCGCTCCGGCGTCCGAGGCGCTGTCGGGTTACCGCGAGCCGAAGCCGATGGTCTTCAGCGGCCTGTTCCCGACTGATGGGGACGACTTCGAGCGGCTGCGGGAGGCGCTGGAGAAGCTCCGTCTCAACGATGCGGCCCTCGTCTTCGAGCCCGAGACCTCGCGGGCCCTCGGGTTCGGCTTTCGTTGCGGCTTTCTCGGACTGCTCCACATGGAGATCGTCCGCGAGCGGCTGGAGCGTGAGTATGACCTGGATCTCGTGGCCACGGCACCGTCGGTGGCATTCAGCGTCGCTCTCACAGGCGGAGAGGAGGTCGAGATCAAGAGCCCCCAGGACCTGCCCGACCCGAACGCCCGCTCCGAGATCCGGGAACCGATGGTCCGGGTGATGATCATCACACCCACGGAGTTCACCGGGACCGTGATGGAGCTTCTCCAGGAGCACCGCGGCACGATCGGAGAGATGAACTACCTGTCCCCGGAACGGGTCGAGCTGACCTATAGGGTGCCACTCGCCGAGATCGTGTTCGGCTTCTTCGATCAGCTGAAGTCGCGGACCAGGGGGTATGCGTCGCTCGACTACGAGGCCGACGGCTACGAGGCGTCCGATCTGTCCAGGGTCGACATTCTTCTCAACGGAGTCCCCGTCGACGCGTTCTCGGCGATCGTGCACAAGGACAAGGCGTACGACTACGGGCGGAAGCTGGTCGCCAAGCTACGGGAGATCATCCCCCGTCAGATGTTCGACGTGCCGATCCAGGCCGCCGTCGGGTCCCGCATCATCGCCAGGGAGACCGTCAAGGCGAAGCGCAAGGACGTCATCGCCAAGTGCTACGGCGGTGATGTGACCAGAAAACGCAAACTGCTGGAGCGCCAGAAGGAAGGCAAGCGGCGGATGAAGATGTTGGGGAGTGTCGAGGTGCCGCAGGAGGCGTTCATCTCGGTTCTCCAGGTCGATGCCGACTGAGTCCCCGGACTCGGAGGCTCTCGCCGACGCCGCCGCCTCCCTCATCGGTGCCTACGTGCACATCCCGTTCTGCCGCCGGGTCTGCCCGTATTGCGACTTCGCCGTCGTCGAGGGCACCGACGCCGCCGATCGCTATGTGGACGCCGTCTGTGGCGAGATCGAGCGAGCCGAGCCCTTTGCGCGGCCGGTGGATGCAGTGGCCTTCGGAGGTGGCACACCCACTTCGCTTCCACCGCCGGTTCTCGGCCGCATCCTCGACGCCCTCGGTGAGCGCTTCGGCATCGCCCCCGGGGCCGAGGTGTCGATCGAGGCCAATCCCGAGGATCTGGACCCGGCGACCGCCCGCGGCATTGCCGCTCTCGGGTTCAACCGGATCTCGCTGGGGGTGCAGTCCTTCGATGATCGGAGCCTGCAGTCGCTGGGCCGCGCTCACTCTGCCGAGTTGGCGGGCACCGCGGTGGCGATCGCCGTCGACTCCTTCGAGTCGGTCAACGTCGATCTGATCTTTGGCACCCCGGGCGAGACCCCCGGGTCGTGGGAGTCTTCGGTGGCCCGGGCTCTCGATGCAGGTATCGGACACCTCTCCACCTACGCACTCACGGTGGAGCGGGGCACCCCACTGTCCCGGGCCGTGGCGACCGGTGCTCCCGCGCCCGATCCGGATCTTCAAGCCGACCTCTACGAAGCCGGCGCCGCGCTTGCTGCAACCGCCGGGCTCGTGCGCTACGAGACCTCGAACTACGCCATGCCCGGTGAAGCCGTGGCCTACAACCTGCTCACCTGGGCGCAGGGGGAGTACGAGGCATTTGGGAACGGGGCTCATCGCCATCGTCGGGGCATCCGCTCCTGGAACGTGCGCCGCGTTGATCGCTACGTGGAGAGACTCGAGCGCGGCGAGTCGCCGCAGTCGGGACTCGAGCGCCTGGGTCCGTGGGAGCGAGATGTCGAGAGCGTCATGCTCGGCCTGCGGCGCAGCGCCGGAGTCGTCCTCGGGGTCGTCGGGCGGCGGCTGCTGAACAGTGCGGCCGGCCGGGAGCTGGTCGCGGCCGGCGTCCTCGGGCACGACGGCGACAGGTTGCGGGTGCTCCGTCCTCTGCTCGGTGACGAGGTGGCCAGAGCGCTGTTGGCACTCGACCCGAGCGACTGCTAGCAGTGCCGGGTCACTGCTACGCTCGATCGTCAGATGCTCGACGACCGCAAGGCAGCCATCCTGGCCGCATTGGTGGAGGACCACATCGCCACCGGAGCCCCTGTATCGTCCCGCGCCGTCCTCGAGGGATCCGGCCTCGGTTGCTCTACGGCCACCATCCGCAACGAGTTCGTCGTTCTCGAGCAGGACGGTCTCATCGCCAAACCCCACGCCTCGGCGGGTCGGATTCCGACGGATCGGGGATACCGGTATTACGTGGATCACCTCTCACCGGGATCACTTCTCGGCACCACCCGCCTCCGGATCGACACCTTCTTCGCGACGGTCCACAACGAGCTCGAGCGGATTCTCAGGGAGACCACCGATCTGCTCAGCGACTTGACCAGTTTCCCGGCCATCGTGCTCGGCCCCGGCCTGCGCGGTCACGCCATCAAGGACGCCCGGGTCCTGGCGGTCGAGCCCGGGGTCGCCCTGTTCATCCTGGTGACCGACGGGGGCCGGGTGCATCAAGCGCTGCTCCGGCCGGCGGTCCCGGCGACGCCCACCGAGCTCGGCGTGCTCCAGGAGATACTCGACGAAGTCCTCATCGGGGCGGTTCTGGCCGACGACACTCCGGAGTTCGAAACCGGAGACCTCCCGATGCCGGTTGCCGAACTGCTGGGACTGGTCGCCGACGCGATCGACGACGCCGCCGAATCCGGAAGGGATGTGTACGTCGGAGGCACGAGCCGCATGGTCGACCTCTGGGAGGACCTGGCCAAGTTGCACAGGATCCTCGCCCTCCTCGAACGCGACGCCGGACTGCCCGAACTGCTGGGCGACCAGACCGACCGGACGACCGTGCGAATCGGGCCTGAGACGGGGACCGACGAGGACGACTTGGCGGTCGTCGCCGCCTCATACGGCGGTGGAGGTACCAGGGGTCGGATGGGCGTGCTCGGCCCCCTGCGGATGGATTACCGGCGGACGATCCGGGTGGTCGAGGAGATTTCCGACGCGCTTGGCGACAGTCTCGACTCCTGACCGTGACCGATTACTACGAGCTCCTCGGAGTCAGCCGGGATGCCACGCAGGAGGAGATCAAGCAGGCCTTTCGCAGGCTCGCCCGGGAAACCCATCCCGACAGCAACCCGGGAGATCCCGACGCCGAGCACCGGTTTCGAGAGATCGCCCAGGCCTACGAGGTGCTCGGTGATCCCCAGCTACGCGCTTCTTACGACCGCGGTGGTTCGTTCGATCCGAGCGACCTCTTCTCGTCGTTCGGCGGGATCGACGAAGTGCTGTCCCGGTTCTTCGGTGGCTTCCCGTTCGGCACCACCCAGCGCGGTCCGGCGCAGGGAGAAGACATAGCGGTCGGTGTGACCATCAGCCTGGCCGAAGCGGCGACCGGAATCGATCGAGAGGTTTCGTACCGGGCACTGGTGCGCTGCGCGACCTGCGGCGGCAACGGCTCGGCCCCCGACGTCGACTTGGCAACCTGTTTCCGGTGCGGCGGGCAGGGCACGCTTCGAGCCACCCGGCAGACCATGTTCGGTACGACGATGTCGATAGTCACCTGCGATGTGTGCTCGGGCAGAGGCAAGACGATCGTCGAGCGGTGTCCGGAATGTGGTGGAGCCGGGTCGGTGACCGACGAGGTGGCGGTGACCATTTCGATTCCGGCCGGGGTGGACGACGGAGCCCGAATGCGTCTCGCCGGAAGGGGACAGGCCGGCGATCCCGGCGGGAGATCGGGCGACCTCTACGTCCAGATCGAGGTCGAAGACGATCCGCGATTTACCCGCCACGGAGTGGATTTGGTACATCGGGTGCGGATCGGTCCGGCAGAGGCAGCGCTGGGCACGGAGGTCGACGTTCCCACGGTCGATGGCCCCGCCATCCCGATCGACATCCCGGCGGGCACCCAGCCGGGGACGGTGTTCAAGCTGTCCAGAAAGGGCATGCCCCGGCTGCAGCGCCGGGGACGGGGGGATTTGCTGGTCGAGATCGTGCTGGCGATCCCCCAATCGCTCGACCGGGACGCCGAGGCGGCTCTGCGCTCTTATGCGGAAGCGGTGGGCGAATCGCCGGCAGATACCAAGCGGGGGAGGCGCAAGCGGTCCTGACGGGCCGGGCGAGGCGCGCTGGACTGCCCTCAAAGCCGGGGAGTAGGATGTGTGCGCAGCGTTGTCCATTCGACCACGCGGCGATGTCAACTCCATCGGGTGGAGACGGAGCGACCGCACGGTGAGCAGCTACAACGAGAAGGTCGGAGCGATGCTCCGGTCGATTCGCAAGCAACGGGGCCTCTCGCTCCAGGACGTGCAGCGTCTGTCGGAGGGAGAGTTCAAGGCTGCGGTCGTCGGGGCCTACGAGCGCGGCGAACGGAGTCTCTCAATGCCTCGGCTGCATCGCCTGTCCCGCTTCTTCCAGGTCCCGATCTCACAGTTCCTTCCCCAGGAGGAAGAGGGCGAGCGCACGATGGAGCCGCTTCCCAGTGGCGGAGTCACCATCGATCTCAATCGACTCGAGCGCATGTCGGGTACGGACGCCGTTATCTTCAATCGGTTCCTGCGTTCCATCCAGATGATGCGGCAGGACTTCAACGGGAAGGTGCTGACGATTCGCCGTGATGACCTCCGGCTGCTCGGCCTGCTCATCGATCAGTCGGAAGAGGCTTTCTCGGATCGCTTGGCCGAACTCGGTCTGACCACGGGTATCTGAGCGGCCGGCCGAGATTAGACCCATCGACGGTATACTGGCTCGTCTCCATGACCCCTCGTGCAGAGGAATCTTCTTGACACACGCTTTTAGTGAGCTGGAGCTGCGCGTTCCCGGTGACCACCTGATGCTCGCCCTGCTCGGCGAGCGCGACGGCTTTCTCCGAGTCGTCGAGGAGGCGTTTCCCGAGGCGCGCATAGTCGCCCGCGGCGATGAGTTGCGGATCACTGCGCCGGAAACGGACGCCAAGCTCGTCAAGACCGTCTTCGAGGAGCTTCTCGTGTTGGTCCGCGAGGGGCAAACGCTCGATTTCGAGCGGGTGCGCCGGGTGGTTCATCTCGTGAACGCCGACGTCGAGAGCCCCAGCAAGGTCTTCACGGACGGCGTGGCCGTTGGGGGGGGAAAGGTGGTCCGGCCGAAGACTCTCAACCAGAAGAGGTACCTCGACTCCATTCGGGACAACACGGTCGTATTCGGCATCGGGCCTGCGGGCACCGGCAAGACCTATCTCGCCATGGCCCTCGCGGTGGCCGGGCTGCAATCGGGTTCCTACAGCAGGCTGATCCTGACCCGTCCTGCCGTTGAGGCAGGGGAACGGCTCGGCTTCCTTCCCGGCGACATTGCCGCCAAGGTGGACCCCTACTTGCGGCCGTTGTACGACGCTCTTTACGACATGCTGGGGCCCGAGGAGACGCGGCGGCTGATGGAGCGTGGAACCATCGAGATAGCGCCACTCGCCTATATGCGGGGGCGCACTCTGAACGATGCCTTCATCGTGCTCGATGAGGCCCAGAACACATCTCCCGAGCAGATGAAGATGTTCCTGACGCGCCTCGGCTTCAATTCGAAGATGGTCATCACGGGTGATGTCACCCAGGTGGATCTTCCCGACGACCGAATCTCGGGGCTGCGCATCGTACGCGGGATCCTGAAGGGGATCCCCGGCGTCGGATTCGTCATGCTCGATGCCGGCGACGTCGTGCGGGCCAGGATCGTCGCTTCGATCGTCGAGGCGTACGGCCGCCACGAAGCGGACACCGGCGACGAATGAGAGGCGTCATCCGCGGCTCGGGTATCGCCCGAACCGTGATTCTCGCGTTGACCGTGGTTTTCGTCGGGGTGGCTCTGATCTTCGGGCGCCCGGCAGCGGAGCCTCCCATCTCGCTCCAGCAGGGACAGCCCGCCCCGGAGACGTTTATCGCCCCCCGTCCGGTGTCGGTTGTGGACGAGGCGGCGACCGAGGCGGACCGGGCCGCCATGGCCGCCTCGGTGGAGGACATCTATCGGATCGACAGCGAAGCGACGGAGACCGTACTGAATGCGATCGGCACCTTCTTCGAAGACGTGAGGCTGGCGGCCACGCCGGTTGCGGTCGCCGTGGAGGACCCGGAGTCGATCACGCCTCCGACGACGCTGCCGACCACCACGACGTCTGAGGAGACGACCACCTCCCTGGCCGACGAGGGCACGACCACCGCCGTTGGCGGGGAGGACGATTCGACCACATCGCTGGCGACCACGACGTCCACATCCACGACCACGACCACGCTTGCCCCCGAGCCACCGCCGGTCATCAGCCAGATCCTGGAGCTGGAAGTGCTCCACCCCTTCTTCAGTCGGGAGACGATCGCCGCCTTCGTCAACCTCATCAACGACGACTGGGAGCGAGCCGGCCTCGCCGAACCCCAGCTGTTCTCGATCGTGGAGGGCGAGACCATCGACATCGCCCAGGAGTTTCTGCTCGACGGTATCCGCTCCGTCGAGCTGGACGGGGTACGCAACGGGCTGGTCACCGACCCTCGCCCGCTGGTCCTGTTGCCGGGCGAGGATCGCACGGCGGTCGAGGCCGCCGTCGCCGAACTGGTGGCTCTCTCGCTCCAACCGAACGAGTTCAGGGACGATGTCGCCACCCAGATCCGCCGGTTCGAGGCCGAGGCCAGCGTCACCGAACAGACCGTTGTTTTCCCAACGGGTGCGGCCATCGTGAGAGCCGGTGACCTGATGACCGCGGTCGAGATCCAGGCTATCACCGACCTCGGATTGATCGGGGAGTCGGCCGAGACGACGCCGCTGCGGGCGCTCACACTGGTGGCGGCGATCGCGGTGCTCCTCGCCTCCGTCTACCTGTGGAGGGTGGGGGAGGAGTTCTGGCGGCAGCCGAAATTCGTGGCGTTGTTCGGCCTCCTCATAGTGCTCGCCGCCGGTGCCGCTCGCATCCCGGAACTGGTGGCGCGGAACCAGGTGGAGCTCGGCTTCCTGCTCCCGGCGGCGCTGCTCGGCTATCTGGCCGCAAATCTGTTCGATGCCCGTATCGCCGTCGTCATCGCCCTGCCGATGACGACGTTCACCGCGCTCGCCACGGGTGATCTTGCCCTGTCCGTGTTCGCCGCGGCGGCTGCACTCACCCCGATTCCGTTGGTGTCTTCGGTCGCCTCGCGCGCCCAGCTCAACATTGCCGTGGTGATCTCGGCGGTCGTCCATGTGCCCCTGGCGGTGGGCCTCTCCTGGTTCTTCTACGGGAGCTCCACGGTGGTGCTCGCCGCGGTATGGGGGTTCGTCTCGGGCATTGCCACCGGTGTCGTCGCCCTGGGAGTACTCCCCATCATCTCCGTCGTCTTTGGTATCACGACCACCCAGACGCTGCTCGACCTGACAGATCGCAACCACCCGGCGCTGCGGCGCATCGAGGAGATGGCACCGGGGACGTTCAACCACTCGATCATGGTCGGCAGTCTGGCGGACCGTGCGGCGCGGGCCGTCGGGGCGAATCCGCTGCTTGCCCGTGCCATGGCCTATTACCACGACCTCGGCAAGACGGTGGATCCGAAGTATTTCGTGGAGAACCAGTTCGGAGTGACGAACCCGCACGATCGCCTTCCCCCGGAGGAGTCGGCCACACTGATCCGGAGCCACGTCGCCGAAGGTCTGCGGCTTGCCAGGGAGTACCGGATCCCTCCCGACGTGGCTCAAGGAATCCTCACCCATCACGGGACGAGCCTGATGCGGTTCTTCTACCACAAGGCAGAAGCCCTCCGCGGCGAAGACATCGACTCCTCCGACTTCCGCCATCGTGGTCGCAAGCCGAAATCGAAGGAGATGGTCATAATCATGCTGGCGGATGCAACCGAGGCGGCCACGAGGGCTCTAGTGCAGCACGAAGACCCGACGAGCGAGAGCATCCGGGAACTCGTCGAGACCGTGATTACCGAGAAGGTCGAAGACGGCCAGCTGGAGGAGTCGGATGTCACCTTCGGCGAGCTCACCAGGGTGAAGGAGGCGTTCGTCGACTCCTTGATCGGCTACTACCACACTCGGATTCCGTATCCGAACTTCCCGGCGGCGAGGAGTACCCAGCCCGCGTGAACGTCTATTTCAGCGACGAGCAGGACCTCGGGGTCGATTCCACCGAGATGTTGCGCTTCGCCGAGCGGGTGCTCGAGGAGGAGGGGCTCCCGCCGAAGACCGAGATGGCAGTGCTCTTGGTGGGGCCCGACCAGATGGCCGACTACAACGAACGCTTCATGGGGAATGGCGGTCCGACCGACGTCCTCGCCTTCCCGGTCGAAGATCTCGAGCCGGGCTTCATCCCCACAATCAGCAAGGATGAGCCCCCGCTCAACCTCGGTGACGTGTTCCTGTGCCCGAGCGAGATCCACACCAGGGCCCTCGACGAAGGCGTGGATTCCGACGACCTCCTTTTCCACTTGATGGCACATGGAATCCTCCACCTGCTGGGGTACGACCACGGCGAAGACGACCAGGCGGTCCAGATGGAGCGACGGGAGGACGATCTGCTCAAGATGATCGGGAGGAGCCCGGCATGATCGGTCTGGCACTGGCCCTTTCGGGCCTGCTCACGGCCGGCGCTTCTGTTCTCCGGTTCGGCGGGGCCTCCCTCGTGCGCACCCCCCGCGCCGACGCACTCCACGATGCGGCCGAGGACGTGCCCGGAGCCGCCACCGTGGCGCGGCTGCTGGAGGATCGGGCGGCCCTGCAGCCCTCCCTGAGCGTCGTGCACGCCGCCTTGCTGGTCGCGGCCGCGATCCCGTCGGCATGGGCGCTGGCTGCGGCGATGAGCGGACCCGGGCTGGCCGTGGCACTCGTCGGAGTCGGGATAGCCCTCGTGTTTCTCGGCGACACGGTGCCGCGATCCTTGGGCCGCAATCGGCCGCGGCGGCCGGCGTATCGGTTTGCTCGGCTGCTCACCCTGGCGGTTCGCCTCGGCCAGCGCGCCACCGATCTCATCCCCGATGAAGAGCGCGCCGAAGCCGAGCCGGTGGACCCCGACGACAGCGAAGAGCTGGAGCTGATCTCGCAGGTTCTCGAGTTCACAGACGGAATCGTGCGCGAGGTAATGGTGCCGCGGACCGACATGGTCACGGTGGCGGCATCCGATGACACAGATCACGCCCTCGACGTGGTCATCGAGTGCGGGCGTTCCCGCATTCCGGTGATCGGCGATGGTATGGACGACATCGTCGGCGTCCTCTACGCGCGCGATCTCCTCACCCTGTTCGACGCCGGAGGCGAGACGCACCCGGTGTCGAAGATCATGCGGTCGGCTTCGTTCGTACCGGAGACCAAGAAGGTGTCGGAGCTCTTCCGCGACCTGCAGGCCCGGAAGGTGCACATGGCCGTTGTCGTGGACGAGTTCGGCGGCACGGCGGGCCTGGTCACGATGGAAGACCTTCTCGAAGAGATCGTCGGTGAGATCGTCGACGAGTACGACGAGGAGGAGGCCCTCGTACGATCCCTCGGTGAGGGGGAGTACATGGTCGACGGCAGACTCCCTGTGGACGAGCTGGCCGATCTCATTGGGCGCGAGCTCCCCGACGAGGATTGGGATACCGTCGGAGGGTTGATGCTCGGCCTCGCCGGCAGGGTGCCGGAGGAAGGGGAGAGCTTCCAGCTCGGCACGATCGTGCTGACGGCCGAGCGGGTTCAGGGGCGCCGGGTAGCGCGGGTCCGCGTCGGCGCTTCGTGAAATCGGGATTTGTCCCCGTCGTCGGCCGCCCCAACGTGGGCAAGAGCACCCTCATCAACGCGCTGGTCGGATCGAAGGTTGCGATCACTTCGTCCCGGCCGCAGACGACCCGCAATGTGATCCGAGGCGTGGTACACCGGCCCGACCTCCAGGTGGTCCTGGTCGACACGCCCGGGGTGCATCGTCCGCGGACTGCTCTCGGAGAGAGGCTCAACGAGCGGGTCACCGAGTCTCTCCGCGACGCCGACGCGGTGGTGCTCGTGATCGACGCCACGGCTCCTATCGGGCCGGGGGATCGGCTTTTGGCAGGTCGGTTGAAGGACGCCGGCAGGCCCGCTTTGTGCGTCGTCAACAAGACCGACCTCGCCTCACGGGAGGAGATCGCCGGGCAGCTGGGCAAGGCCGGTGAGTGGGGGTTCGAGGCTTACATCCCGGCGAGTGCTTGCACCGGGGAGAACCTCGGGCTGGTGCTCGAAGAGCTCGCCGCATTCCTGCCCGAGGGACCGGCGTACTTCCCCGAGGACATGTCGTCGGACCAGTCCGAGGAGTTCCTCATCGGCGAGATCGTGAGAGAGAAGTTTCTTGCCCGGCTTCGCGAGGAGTTGCCTCACTCCCTGGCGGTCGTCGTCGACGATATCGAGGTGGGTCGCAACGGTGTGACCCGGATAGGAGCCCGGCTCCTCGTGGAGCGCACCAGTCAAAAGGGGATCGTGATCGGCCGGGGCGGTGCCGTCCTCGAGGAGGCCGGTACCGAGGCGAGGATCGAACTGGAGACGCTCCTCGGCACCAAGGTGTTCCTCGACCTCCGGGTGAAGGTGGAGAGGGACTGGCAGCAGCGCCCCGGTGTCATCGACCGGCTCGGGATGTAAAACGAGGTCGCGCCGTAGGCGCGACGGCGACCTGGGAAGGGACCCAGGTCGCACAGCGATGAGGCGTTAGCCGAAGAGCCATGAGACAAGAGGGCGGCACAACCATGCGGAGGCGCTTCGGGGCCGAGTAGGACCCGAACGCCGCAGCTAAATCCGAAAACAGCGTCGCCCGTTAGGGCGACACAACCGTGCGGAGGTGTTCGAGTTCGAATAGGACTCGAACACCGCAGCCAAATCCGAACACTGCGCCGAAAACGAGGGCGCGCCGTAGGCGCGACGGCGACCTGGGAAGGGACCCAGGTCGCACAGCGATGAGGCGTTAGCCGAAGAGCCATGAGACAAGAGGGCGGCGCAGTGTTCTACGTCAGCCGAAGAGCCATCAAACAAGGAGTCCGCGCCTACGGCAGGTCCTCCCGGGACCGCTGCAGCGCCACCCTGAACTCGTGGAGGTCGGCACCGAAGAGCCCGGAGGTGATGAAGGGGTCCTGCTCCATGAATCGGAGTGCCTCGGCCTGGGAGTTCGCCTCCAGGATGACGATCGCCGGACCGATTCCGTCCTGGCTCCTTCCGGCAAGGATCACTACGCCCTCCTCCGTTGCTCGCCTCAGGTAGGAGAAGTGATCTTCGGCGATGGCCTCATCGGACTCGGTCCACGCCTTGGGGTCCGTGGCGAGCTCGGGCCGGGGGCCGGACGTGAAGACGTAGATGAACCGGGGTCGTGGGTGTTGTGTAATGAGGACCTCTCACGGACCGTCGTCGGCAAACCCCTCGGTTTGCCGGGCGAGCTCCACGTCGAGCCCGGTGAGGGTCCCCGCGGAGTGGGTGCTCAGGGTGAGTGTGACCTTGTTCCAGCGGATGTCGATGTCGGGGTGATGGTCGAGGACCTCGGCGGCGATGGCGACCCGGGTCACGAAGCCGATCGCCTCACTGAAGTCGGCGAACGTGAAGGTACGCGACATCGCATCCTTCTCGATTTCCCATGCGGGGTGGTCGGTGACGAGTTTCGAGCGCTCTTCTGTGGTCAGGGGTTCCGGCATGCTCACAGTCTGGTCACGACGCTGCACCTGTGCAGCTGCACGCCGGGCGGCCAGGTTCCCCCGGGCTACCCGATCACCGGCGAATCACCTGCGACGGGCCGCGAACAGCGCCAGCGTCGCCGCGGCAGCCAGCGCCGCCATGAGCGCAATCGCCGCGGCCGACAGTCCTTGGGCTGCAGCGTCGTCGGCCGGGCCTTTCCCGTGAACGAAGGCCTCCGAAGTGGACGTCGTACTCGCCTCCGAGGTGGACGTCGTGGTCGTCTCGTCGGCGCCGACCACCTCCGGAAGCTCATCGACGGCAGATCCGTCGCTCACGATCTCATAGGCGGTTCCGTCGACCACCACGATCACCCGCGGTCCTGCGGCCATGGCCGCGGCGGTCGTCGGGCTCGATGACGCCAGCGTGAAGTAGTCGTCCGAGCCGAAGGCGATGCGAACGAGATCCATGTCCGGGTCGTAGGTCGTGTCCACCCACACCCCGTCCACCTGGCGGAGGGTGCGTCCACCGGCGCGGCGCACGACGCCCTCGTATTCGGACGACGGAGCGGCGGCGAGGTCGCTTTCGACGAGTTCGGAGGCGGCATCGGCTGCACCCACGGCCGCCTCACCCGAGGCGGCGAATGTAGTCGCCGTCGCCGCGGCGCTGCGGGCGATGTCGTCGAGCGCCTCTTCTCCGAACGGAGCGGGCTCGGTCACCAGGTAGGAGGTGTATGGGGTAACGATCCCGTGACGGATCGAGATCTTGACGATCTGCTCGATCGTCTCCTCGGTGGGGCCGTCGATGCGGATCTGCCTCAGCAGGGCCCCGATCTTGCGAGTCGCCCACAGCCCGGGGACTGCCTCGTCTCCGCCGGCGGCGACGAATCGCACGTCGTCGAACTCGATGGCGATTTCCTTGCCTCTGAGCCTTCCCGAGAGGGTGACGGTCGCCGGCCCCCACTCCTCGTAGCGGCCGACCAACACGAGCTGCTCACCCGAGAAGATGTCCGGCAGCGGAGCGGGGTGCAGGTCCCAGACCTGAACGCCGTCGACCTCGAGGTCCACGGCGGTGAGGACCGGCGATGAGACCTTCGAGTAGAGCGAGCCGACTGCCTCGTCGATGTTCTCGCCGGGCACGACGTACCGGGTCGTGCCGTGATGGTCGCGTGCGATCGAGTCGAGGAGCACGGTGTCGACGTCGAATCCGACGCCGAAGGCGAAGACCGAGATGGTCTCGGAGCTCTCGGCCTGAAGTGTGGCGAGAATCTCGGCGGTGTCGATGATTCCCTCGGTCGGAAGCCCGTCGGTCAGGAACATCACATAGAGCGGCCTTCCCGGCTGGGCGAGCCGGAAGGCGGATGTCAGCGCCTGGTGGATGTTGGTGGAGCCTCCGGCCGCCAGTTCTCCGACCCAGGAGCGGGCGATGCCTGCCTCGGAGACGGGCCGTAATCCACCTCCGAAGGTGTTGGTCCCGGTGCTGAAGGACAGAACCTCGAACCGATCCTGCGGGTTGAGCTCGTCGAGCACGAAGCGCGCCGCCTCCCGAGCCTGGTCGAGCTTCTCGCCCTCCATCGAGCCGGAGACGTCGAGGACGAGCACCACGTCTTTGGGCGTCACGTCGCCGTCGTCGGCCAGGCCGGGAGATGCGAGTAGCAGGAACCAGCCCTCGTGGCCGTCACGGTACGAGATCACGTCCAGCGACACCGGGCCGGCGTCCGTCGAGTAGTAGAGCGTGAAGTCGCCGTCGGATGCTCTCGAGCCCTCGTAGCCGACGACAGCACGGGTTTGACCGGTGCGATCGACTGCGATCGAGTGGGTGGGGGAGTGGATGGTCTTCAGACCGTCGGGAGCGTTGATCTCGATGCGGGCGATGACTCGCTCCACCTCGACGTTGGAGTGTTCGTGCGCCATCGGGTGGCGATAGCGCACCAGGCCGCCGTCGGCGGCGAGCACTTGTCGGTACTCGATCTCGACGCGGCGCTCGGCGCCGGCGGGGATGGGGAAGACCGACAGCCGGAGCAGGTCGTCGTCGACGAACTCGAGCAGCGCCGGATCGAGCGTGCGTCGCACGATCTCCTCGTAGGTCCGGCGGGCGGCATCTCCGTCGAGGAGCTCCCCGGCGACGGGCTCGCCGTCGATCCACAGGGTGAGCCCGGTTACGGCCGCGTCGGCGGGGATCGGATACAGGAACTCCCCCTGGGCCAGGCCGCGCCCGTCGTTGCGAAGGACCTGCGTGACCCGGGTCGTCGCCACCGAGCCCTCTATCACGACATCGACCCGGTACTCCTCCACGACGACGTCGGTCGGCCCGTCACATTGCCACCACGGGCACGGGATCGGGATCGGGATCGGCTCGACGACCTGAGCCAGGGCCGCAGTGGGCACGGCGAGCGCCAGCGCGGCGATGAGGGTCACGAGACTGCTGACGAGGTTCTTCGATGTTGTGTTCACGACGCTTTGACGCGCGATGACTCCCGATCGGTTCCCGTCCGGAGTGGACCTTCGGGGGCCGGAGCCGTTACCCGTTCCAAGCTTGCCGTGCCGAGACGCGCCTACCGCCGTTCGTGGTTGGGTGCGTTGAGTTGTCCGTTTTCCGCAGGAGCGCGGCTTGCACGAAAAACGGAAGACGGAAAACGGATCACTCGCCGTATCTTGGGACGAGGTGACGGTGGGCGCGTTACGCCACCTCCGGTCCCGATGGGTCTGGGACGGATAACCGCCTTCAGGTCGCTCGTGTCGCACATGCGTCGTCCTACCCTCTCGGACATGGCGCTGAGGAACGACCAGGGCATCGTGCTGCGGGGCTTCCCGTTCGGGGAAGCGGACCGCGTCGTCGTGATCCTGAGCCCCAACCACGGAAAGCTGCGAACGGTCGCCAAGGGGGTTCGCAGGACGATGAGCCGCTTCGGCGGCCGGCTGGAGCCCTTCACCCACGTGGACCTCGTGCTCTACGAGGGGCGCAACCTGGACACGATCACTCAGGTGTCGGTGATCGAGGCGTTTCCCGCTCTGCGCTCGGATCTCGACCGAGTACTCGCTGCGGGGTCGATGGTCGAGGCCATCGATGCGGTGGCTCAGGAGAACGAGAGTTCGCTTCGGGCGTTCCTCCTGCTGCAGCGCGGTCTCCGCTCCCTCGAGGCGGGTCCGGTTCATCCGGACCTGGTGACCGCATTCCTCCTCGGCGTGGCCGATGTCGTCGGTGTCTCCCCGGCGTTCGACCACTGTGCCGGTTGCGGTCGAACCGAGGGGTTGGGCCGCTTCTCGTTCGCCGACGGCGGCGTGCTCTGCGAACGGGATCGAACCCCTGGAGCGGTGCCGTTGCGGGATGGGCTCACGGCATATCTGGCTCGACTGGTCGGAGCCGACCTCGCCGCCCTTCCCGACGCCGACCCGTCGTTCTCGCGTGAAGCGATGGGGGTGGTCCGGCGCTTCCTCGAGTACCACCTCGACCGCCGCCTCGGCACGGTCGCGCTCGATGGCTGAAGGCGGCCCCCGTCACGTCGCCATCATCATGGACGGCAATGGCCGTTGGGCGGCGGCACGCGGCTTGCCCCGCACCGCAGGTCATACCGTCGGGGAGGAGGCGCTGTTCGACGTCGTGCACGGAGCACTCGGCGCCGGCATCGAGTGGCTCACCGTGTACACCTTCTCCACCGAGAACTGGTCGCGCTCCCCGGAGGAGGTGGCGTTCCTCATGGGGTTCAAGGACCAGCTGCTGACCCGACGGCGCGACGAGCTCCACGAACTCGGGGTGCGGGTCCTCTTTCTCGGAGACCGGGACGATCCCCGGGTGCCGGACCACCTGCGGCTGCGGATCCGCGAGACCGAAGAGCTGACGGCCGGCAATGAGGAGATGACGATGGTCTTCGCCTTCAACTACGGCTCCCGGGGCGAGATCGCCGAGGCGGCGCGTCGGATCGCCGTCGACGTGACCGCCGGCGACCTCGAAGTGGAGGAAGTCGATGAGGCAGCCCTCTCGGCTCGTCTCGGCATCCCCGAGATGCCCGCTCCCGATCTGGTGATCCGCACCAGTGGCGAGATGCGGATCAGCAACTATCTGCTGTGGCAGGCGGCGTACAGCGAGTTCATCTTCACCGACACCCTGTGGCCCGACTTCCGGACCGCCGATCTGCTCGAGTGCCTCGAGGAGTACCGGTCGCGGGATAGACGGTATGGGGGCGTGGACGAGTAACTCGTCAGTCCACCGGCAGCGCCGTTGGCCCCTGGCGACTGGCGACTGGCGACTGGTGACTGGTGACTGTCCCTATCATCACGGGCCATGCCCGCCCCCGACCTCGACACGATCGTCAACCTCTCCAAACGTCGCGGATTCGTGTTCGCTGCCTCGGAGATCTATGGAGGACTTCGGTCGTCTTGGGACTACGGGCCGCTCGGAGCCGAGCTGCTGCGTAACATCCGCGAGGCGTGGTGGAAGGCCATGGTGCTTGACCGCGACGACATCGTGGGACTCGACTCCTCGATCATTCAGAGCCGCCAGGTGTGGATCGCCTCGGGACATGAGTCATCCTTCACCGATCCGCTCGTCGAATGCAGGAACTGCAATGTGCGGCACCGTTTCGACACGCTCGAGGATCCCGACTTGTGCCCCAACTGCGGTCAGCGAGGCACGCTGACCGAGCCGCGCGACTTTCATCTGATGCTCAAGACCTTCCTCGGCCCGGTCGAGGAGGAGGCCGCCATCACCTATCTGCGGCCGGAGACCGCCCAGGGGATCTTCATCAACTACGAGAACGTGCGCCGCACCGCCCGGCTCCGCCTCCCGTTTGGGATCGCCCAGATCGGCAAGGCCTTTCGGAACGAGATAACTCCCGGCCAGTTCGTCTTCCGCACCAGGGAGTTCGAGCAAATGGAGATGGAGTTCTTCTGCCGGCCGGAGGAGGCCGACGAGTGGCACAGGTATTGGCTCGACGCCCGGATGCAGTGGTACCTCGACCTGGGCATGCATCCGGACCGGGTGCGGCTGCGTCCCCATGAGCCCGATGAGCTATCGCACTACGCGGCGGCGACGAGCGACGTGGACTATGCATTCCCCTGGGGCTGGGATGAGCTGGAGGGTATCGCCAACCGGACCGACTTCGATCTGAGGGCGCACTCCGAAGCCAGCGGGGAGGATCTGCGTTACTACGACCAGGACGCCGACGAGCGCTTCTATCCCTACGTGATCGAGCCCGCCGCCGGTGTGACTCGATCGGCATTTGCCTTCCTGATCGATGCCTACGAAGAGGAGGAAGTCAGGGGGGAGACGCGGGTGGTCTTGAAGCTGCACCCCCGGCTGGCTCCGGTCAAAGTCGGGGTTCTGCCGCTGTCCAAGAAGGACGAGCTGGTGGTGGTCACCGACGAGGTCGCCGCCGCGCTCCGGCCGCACTGGGCGATCGAGGTGGATGTCACGCAGTCGATCGGCCGCCGCTACCGGCGTCAGGACGAGATCGGGACACCGTACTGCGTCACCGTCGACTTCGACACGCTGGAGGACCGGGCGGTCACGGTGCGAGACCGGGACACGATGCTCCAGGATCGGGTGCCGATCGACGGTCTGGTCGCTCATCTCACAGAGAAGTTCGGCGCCAGCCTCTAGGAGGACGCGCCGATAGGCGCGGACTCGGCGGCCTGGGGCTGGGGCCCCCGGGCCGCACCGCGATGAGCCGTACGGCGAAGAGCCATGAACACGGAGGACGCGCCGATAGGCGCGGACTCGGCGGCCTGGGGTGTGAGCCCGCTGAGCGATGCATGTCACTCATCTCGGCGGCCGGGTTTGGCTGCGTATTTGGCTACGTATTTGGCTGCGGCGTTCGGGTTCTATCCGGCCTCGAAGCGCCTCCGCATGGATGTGCCGCCTCTGGCGGCGCTGTGTTCTACGTTCGGGTTCTATCCGGCCCCGAGGCGCCTCCGCATGGATGTGCCGCCTCTGGCGGCGCTGTGTTCTACGTTCGGGTCCGCGGCTGACCGCCTCCAGGGCCGTTCCGCCCTGACGATCCCACCCCCGATGACCAGGACGTCGAACTCGCCG
>JAZGDZ010000035.1:0-9074 GCA_036478235.1 Acidimicrobiia bacterium | reverse complement strand
GAACTATATGCTCTACCATATGGTCATGGCACGCAGAGAAGTCCTCGTTCAACTCGAGGACGGTCTGATCAAGGAGCTCGATCGGATCGCCAAGGAGCGGGGGACGAATCGGTCTGACCTGTTGCGGCGTCTTGCCCGAGGCCTGATCAAGGCAGACGAAGAGCTCAAGGCTGATATCGATTTGGTCGCCGCCTATCGGGCGATGCCGCAAGACGACTCCGACCTCGATTGGCTCGCTCGACATGCTGCGGAGAACGCAATCGAGTGGTAGCGAGCCGCCAGATCTACTGGGCGAACCTCGATCCTCCGAGCGGACGAAGGCCGGTAATCGTCCTCACCCGCGACGCCGTGGCAGGGGTATTGAATCGGGTCGTCGTCGCCCAAATCACCCGGACCGTTCGGGGGCTTCGCTCGGAGGTGCCCGTCGGGCCGACCGAAGGGCTTCCCGGCGAATCGGTGATCAGCTGCGACAATCTCCTCGCCGTCCCGACGCACCAACTCGATCCCAAACCGGTAGGCACACTCGGCCCGGTCAAGCAACGCCAACTCGATCGGGCGTTACGCTACTCGCTGGCGATTCGGGGCTAGAGACCCTCACCCGTGCCCCGCTCCCCCCGTTCATCGGTTCCTCACCCATCACCTCGAGCAGCAGGCAGCAGAATCGTGACTCGCCGCGATGGGTCACGTCACTCGGGACCAGAAGCGGCTCCCAGCAGCAGTGCCGGGATGAACTCGGCGCGACCGGTCGCCTCGACGTCGACCAGGCCCAGAAAGGCGACGTCGACCCGCCGGCGGACCCTGACCTCGACGGTGCGCGGTTCGAAGGAGCGATCGACCGGGCAGACGCACATCACCAGGTCGGTGCCGTTCAGCCTGGCGAAACGCGCCGCCTCCTCTGCCGGCGAGCCCTCGGCTCCGAATGGGAGGAACGTGACCGGGGCGGCCGCCAGCGCAGCCGCATCGGCGGCCGTGGTCGCCGCCAGACGCCCGTGCAACACAGCGGCCACACCTGCCAGCGCCGCAGCGAGAGCAAGAACGAGGGCGGCGACCCCGACCACCAGGACCGAGATGGATCCGCTCTCCCTCATTTCTCGACGCGCATCACCGCCGACGAACGCAAGGTGATCGTGGCACCGCCGAAGAACGGAGCGCCGACCCGATGGCGCAGGCTGACGGTCACCCGGGCGGTGCCGCCGACGTGCTGCTGGCGATCGACCGACACCCGGACCCGCCCGGCGACGGCCTCGGGCAGGGACCGCCGAACCGCACCGACGGCGCTCTCGACGTCGGGAGAGGTCGCCGCCTGGCGAGCCCCCTCCCTCGTGGCGTGCGCCAGCTCCAGTTGGGTCCGGGCCACGACCACGACCTCAACGGCGGCCAACAGGACCAGAAGGACGAGGGGGAGGACCAGGGCGAACTCGACGGCAGCGCTTCCCTCCTCAGGCACCGGCCATCCCACGGATCCGGTTTACCACCGAGGAGAAGAAGTCGGGAAGGACTTCCGAACCCGACGCCCATGAGATGAGCGTCACCGCGATAACTGCGGCGGCGACGATGACCAATGCGTACTCGGCAGTGGCTTGACCTCGATCGGTCGGCATGAGACTCCTTTCATCAGAGCGTGAGCCGCGCCAGCGAATCGACGATCGTGGGGCCGACCGTGATCAGGACGAACCCCGGCAGCACCAGCAGCGTCAGTGGCACCAGGAGCCGAACGGGGAGACGGCGGGCTGCTTCGACTTCGGCTGCGTGCCGTCGGTGGTACTCGGCCCGGAGATGGGCCTCGAGCGCGGGAAGAGCGGGAGCACCGCTGGCGACCGTGCCCGCCAACACTGCCGAAGAGGCGCGCATCGCACCGGCGTCCTCGACGAGAGCGGCATGACCACCGACCCGGTCGATTTGTCCAATCAGCTCCTCCAGACTGGGACGGACCGCGGGGGAGGCATGCTCAAGGGCTGCATGATGTGACGCGGTGATGCTGAGACCGCCGGCGAGGCCGAGGGCGACCAGTTCCGCAGCCTCCACGGCATCCACCTCCGCCCGTCGTGTCGCGGCCATCTGCCGGGCGGCGGCCCGAAAACGGTGCAATGCAAATGCGAGAAAGGCGGTTGCACCACCGGCCACGGGAGCCACGAGGAGGAGGCCCGCGGCGAACCCCGCAATCGGCGCATGCCCAAATCCGCGGCGGGCGGCCGCCGTGTGGACGGAAAGCCCGACTGCCGCGGCCGCGATCACGCGGCTCTCCGCAGCATCAGCGCCACCAATCCGATACCTGCCGCCTGCAGCCCGAATCCGATTGCTGCCACCGGAAGCGACGGACCGACGTGGACTCGACCCGTCGCCAACAGCATCGCAAACAGAGCCAGCGGAAGTCCTGCGATCAGCCAGGCCGTTGCTCTCGCCTGGGCGGTGAGGCCGCGCCGCTCCCGGTCGAGTCGACCTCGCTCCCCCGCTCGGCGGGCCAGCAGGCGCATGACCGGCGAAGCCGGGGCGCCCGACTCGGAGGTGAGCGCCCAGGCGGCCCCTGCCAGCCTCCCGTTTCGCGGTAGCGCCTCGGTCAGCGCTGCGGCCACCTGGTCTCCGGGAAGCCCGGTGGCCGCTGCCCGGGCGCAGCGGCCGCCATCAATTCCGATCGGCCGCCGCCCGGCCCGAATGAGCGCGGCCCGCGGAGAGGCACCGCCGTCCAGTTCGGTGACGATCTCCTCGATGAACCGGGCTTCATCGTCGGAGTCCGGACCCCGGGCCCGCCTGATCCAGCTCCATCCGGCCCAAGCCGCCGCAGCGGCCATCGCAGTCCTTGGAAACGCAAAAGCAAGAGCGACGAACGCAACCGGCACGATGCTGCCGCCGGACCAGGCGACGACTGCAGCGACCATCGCCGCACTCATCGGGACCACAAGACCTCCACATCGCCTTCAGAGACGCTGCAGATGGAGACGACCCGGCGCGCCCCCTGTGAACGCTCCATGTGGATGACCACATCGATGGCGGTCCACAGCATCCGGCGCAGCGCGTCGTGAGGAACCCCGCCTGCGGTGGCCGCCAATGTCTCGACCCTCCACATCGCCGCGGCCGCCCCGGGCGCATGGACGGTTCCCATCGAGCCGGAGTGCCCGGTGCTCATCGCCTGGATCAGATCCAGCGCCTCGGGTCCACGGACCTCGCCGACAACGATGCGATCCGGGCGCATCCGCAACGCATGGCGAACCAGACTTCGCATCGTGATCTCCCCCGCCCCTTCCGCGTTCGGAGGCCGCGCCTCGAGGCGGACCACATGCCCGTCGAGTCCGAGCTCGGCCGCCTCTTCGATGGTGACGGTCCGCTCGTCGGCGGGAATAGCCCGCGAGAGGAGGTTCAGCAGCGTCGTCTTCCCGGATCCGGTCGCACCGCTGACCAGGATGTTGCTCCTCCCTACCACCGCATCCTCCAGCAGTCGGACCCCCTCACGGTCGATCGCCCCGGCCTCCACGAGATCGTTCATCGTGACCACCGCGGCGGTGAATCGTCGGATCGCGACCACCGGCCCATCCACCGAAGCGGGCGGGACCATGGCATGGAGCCAGGAACCATCGGGCAGGCGGGCATCGACGGCCGGCGAGGCTCGGTCCAACCGAAGTCCGAGCGGGATCAAGGCCCGCTCGACGGCCGCCACCACGGCCTCCGGGCCGGGAAACGTCACATCGGTGCGCTGCAGGATGCCGTCCCGTTCGACCCAGACCTCGTCGGGACCGTTGACGAGAACATCAGAGACCGCCGGGTCGGCCAGCAGCGGTTCGATCGGTCCCATCCCGACGAGAGTGGCGACGGCATCATCTGCCACCCGCCTCGAAGCCAGCGGGGCCTCGAGTGCCGCCGGAGCGGCGGCCGCTGCCTCAAGCTCAACTCGCCGCAGCGGAACGTCACTGCGAAGAATGCGATCGATGACGCGATTCAACGCCCCCAATCGGCACTCCACACCGACCTCCAGGCCCTCACCCATCTCGATCGCACCGGACGACGTCCCGTCAGCAAGGCACGCACGGTCGACGGGTCGGGAACGGGCAGCCGAACCCCCGGCGCCGGCAACCGTGCCCACTCCGGAGTCGACTGCCACACACCAGGTCGGGGCGGGCCGGCGTACCAGCCGCCCATGAGAAGCCGCACCGGAACCACGGCAACCAAGGTCTGTGGCGCCGGGCGTGGCGGTAGCCGGAGCACGACCCGTTCCCAGCGGTCCATCAATCCGGCGATGACTTCGGCCGCCTGCGAGGGAGCGACCCCGCCGTTGCGCAGCACGGCGACCCCCGGACCCGGTTCGAGATCTTCCACCCGTGGATCGTGCTCGACGAGGTCGGCAAGGGAGCGATCGCCGGGATATGCGGGACCCTCGGGGTCGAGGTCGATGACCAGGGCCGGTGGTGCTGCCAGGGCCGCACCGAGCGGAGCGAGCGCGCCCAGCAATCCGTCCTCCGGCGTCCACAGGGCAAGCGCCGGCATAGATCTCCTCGGCTCGGTGCGGTCGGCACCGTCTCACAGCCGGCGGCCCGCCTCAATGGGGTCGTATCGCCAACCCGAGCCCACTCGTACAATCGGAAGCGGTATGGCCGAGGCAGCCTTCTTCGACCTGGACAAGACGGTCATCGCCAAGTCCTCCACCCTCGCCTTCACCGGCAAGCTCTACAAGGCGGGGATGCTGGGCCGGCGAACGCTGCTGCGCGCCGCCATGGGCCAGCTCATGTACATCATCTTCGGGGCCGACGAGGATCAGCTCGACAAGGCCCGTGACGCCATGCTCCGGCTCACGAAGGGCTGGGACAAGCAAGAAGTCGAGCGAATCGTGGAGGAGGCCCTCGAGGAGGTGGTCGCCCCCCTCGTCTATGCCGAGGCGCTGTTCCTGATAGATGATCACGTCCGGGAGGGGCGCAGGGTCTTCATCGTGTCGGCGAGTCCCGAGGAGGTGGTCCGTCCGCTTGCCCGCTACATCGGCGTGGAGGACGTCATCGCCACCAGGGCCAAGATCGACGCCGACGGCCTCTACACCGGTGAAGTCGAGGAATACGCATTCGGCCCGGAGAAGGCGGCGGCGGTTCGCGCCGTTGCCGAGTCCGAGGGGATCTCGCTGGCCGACTCCTACGCCTACTCGGACAGCATCACCGATAGGCCGCTCCTCGAGCTCGTCGGCCACCCCCACGCCGTGAATCCCGAAAAGGAGCTGCGCCTGCTCGCCGAGGAGCGCGACTGGCCCGTCCTCGACTTCCGTCGCCAGGTCAGCCTCGCCAAGCGCCTCACCAGGCCCGTGCCCCTGATCAGCGGGGCCACCGTCACAACCGTCATCGGGGCCGGGATCGCCTGGGCGATGCTGCGGAAGAATAAGAAAAAGTCCGGGATCGCCTGGGCGATGCTGCGGAGAAAGAAGTAGCTCGCTCCGCTCGCTCACCCCCCACCAAAGGTGCCAACCGGCTTCGCCGGGCGTGCCCACCCCCCTCCGACCGGCTTCGCCGGCCGACTCCCCCTCAAGTCAAGGGGGGAGTGATCTTCGCTCGTTGACTCCCCCTCGAGGGGGGAGTGATACTCAGCGGGAACACCTCGCCGTGTGGCATCGTTTGTCAGACGGAGGAGGAATCCATGTTCGGCAAGACAAAGATGATCACCGCCGACCGAGCCCTGCCCGGACGCGCCACCGAGATGTCCGTACCGGCGACCCACTTCGTCAACGGCAATTTGCTCCGCCCGCCGTTTCCCGCCGGAACCGAGACGGCCGTCTTCGCCATGGGATGCTTCTGGGGCGCCGAGAAGGAATTCTGGGAGACCCCGGGCATCTACTCGACGTCGGTCGGGTACGCCGGCGGGTACACCCCAAACCCGACGTATGAGGAGGTCTGCTCGGCGCTGACCGGGCACGCCGAAGTCGTTCTGGTCGCCTACGACCCGGCCGAGATCTCGTACGAGGACCTTCTCAAAATCTTCTGGGAGCAGCACGACCCCACGCAGGGGATGCGGCAGGGCGGGGACCGCGGAACCCAGTACCGCTCCGCCATCTACACCGTGACCGACTCCCAACTGGACCAGGCGAAGCGGAGCCGGGATCACTTCCAGGAGCAGCTGACGACGGCGCGCTTCGGGACGATCACAACCGAGATCGAGCCACTCGACACCTTCTACTACGCCGAGGACTACCACCAGCAGTACCTGGCCAAAACCCCGGGTGGCTACTGCCCCGACCACTCCTGCGGGGTCAAGTACTAGGAGTCTGCTGAGTGATGCCGTTGCTCAGATCGTGGAACACAGCGCCGCCCGTAGGGCGGCACTTCCATGCGGAGGCGCTTCGGGGCCGAACAGGACCCGAACGTAGAACACAGCGCCGCCCGCAGGGCGGCACGTCCATGCGGAGGCGCTTCGAGGCCGAGCAGGACTCGAACGCCGTAGCCAAATACGCAGCCAAAACCGGGCCAGGCGGGGATGGTCGTCGAGATGAGTGACATGCATTGCTCAGTGGGCTCCCAAAGAAAGTCTCCAGACACCAGACATCAGACATCAGACATCAGACATCAGACATCAGACATCAGAAAACCAGCAATCGCCTCGCTCCGCTCGGCGGGCGATCAGTCTTGCGAGGCAATCGCTCTTGCGGGCAATCCCTCGATGGCGAGCGGTGAGCGGTCGCCTCGACACTCTGAAGACTGGCGACTGGCGACTGGCTAGTCGCCGAACACAACCTCGTTCAACACATCCGGCCGATCCCCTACCCATGGCTCTTCGGCTGACGTAAAACGCGGCGCAGCCCGCAGGGCGGCACCGCCATGCGGAGGCGTTCGAGGCCGAGTTGGACCCAAACGCCGAAGCCAAACCCTCATCGCAATGTCGCCCGGGTCCCTACCTGGACGACCGGGATCATCACTCCGACCCGAACACCACCTCGTTCAACACATCCGGCCGATCCGTGATGATCCCCTACCCATGGCTCTTCGGCCGACACCTCATCGCAATGTCGCCCGGGTCCCTACCCGGACGACCGGGATCATCACTCCGACCCGAACACCACCTCGTTCAACACATCCGGCCGATCCGTGATGATCCCATCCACTCCGATGTCGAGCAGGCGCCGCATGTCGGCCGAGTCGTTGACCGTCCACACATGTACCTGCTTGTCGGCCCGATGGGCCCGTTTCACAAATCTCGGCGTGACCAGCCGTACCCCGGCGACGCGCTCCGGGACCTGGAACGCATCGGCGGCGCCGCCGGGGCGAATAAGGGCACGGGCCACTTCGGCAGGCCCGGCGGAGGTGGCGACGCCGGGAGCGGCCCGGCGAAACGCCCGGAGGCGACGATCGCGGAACGAGCCGATCAACACTCGCTCCTCGATCCCGAGGCGCATGATCTCGTCGGCGACGCGGGAGGCGATGCCGGCCTGCTTGAGGTCGATGTTGAAGAGGCAGTCCGGAAAGGCGGTCGCGACCTCCTCCAGCAGGGGCATCCCAACCCCCGAACCCCTCAACGGAAATCCCTCCTCTGGCCGGTGACCGTGGGCGGCGTCGAGGTGGCGGAGATCGTCCCAATCGTGGTCGAACACCTTCCCGGTCCCGTCGGTTAGCCGATCGAGGACGTGATCGTGAAACACCACGACTCTCTCGTCGCGTGACAGATGGACGTCGGTCTCGATGTACCGGTAGCCGAGGTCGACCGCTCCCTGAAAGGCGACCATCGTGTTCTCCGGCCACAGGATCCGTGACCCGCGATGGGCGAAGCGAAGCGGATGCTCGTGGGTGAGGTAAGGCTTCACGAGCAATGCCCGTGAAGCCGGTCACCAGTCTCCAGTCTCCAGTCTCCAGTCACTCCACCACCTCTCCGCCCTTGATCACCTTCCACACCAGGTCCGAACCGGGGCGGTACGGGATGTGGTGGTGGGCGGGAGCGTCGAGGATCACGAGATCGGCTGCCGCCCCCGGCCGGACGATGCCGACATCGTCGCGGCGCAACGAGCGCGCTCCCCCGCGGGTCGCCGCCCAAACGGCCTCGTCCGGAGTCAGCCCCATCTCGATGCAGGCGACCGCGATCACGAAGGACATGCTCTCCACGAACGAGGTCCCCGGGTTGCAGTCGGTTGCCAGCGCCACCGTCACCCCGGCATCCCACAGCATCCGGGCCGGCGCCTGCGGCACCCCCATCGAGAATCCGGCCCCGGGAAGCAGAACCGCGGACACTCCGGCATCCGCCAGGGCGGCCGCGTCATCCGCGGTGGCGTGGTCGAGGTGGTCGGCCGAGGCTGCCCCCACCTCGGCAGCGAGCGCAGCCGCCCCGGTGCGGGTGAACTGCTCGGCGTGAAGCCGGGGAGCGAGCCCGTGCTCGGCAGCGCCATTGAAGATCCGGCGGGCCGAATCGATCCCGAACGCTCCCCCGTCGACAAAGACATCGCAGAAGTCGGCGTGGGCCGCCGCCGCCGGGAGCATCTCGTCGACCACCAGCGTCGTGTAGTCATCCTCGCTCATCCCCCGATCGGGCACATGGGCACCAAGGAAGGTCCTGACCACACCGAGACCCGTCCTTTCCGAGACTGCCGCCGCCGCCTCGAGCATGCGAACCTCGTCTTCGACCGTGAGCCCGTACCCGGACTTGATCTCTGCGGTGGTCGTCCCGGCAAGCAGCATCCGCCGGGCCCGCTCGGTGCTCTGGGCGACCAGTTCGTCGAAGGATGCCCCCCGGGTGGCTGCCACGGTGGAGTGGATCCCGCCTCCGGCAGCGAGGACCTCCTCGTACGATGCCCCAGCGAGTCGGGCGCTGAACTCGTCGGCCCGATCACCCGCGAAGACCAGGTGGGTGTGCGAGTCGACGAATCCCGGAAGCACCGCTCGACGCTCGGTGTCGAGCGAGGCGCTTCGCCGCAACGCCACCGGGATCTCGTCGGCCGGACCGGCCCAGACAATGACGCCGTCCCGCAAGGCAACGGCGGCGTTCTCGACGATCCCGAGCTCGCCCGGCACGTCAGAAGCGTTGGTGACCAGCGACCCGATGTTGTGGACGAGCAATGAAGTCATCCGTTTTTCGTTTTCCGTTCACCGCTTCTCGTCGGATTCGATTCGGAAAACGGGGAACTCGAC
>JAZGDZ010000034.1:0-3426 GCA_036478235.1 Acidimicrobiia bacterium | reverse complement strand
TCAGGAAGGGATGCGAGTTCGGGAGGAGCCCATGGGGTACCGCCCGCGGGTCGGCTCATCGAAGCTCAACACGGTGCGCGATGGATGGCGTCACCTGCAGCTCATATTCCTGCTCGCACCGCATCTGCTCCTCTTCTGGCCCGGTGTCACCACGCTCGCACTCGGCCTGACGCTGAGCGTCCTGTCTCTGCTCAAGCCCGTCGGCTTCGACCTGGGATCGCTGCACTGGCAACCCATATTCTTCGGCCCGATCCTGATCGTGCTCGGGACCATGGCGGCACTGTCGGGCGCCGTCCTTGCCCACCACTCTCCACTGATCCGACCCGACGTGATGCGACACTTCTCCGTCGTCGGTGAGAAGAAGTTCGCGCTCGGTTGCGCCGCGATCGGCGGCCTCACCCTGGCGACCGGCCTGGCCATCGACCTCGTCCTGTTTGCGGTCTGGATCGCGAGCGAGTCTTCGCCCGCCCATGCTCTCGCCCTCGCCGGGCTCGCTCAGTCGCTGGTCATCACGGGTGTGACGCTGGCGGCGTTCGGCCTCATGTACAGGGTTCTCGCCCGCCAGACCGGATACCGCGATGGATCTGCAAGTCTCGACATCGCACAGTTCCTGACCCCGACTGATCCTCCAAGGCAGGACGCTCCTCGCTGAGCCACTTCTGCTGGTGCCGACCCCATGAACCGTATGGATCCCGACGAAGGCCACCGGGCGACCGGTCGCGGACGACTCACGTGGGCGGATCCTGTGTTCGTCGTGAGCGTCCTGCTCCTCGGATACCTGAGGTTCCGGATACTCGGCGCCGGGGGGGCCCCTCCCACCATCGACAGTGGCAACTGGCTGGCCTACGGCGACCAGCTGTTTGGTGGTGGCGTCAGGTCTTCAACGATCGTCTACCCGCCGGTCGTGCCGCTCCTCGCCAAGGCTTCGGTCGGCGCATTCGGGTTGGTCGGCGGGATCTCACTGCTGGGGTCCGTCGCATCGACTGCTCCGGCAATCGGGATCTACCTGACCCTGCGCTGGCTGGGGATGGATACCCGTGCGTTGGCTCCGGCTCTGCTCGTACTCGGAGCCAGCTCCACCGGCGAGGCGACCGCATGGGGAGGCTTCCCACAGCTGATCGGGCTCGGGCTGATGCCGGTCACGCTCGTCGCGGTCGATCGCCTGACACGGACCTGGTCGCGCCGCGATGCCTTCGTCGTCGGCATTCTTCTCGCCGGAGTGCTCGCCACGTCCCACTTCATCGGAGCGATCACAGTGATCGGAGCGGGCCTTGTCGCCTTGCTCGGCATCACCAGCCGCTCGGCGTCGAGGCCCCGCGGGAGACGGGGCGCCGAGGCCCTCGGCCTGGTGATCCTGCCCCTGATCTGGCTCGCTCCCCTGTACATCACGCTGTTCCAGGCATTCGGGAACGCGTCGCGCAGTGCCCCGTTCTTCAACGAGCTCTCCTGGGGGAACCTGATCGATCAGGTCGAGTTCCTCTATCGGGACCTCCGCTGGCTTTGGAGGTTCTTGCTGGGAATCGCCCTTCTCGCGGTCCCGGTTTTCGCCGTCAAGCGGCGGACTCCGCTGTGGCGCATCACGACGGCGCTGCTCGGCGCCATCGTCACGGCGCTGGCGCTGACGCGGGAGAGTCGGTTTCTCTACGTCCTCACCCCCTATGCGGCTCTCGGCCTCGCACTGTGGATCTCACACGGCGCCGATCTGGGGAGCCAAATCACCCGTCGATTGGGTCGCAGCTGGGCAAACCGGCGAGTGGCCGCTCTGTCCGTCGTCGTGCTCATGGCACTCGCCGTCTGGCAGGCCGCCGCTGGACTGGACTTCTTCGAATCGCAGCGGGATACCTACGCGGTCCTCAATGAGGAGTTGGTCGAGGGCATCGAGCACGTCCGAGACGCGACGGGACCGGGCACGGTGCTCGCGGTCACCTCTCTCAACGATGCTCCGGTCGGATGGTGGGTGGAGGCGATCACCCAGCGGGAGACGTTCTACGGGGCGCCGCTGCGATGGCTCCTCTTCGAAGACGAGATTCGGCGCGCAACCGTCGCCAACGCCGTCTTCGTGCCGCCGTTCCCAAACCCGAACGGGCTCCAGTTGGCCTCACAAGCCGGAATCGATCTCATCCTGGTTCCGACCAGGTGGGTCTTCTACGACGAGGACGAGATGGAGGCCCTGGCCCGAGAGAATCCCGGCTCGGTGGAACAAATCAACGACGAGTTGGTGCTCGTCCGCCCGGGAGCGTTGAACAGATAAGAGGCCGCGCCGATAGGCGCGGACTCGGCGGTCTGGGGCTGGGGCCCCCGGACCGCACAGCGATGAGCCGTACGGCGAAGAGCCATCAGCATCGCCAAAGAGCGTCCGCCAATGCGGACGCTCTAGGCGATTCTCCGATCGGGATCAACTCGATCACAGCTGGTCGAAAGTCCGCTCCGCCAGCAGCATCGAGATGTCCTCCACCCGGACCTGCTCGTCCTCTCCGATCTCCTTGACCCCGTCGTCGAGCATGATGTAGCAGAAGGGGCATCCGGTGGCGATGATGTCGGCACCGGTGGCGATCGCCTCTTCGGTTCGCTCGATGTTGACCCTCTTTCCCGTCTGCTCCTCCATCCACATCCGGGAGCCGCCGGCGCCGCAGCAGAACGAGTTGGTGCCGCAGCGGGGCATCTCCACCACGTCGCTGGAGACGAGCCGGAGCACATCGCGCGGAGCGCTGAACACGTCGTTATACCGGCCCAGGTAGCAGGGATCGTGGAAGGTGATCCGCTCATCGGTCCGGCTCTTGGGCTTGATCCGGCCCTCGGCGAGGAGATCCATCAGCAACTGGCTGTGATGCACCACGTCGTACTCGCCTCCCAGCTGCGGGTACTCGTTGCCGAGCGTGTTGAAGCAGTGCGGGCACTGGGTGATGACCTTGGTGACACCCAGGTCGTTGAGGGTCTCGATGTTCTGCAGGGCGAGTTGCTGGAACACGTACTCGTTCCCGGCGCGACGGGCGGGATCGCCGGTACACATCTCCATCGGGCCCAAGACGGCGAAATCGACCCCGGCCTCGTGGAGCAGCCGCGCCGTGGAGATCGTCACCTTGCGGTTCCGGTCATCGAACGACCCGGCACAGCCCACCCAGTAGAGATATTCGGCCGTGACCCCGGGCTCGCCGAGGCGCTTCACCTCGAAGTCGAGGTCGTCGGTCCAGGCTGCCCGATCGTTCTGGCTCATCCCGTAGGGGTTGGAGGAGTTCTCCAGGCTGATGAAGGTGCTGCCCAGCTCCTGGGGGAAGTCGCCCTCCATCAGCGTCAGGTAGCGGCGCATGTCGAGGATCTTGTCGAGGATCTCGATGTCCACCGGGCACACCTCGTCACACGCCCGGCACGAGGTGCAGGCCCAGAGCTCGGCCGCCGTGATCCGCTCGAACACGGATTCGGATGTCA
>JAZGDZ010000033.1:0-2470 GCA_036478235.1 Acidimicrobiia bacterium | reverse complement strand
CTCGCTCCCAGAAAAGGTGGAGGCCCCGCGGGGGATTCGCAAGGTGGGACAAGGCTTTCCTTCGGATCGGGTCGGTCACGTCCGTGGATTGAGGCCTGAGGGAGGAAGTGATGCCTCGACCGCCATCGAAGCGGCCGAGGCGTGTGGGGGGAGGAGGATTCGAACCTTCTCCGCGACACTCGCGAGCCGCGATGCTCGCTCCCCCAGCGGCGACCGACCGCGAGCCGCCAGGCAAAAGAGCGCACCACCCTGCACAGGAATGAGTTTCGCCGCCAACGGCGGGCGAAACTCAATGGAACTCGTCAGTGAGCAACCCCCCTTCCGCAGAGCGGCGCCGCGGCGCCGCCGCCCCGCACCTTCCCCCCTGAGGGAGGAAGTGATGCCTCGACCGCCATCGAAGCGGCCGAGGCGTGTGGGGGGAGGAGGATTCGAACCTCCGTAGGCTGAGCCGGCAGATTTACAGTCTGCTCCCTTTGGCCGCTCGGGCATCCCCCCGAAGGCGGGGCGAGGATAGCCGGTCCACCCACCGGTACCGACAGAGGGCGTACCCTGTGACGACCAGCATCATCCAGGGAGGGTTTGATGACCTCGCGACTCTTGAAGAACGGCATCATCTCGTTCGAGCAGGCGGAACTCGCCGACCAGCCGGACGGCACCCCATCACCGATCCGGCGCGGTGAGGTCCTCGGCTATTTCGGCGCCGTTGCCACGTTCATCGCCACCCTGGCGATCATGGTCGAGGTCGCCTTTACGGACGACTTCGGAGGCTTTCTCTTCGGAGGCTTCGAGATCGACCACATTCCCGGCGGATTGGTGGTCCTGGCCGGAGCTGCCCTGCTGCTCGCCGTCGGATACCGGCTGACCGAAGAGGACCAAGGCGCCATCAAGCGCTCCGGAGGGCTCGTGCTCGCCTCCGGGTTCGGCCTGTGGGCGCTCGCGGTAAGTCTGCTCCTACTGGAACTCGACGCCGCTGACTTCACCCCGCTCCTCATTGCGGTTCCGATCGCGGCTGTCGCCTGGTGGATCTACCAGCGGCACCCTTCGGTGCCGACCCAGTTGGCCCTGTTCTTCGCCGCGACCCAGGTGCTCAACGCCGCCCTGGTGCTGATCCAGGTCAACGAGTACGTGAGCCCACAGGAAACCATCCTCGAGGCGACCGTATTCGGCAGCACGCCGGACGTAGCCTGGCTGGGAATGGTGTTCCAGGTGGCTCTCGGCATCGGCTGGGTGTGGTTCACCAACGAGGGCTGGTTCAAACCGCGCAACACCGGGTTCGCCGTCGGCTCTCTCTACGCCGGGTTCCAGGGCATCTCATTGTTCGGAACCGACGACGGGTGGATCATCCTGTTCGCCGGCATCACCGCCCTGGTCGTGTACGGCGGCCTGGCCTGGCGCAGCAGCGTTCTGCTCGGCACCGGGACCGCCGGGCTGATCATCTTCGTGGTGATGGCGATCTCGATCCTGGTGGACGAGTTGACCGCCACAAGCGTCGCACTGTGGTTCGGGATCCCCGGCCTCCTCGCCCTCGGCTACCTGCTGTACAGCGTGTGGGAAGCAGAAGAAGAAGTAGCCAGTAGCGAGTAGCCAGTAGCCAAATCAATAGAGCAGAGCCCCGGTACACCCACCGGGGCTCTTGCCAACGACTAACGACCAATCGCTAATCGCTACCTGAACAGACTCCCCGACGCCTTGCTCATTACCCGGATGGGTCCCCAACCCATCCTCCTCCGCAGCGTGGGGCCCCTGCCCCACGGCGGCCGTAACGGGTTGATCAGCGGAAAAGACTTCCCGAGGCCATTTCCTGCAGGCGCTCGATGCGGTCCTCGATCGGCGGGTGGGTGGAGAACATCCGGGCGAAACGACCCATCCCGCCGCCGGCCTGACGATCCCGCCGGCCGAAGGACTTGAGCGGGTCGGCGATGAACAGCTGGGCCGTGGACGCATCGACCTGCATCGGGATCTTCGACGTGCCCTTCTCCAGCTTGTCGAGGGCCTGGGCCAGAGACAGCGGTGAACCGGTGATCTCGGCCCCACTGCGGTCCGCCTGGTACTCACGGGAGCGGCTGATCGCCATCTGGATCACCATCGCCGCCAGCGGGGCGAGGATGATCGCCAGGATCCCGATGACCATGGACAGAGGGTTGCTGCCGCGCCGGTTCCGACCCATCCCCGTCCAGAAGGCGATACGGACCAGGAACGACAGGGCGATGGCGACCGTGGCGGCGATCGAGGCGATGAGGATGTCGCGGTTCTTGACGTGGGACAGCTCGTGGGCCAGCACGCCTTCCAGCTCGGCATGATCCATCAGGTCCATGATCCCGGTGGTCACCGCCACCGCGGCGTGCTTCGGGCTGCGCCCGGTGGCGAAGGCGTTCGGCTGCGGCGAGTCGATCAGGTAGAGCTTCGGCATCGGCATGTCCTGGCGCTGCGCCAGCGAGCGGACGATCGAATACACCTTGGGCAGCTCGTG
>JAZGDZ010000032.1:0-32777 GCA_036478235.1 Acidimicrobiia bacterium | reverse complement strand
CAGGCGCACCACTCGCCAGGACCTCGGTTTCGCCACTCCTCGCGCAGGAATGGCGGGACCGAGGACACCGCGAGTGGTGATGGATGGTCGTCGAGATGAGTGACATGTATTGCTCAGCGGGCTCCTACCTCCTCATCCCGAACCACTCCTGATGCGCCTTCTTGAGGCGGTCGAGGACGTCGACGATGTCGGCGCGGCCCTCCTGGAGTGCGGCCGCTCGATAGGCATCGAGGCGCTCCCGCCAGGCCGGTGGCGAGCCGTCGAGGTCGCAGTGCAGCATCGCCGCCGCCGCCTCCTGGACGACCCCGGTCTCGTCACCACCCTCGAGGAGGCGGTGCATCAGGGGGTGGTCCTCGAGTGCCTCCAATGAAACCATCCCGTGCTCTTGCTCGGTCATCTCAGTACCTCTCCTGCAGGCCACACCACCATCATGCCCACGCGCCGGGCGACGCCGAGACGCCCCTAACTGTATAGGCAGCGGACCTGCCTACCCCGGTACGGCGGTGCGGCGAGTCAGCACTCGCCGCGCTTTGCCTTTCCGGGTGGGCAGTCCTTACCGCCTCCATCATCTCCCGTGCCGAGGGTGTCGAGGTAGTCGCTGATGCCCCCCATGAGCAGGTCCGCCTCGAACTCGATGATGGTCAGGTCTTTGTTCTCTCCCCACATCGGTATCGATGGTGGCGGCACGGTCTCACATCCGGCATCTATGTCTGAGTAACCCCAGTCGTCGTAATAGGTGCACAACGCCGGCCACACGGAATCGGCCTTGATGTGGTTGGTTATGAAGTAGGCCTCGGTCAGGGCCGAGACGAGCCCCCCGTGGACGGTCATCCCGAACCCGTCGTGGGAGACACCATGCCCGTCGCCGGTCAACCCAACCAACCGGTCGTGAAGCACCTCGCCGAGCGCCACGTCCTTCTTCTGCGTGACGAACACCTGTGTGTAGTCCACCGAGTGGTCAGACGAGCCGTTGTGGTGGACGGACACGAGGAGGTCGCAGTCCCCGCCGAGGGCCTTGCATTCGTCGCGCACCTCAGAGACCCGATCGCGGCGGCTCTCGATCGTCTCGTCTCCGTCACGGCTGAGAACCACGGTCGCACCGGCGTCCTCCAGGAGCTTCTTCAGCTCCTCGACGACTGCTCGATTGAGATCCTTTTCGAGGATGGTGTGGGCGCCGTCAGTGGTCGTGCCGACTGCGCCGCTCTCATCGCCACCATGGCCGGCATCGAGGGCAATGAGCACACCGGTCAGATGGCTGTCGGCGTTGGCCGCCGCCCCAAGACCGGGCACGATCCCGAGGACCAGCACCACGACGGTGGTCAGTGCCCGGCGCATGACATCTCCTCACAGAAGACGCACAACGCCCACGACCATACATTCCAAGAGTGAGAATCATGCGGATTGTGCCGACGGTGCGGTCGAAGTCGGAGCAGCATTGCCGCTTCCAAGCTGCACGCTGCCAGCTTCAAGCTGCCTACTCCCCTAGGAGCTCGCTGAGCAATACATGTCACCCATCTCGGCGGCCATCCATCACCACTCGCGGTGTCCTCGGTCCCGCCATTCCTGCGCGAGGAGTGGCGAAACCGAGGTCCTGGCGAGTGGCGCGCCTGGCCGCCGATCTGAGCAACGGCATTACTCAGCAGACTCCTAGAACAGCTTCCCCTGCGGCTCGGATCGCTCGAAGCGCTCCACACCGTTCCAGGCGATCCCGTCCATGAACACCCAGGAGCGACGGTGGATGGCGCTCGGCCCGTACCACTGCAGCGCGGCGGTGTGGCACGGCCCCGGGTAGCCCTTGTTCGACTCGAAGCACCAATGCGGGAAGTGGTCCGCCTCGGACCGCATGATCCGGTCCCGGGTCACCTTGGCGAGGATCGAGGCGGCCGCGATCGACAGGCACCGGGCATCGCCCTTGACCAGCGTCCTGGTCGGCGCGTCCTCGACGAAGTCCCAGGGACCGTCCAGCAGGACCATCCCCGGCTCCAGCGCCAGCCCGTCCAGCGCCCGCCGGGCGGCCAGCCGCTGCGCCTCCGCCATGCCGAGAGCATCACACTCCTCGGAGGTGGCGTGGCCGATGGCCCACGCCTCGCACCAGCCGGCGATCCGCTCGAACAAGGCCTCCCGCTCGGGCTCGGTGAGCATCTTCGAGTCGCGCACCTTGTATACCCGCCGGTGACGGGGGATCACGGCGGCACCCACCGTCAGCGGACCGGCCCAGGCGCCGCGACCGACCTCGTCCATCCCGACGACCACGTCGTGCCCGGCGGCCCACATATCACGCTCCACCGAGGCCGAAGGAGCCCTGCCCTTGAGGGCGCCGCGCAGACGGGGAACGGTGGGGGCCGCCACCAGCCGACCTTAGGTCTCTTCGACGTCGAGCAGGTGGCCCAGCTTCGAGGCCTTGGTGGCGAGGTAGCCGCGGTTCTCGGTCGTGGGAGCGGTCTCCAGGGGAACCCGCTCGGTCACCCGCACGCCATGATCCTCGAGCCCGGCCTGCTTGACGGGGTTGTTGGTGAGAAGCCTCACCGACTCGACACCCAGCTCACCGAGGATCATCGCCGCCGCGCCGTAGTCGCGGGCATCGACCGGGAGCCCAAGATCCTCGTTCGCTTCCACCGTGTCGCGCCCGGCATCCTGGAGGGCATAGGCCTCGAGCTTGTGCATCAGCCCTATGCCGCGGCCCTCGTGACCCCTCGAGTAGAGCACGACCCCCAACCCTTCCTCGGCTACGGCGGCCATGGCGGCGCGCAGCTGAGGCCCGCAGTCGCACCGCTGCGAGCCAAAGACATCCCCGGTGAGGCATTCGGAGTGGACCCGCACCAGCACCTCGGCCACCGAGGCGACGTCTCCCTTCACCAGGGCGATGTGATGCGATCCGTCGGACGTCGATTCGAAACCGATGGCGGTGAAGTCACCGAACTCGGTCGGGATGCGCGCCGCTGCCATGCGCACGATGCTCATCGGTCGGCTCTCCGGCACTCCACCCTGATGTCGGACCCAATCCGCCGCACGTCCAGGATCTCGACCTTTCGTAGGGCGCCGATCGTCTCGAACACACCCTCGAAGGCGGGTCGCCCCACTCCCCCGGCCACGGCGCCCGCCAGGTAGAGGATCATCCGATCGACCAGTCCCGCCTCCTCGAACCCGGCGGCGAGCGTCGGACCGCCCTCGACGAGCAGATCGACCACCTCGCGCTTGCCCAGATCCATGAGAACGGCATCGAGATCGACCCGAGCGCCGTCGCCGACCACGACCACCTCCCCGGGAACATCGATCGGAGCCGCCGCGTAGACGATCGGGTCGCGCCCGAAGATGGTCGCGGCCGCCGGAAGCGGCCGCCGTCCGGCGATCACGACCGGAACCGGCTGGGGCCCCGTGAAACCCGCCAGCCTCACCGTAAGCCGCGGATCGTCGGCCAGGATGGTCCCGGCGCCCACGGCCACGGCATCGGATCTGCTCCGCAGCACGTGAGAATCGCGGCGAGCCTCTTCGCAAGTGATCCACTGCGAGGAGCCGTCGGCGCCCGCGGTCTGTCCGTCGAGCGTCATCGCCAGCTTCAGCGTCACCAGGGGACGACCGGTGCGCCGATGATGGAAATGACCGGGATCCACCTCCTCGGCGGCGTCGGGATCTGGCCCCATTACGACATCGATGCCGGCGTCCCTCAGGGCGGCGATGCCGGCCCCGGACACGCGCTCATCGGGGTCGCCGACGCCGACGACGACACGACTCACCCCGGCCGCGATCAGGGCCTCGGTGCACGGCGGGGTCGTGCCCTGGTGCTTGCACGGCTCCAGCGTGACGACCACGGTGGAGCCGCGGGCAGCGTCACCCGCCTCACGCAACGCGAGGATCTCGGCATGCAGTGCGCCCCGGGCCTCATGGGCACCCCGCCCGACGACGGTGCCGTCCGCGGCGACAACGAGAGCACCCACCCGGGGATTGGGGTGAGGGTGCAGCTTGCACGCCAGGGCGCAGGCTTCTTCCATCAGGAGTCGCAGGTTCAAATCCATGGTCGCTCGCGGCGGCGAGTCTATGCGAGCCCGGTGTCGTACCAGGCTGGCGGGTCAGCCGGTGCGGCGATCGATCTTGAACGACGAGCCGGCCTCCGACTTGGCATGCTCCTTCATCTCGGATGCCACCGCGCTCGCCTCCCACTCGGTAGTGAAGCTGCGTCGCCGGTTGGTCGCCACCCCGAGCGAGAACGAGACGATCGGGAAGTTGTGACGCTCGCCCCGACGGTCGATGACCTCGACATAGCCGCGCAGGGCGTCGTGCGGGTCGTAAAACTCGAGAATGCCGTCGTCGAAGCGTTCGACGACGTCGCGACAGAACGCCTCGATGAACTCCGGGTCCATGACCAAGATGAAGTCGTCACCGCCCACGTGACCGATGAAGCTCGTCGCGTCGCCGACTTCGGCCGCAGCCTCCAGCAGGGTGTTGGCCGTGAACTTGATCACGTTGTCCCCGCGCATGAAGCCGTAGTGGTCGTTGAACGCCTTGAAGTTGTCCAGGTCGCCATGGATCACGGCCACGGGGCCGCCGGCGTTGATCCTGCGTTCCAGCTCCTCGGCGATCCGAAAATTTCCGGGGAGGCCGGTCAACGGTGACAGGTCGCGCATCGCCTTGGAACGGCGCAGAACCGACCTCAGACGCGCCAGAAGCTCATCAACGGCGAAGGGTTTGTTGATGTAGTCGTCGGCACCCGCGTCAAGGCCTCTGACGACGTCGGCCACCTGCGAGGCAGCCGTCAGCAGGACGAGCGGTACGTTGGTCGTCGCCGGATGGGTGCGCAGCCGGGTGAGCACGTCCAAGCCGGCTCCGTCGTCGAAGGAAAGGTCGAGCAGTATGAGGTCGGGGGGGTCGTGCAATGCCACGGCAAGACCCTCCTCGGCCGTCAGGGCACTCTTGGTGGCGTACCCCTCGAGTTCGAGGTGGCTCGTGACGTGCCGGACGATGTCCGGGTCGTCGTCGATCAGCAGCACTCTCTCGCTCATTCGTCTCCATCGACTGCGGCTCGCAGCCGCCCGACCGCAGCCACCGGATCCGGATCGCCGAAGATCGCCGTTCCGGCGACGATCACGTCCGCACCCGCATCGCGAGCCAGCCGAGCGTTTTCGGGGTTGATTCCCCCGTCAACCTCGATATCGGCAGATAGGCCCTCGGAGTCAACGAACTTCCGGGCGGCCTCGACCTTGGGCAAGACCTCCGACATGAAGGTCTGTCCGCCGAATCCGGGGTTCACCGACATCACCAGCAGGAGGTCGCACAGCTCGACATAAGGCGCCACCGCTTCGAAGGGGGTCGGAGGCGACAGCACCAGGCCGAAATCGAGGCCGGCGCGGCGCGCCGCCGCCGCCGCCGCGGTCGGATCCGGGTGCACTTCGATGTGCACCGTGACGAGGTTGCCCCCTGCCGACACCAGAGGAGCGAAGAGGCTGATGGGGTTGGAAACCATGAGGTGGCAGTCGAAGTAGAGGTCGGTGGTCGCCCGGAGTGCCTCGATGACCGGCATCCCGAACGAGAGGTTCGGCACGAAGTGTCCGTCCATCACGTCCACGTGCAACAAATCGACGTACGGCGCCACCCGCCCCACGTCGTCGGCGAGATGGGCGAAGTCGGCGGCCAACAGTGACGGTGCGATGCGTGCCGGCATCGCACCAGCGTAGAACACAGCGCCCCACCGGAGGGGCGGCACTGCCTTCGGCAGACATCAGACATCGGACATCGGACATCAGACATCGGACATCGGACATCAGACATCAGACATCGGACATCGGACATCAGACATCAGACATCGGAAATCAGACATCAGACATCAGACATCAGACATCAGACATCAGACATCAGACATCAGACATCGAAAGTCTGTCCCATCTGCCATCTGCTTTCTGAAGTCTGAGATCTGAAATCTGAAATCTGAGGTCTGAGATCTCGACCGCATGCGACCGATAAGCCCGCTAGGCGCGTCAACCACCTCAATTGAGGCGACACCTGGATCTGGCATCCGGCAGTAGCCTCACGCCATGAAGAGACATCAGATCGCCCCCGGCTCGACCGTGGACCTCACGGCAATCGACCCCGCCGACACCGCAGGGCTGTCCAAGGCCGAAGGCAAGGCGCGCCTCCCCGAGTTGAACCGCCAGCTGGAAGAACTCCAGGAGCTGCTGTATGCCGAGGGAAAGCACAAGGTGCTCATCGTGCTGCAGGCGACCGACACCGGAGGCAAGGACGGCACGATCAGGCATGTGTTCGACGGCGTCAATCCGCAGGGCGTGAAGGTGGCTTCGTTCAAGCGGCCGACACCGCCGGAACTGGCCCATGACTATCTGTGGCGGGTGCACCCCCACACTCCGGGCCGGGGGGAGATCACCATCTTCAATCGGAGCCACTACGAAGACGTGCTGGTGGTCCGGGTCCACTCGCTGGTCGATGAGGCCACGTGGTCGCGTCGCTACGACCACATCAACGAGTTCGAGCGCATGCTGGCCGACGAGGGAACCACGATCCTCAAGTTCTTCCTGCACATCTCGAAGGAGGAGCAGGCAGAGCGCCTCCGGGCCCGCCTCGACACCGCCGAAAAGCAGTGGAAGTTCTCGAAAGGAGACCTGGCAGAACGCGAGCTGTGGGACCACTATCGAGCTGCGTTCGAGGCGGTGCTCTCCAGGACCAGCACGGCCTGGGCCCCGTGGTTCGTCGTGCCGGCCGATCGCAAGTGGTACCGCAACCTGGTGATATCGGAGACCATCGTCGGCGCCCTGCGGAGCCTCGAGATGGCCTACCCGGAGCCGGAGGCGGGACTAGACGAGATCACGATCAACTGAAGGCGGCGGCGATCCCGCGGCGGCCGTTCATCCAGGCCCCCGCCTCCATCGGCGGCTTCCCCGCCGGCTGCACCTCGAGCAGCTCGACGGCGCCGTCGCGGGTTCCCAGCACGACGGAACCCTCCTCGAGCCGAGCGACTCCGACCTCGGAGTCCGAGGGCACCTCGATCGCCTTCCAGATCTTGAGGCGGTGACCATCGACGATCGACCAGGCCCCGGGCCTTGGATTGAAGGCCCTGACCGCCCGCACGATCGAGACGGCGGTGTGCCGGGTCGGATCGACGTAGGCCTCCTCCGTCGAGACCTTGGCGGCCGCCGTCGCCTGCGATTCATCCTGTGGCACCGGGGTGAGCCTTCCCTCCAGATAAGGGGACAGTTCGGCCGCCAGCAGGCGTCCGGCCACCTCTGCAAGCCGTCCGGTCAGCACCCCGGTGTCCTCCTCCGCCAGGATGGCGACGGCCTCGGATGCAAAGACCGGCCCGGTGTCGAGCCCCTCATCCATGACCATGAGGGACACGCCCGTCGTTTCGTCCCCGGCCAGGATCGCCCGTACCACCGGACTCGCTCCCCTCCACCTCGGCAGCAGTGAATAGTGGACGTTGACGAACCCGTGACGGGGGACGGCGAGCAGATCGGGTTTGATAATCCGCCCGTAGGCGGCAACCACCGCAACATCCGGCTCGACCGCAGCCACCGCCTCGAACAACTCGATCCCGCTCGACGGCTGGACGATGGCGAGGCCCACCTCGAGCGCCGCCTCCTTTGCAGGCGGCGGCACGAGACGCGACGATCTCCCCCGAGCACGGTCTGGCCTGGTGACGACCAGAGCCACGTCGGCGACGCCGCGCAGCGCCGCCAGGACCGGCACCGCGGCGAAGGGCGTTCCCATGAACACCGCCCGAATCACAGGTCGCCTTTCGTCATCTCCTCCTCCCGGATCTCCCTCAGGGCCTGCTTGCGAACCCTCCGCGGAAGCCGCTTCAGCACGAGGATTCCCTCGAGGTGGTCGAGCTCGTGCTGGAGCACCCGCCCCATGAGCTCATCTCCCTCATAAGTCACCGGACGGCCGTCGACGTCGACGGCACTCACCCGGGCGTAGGCGGAGCGCTTAATGGGCCAGAAACGCTCCGGGACACTGAGACAGCCTTCCTCGTATGTCCACGATCCGGACGTCTTGTCCATCACCGGATTGATCATGTGGAACGGTCCCTCGCCGATGTCGCACACCGCAACCCGTTGAGCGATCCCGATCTGAGCCGCGGCCAGCCCCACCCCAGGGGCGGCGTACATGGTCTCGAGCAGGTCGTCGATAAGGCGGCGCAGGTCACCGTCGAAGTGCTCGACGGTTTGAGCCTTCATGCGGAGCACGGGATCGGGGAATTTCCTAATCGGAAAGATGGCCATTTCGGGGCGGAGGATAGAGGTGGCCCGGCGGGATCCGGGATCAGCCTTTTCGCTGCTGCCGAGGAATAGGCAATAGGCAAGATTGCCCGCCGAGCGCAGCGAGGCGATTGCCGGAGGCTCCGCAGGAGCCGACTCACAGATCCACGGGATCGGCGTCGATCCGAACCCGGGCCCCTCCCTCGCGCCATCTGGCAACGACTGCTCTGACTGCGATCCGGGCGGCGGTGAGATCACCGCCCTGAAGCAACCACCTGAGCCGGCCGGCGGCATCGGCCGGGCCGAACACGTCGGCCCTCGCCCCGACGGCCTCCAGTAATTCGTCGTGTGCCGCCGGCGCGGCTCCCTCGACCTCGATCACTAGGACCTCCCCTCCCGGCGGAAAGCCGGCTGCTGCCCTTCTTTGGGCGTCGGGTGATACGAACCCGACAGGATCGGCTCTTCGCAGCGCCTCCACCACGGGATGCTCGGGATCCGACGTCTGCAGAAGACCCCTGCGGCCCCGACCGGGCCCGGCGGCGGCAACCGCCCGTCCCAGGAGACGCAAGGCGTCCTCCCCCGCCCGGTAGGTCGGGGCGAGGATCGGTCCATCGGCGTCCACGATGATCGTCAGGTCGACTCGCAATCCGGGGAGATCCCTCTCCGTCCCCACGACGACCGGTCTTTCACTTCCGGCCTCACCGACCGTCGCCCGGCCCACGACCCGTGCGACCTCGGCCATGACACGCGAGACACCCGATCCCATCAACTCGAACCGGGCGAAGCCGCAGTGAGGGCATTCCTCCGACCGGGCAGAGCAACGGGCACACTCCCCGAGCTCGAACGCACCGGCACCGCAGTCGGAGCAGCGCCGCAGCTGCCGGCAGCGAGCACAACGCTGCGCCGTGGCCCGACGATGGGTAAAGACCAGCACTCTGGCACCCGCGGCCACCGTCGCCCGCAACGCTGCTCGTGCGGTCGGTCCCAGGAGGGCGCCGGCGGCATCCTCAGATCGCCGATCGACGACCTCGACCTGACCCCACGAGCGCCCGGCTGCGGGCACCCGTATCGGAGTCCCCCTGGCAAGGGCCTCGGCGGTCGGTACCAGGCCGGCAAGGACCAGACCGCAGCGCTCCATCTGCGACCGTTTGACCAGGACCTCTCTGGCGTGTGTCGTCGGGGTCGACTTGTCCTTCATGCCCCTGCGGCCCTCGCCGACGGCAAACGCCATGGCGAGGTCCCGCACCGGCCAGAAGGCAACCACACGGGTGCCGACGAGCACGCAGCCGGCTCGCCCGGCGGCCTCCGCCCAGGCCGCGGTCTGCACGGCCCCGGTCGCCGCCGACGCGGCGAAAACAACTCGCCCGCCCAGTGCCGCCTCCAGCCCCGCCGCCAGAACCTCTCCCTCGACCACGGTCGGCACGACCACGAGCGCACCGCGACCCCGCTCCAACACGGGAGCCACGGTCCCGGCTATGGCGTCGCTCCACGGTCCGGCGCCGAGCCAGACCTCGGTCGAGGGACGCCTCCCTCCGGCGAGCGACTCTCGCATGGCCCTCGAAGGCCCGGCCGCTGGATGGCCCAGCGGGGGCCGCGGTCCCCACGAATCCGCCCGAGGAAGATTCGGCGGAGTCGCTTTGGAGAGAACCGCAGCCAGCGGTGCCACGTAGCGGATCGCCGCCCAACGCATGACCTCCAACATTCGTCCGCCGAAGACCGCCATGTCGCCCGACCTGCTGAGAACCTCCTTGAGACCGGTGCCGTCGCCCTCACGCACGTCGACGACCCACCCCCGCACCCTCCTGTGTCCCAGCGGGACGCGCACGATCGACCCGATGCCGGCGGGGATCGCCTCCGGGAGCGAATAGGCGAAGCCGTCGTCCACGGCGAAAGACGGCACGTCCGGGACGACGCGGGCGATTCTGCTCAGTTCGGATCCCGCTCTGTCTGAATGAGATCCCAGAGGCGGACGGCCAGCTGGCGCTTGGTCATCAGCGGCCACTTCTCCGAGTCACCGCTGGGACGAATCACCGTTACGCGGTTGGTGTCCGTGCCGAACCCGGCGTCGGGCTGGGTCACGTCGTTGGCCACCAGTAGGTCGACTCCCTTCGACTCTGCCTTGTCGCGTGCGCCGGACGCCGGACCGGTCTCGGCGGCGAAGCCGACCAGAAACGATGACGGCGAGCGCTCTACCACACCGGCGAGGATGTCCGGCGTCGGCACCAGGCTGACACTCGGCGGTCCCGAGGCCCTGCGCATCTTCTTCTCGGCCACGGCATCGGGCTTGAAGTCCGCCACGGCGGCGGCCAGCACCGCCACCTCCGATGAGGCGGCGCGCTCCCAGACCGCGGCGGCCATGTCGTCGGCCGTCTCGACGCCTACCACCTCGATCCGATCCGAGACCGGGATGTCCGACGTTGTGACAAGCGTGACCCGGGCCCCGCGCGCCGCCGCCTCCTCGGCCATCGCCGTTCCCATCTTGCCCGAGGATCGGTTTCCCAGATACCTCACAGGATCGATCGGCTCCCGGGTACCTCCGGCGCTCACGAGGACGGTGGTTCCGGCGAGCGCACCCCCGCCCAGAGCCAACTCAATCGCATCGACGATGGCCTCCGGCTCACTCATCCTGCCGGGCCCCTCGTCGCCTCCTGCCAGGGCCCCCTCCTCCGGTCCGACGAGATGGATCCCGTCGGCCTCGAGCCGGACGACGTTGCGCTGGGTGGAGGGTTGCTCCCACATCTCGGTGTGCATCGCCGGAGCCACGACCACCGGTCCGGCAAAGGCGAGCACCGTCGTCGACAGGAAATTCTCGCTGAGCCCCGTGGCGAGCCGCGCCAGCGTCGCCGCCGTAGCCGGGGCAACAACCATGAGGTCGGCCCATCTGGCGAGCTCGGTGTGCGGGCTGACGGATTCCGTGCCGAAGAGATCGGTCTTTGGCGGAGTCCCGGTTATGGCCGCCAACGTCTGCGGCCCGAGGAACTCGTGAGCGGATCGAGTCATCATCGTTCGGACCTCGGCCCCGCGCTCCACGAGCCTGCGAGCCAGATAGGCCGCCTTGAACGCAGCGACGCCTCCGCTGACACCGAGGACGATCCGGCGTCCGGCGAGCATCGTTCTACTCGTCGGTGTCGACGACGACCTTGTCCGCCGCGATCTCCTCGAAGGCTATCGAGAGCGGCTTGCGCGACAGGGAGTGGACCTGCGGCGGTACGTAGGTGCCGATGCCCTCGCCGAGCTGGTTGAAGTAGGCGTTGATCTGCCGGGCGCGACGTGCCGCAAGCACCACCAGGGTGAAACGCTCACCGGTGCGCTCGAGCACTGTCTCAATCGGCGGTTCGATCATCATGAGTCGTCTCGTGGTTCGGGATCGGTGACGAGTATATCGGTGACCCGGCCGATCGCCGCCGATAGGTCGTCGTTGACGACCACGTGGTCGAACAGCTCTGCGGCCTCTTGGATCTGGCTCTCGGCGACTGCGAGGCGGGCCGAAACGTCGCCATCCGAGGTATCACCTCTCGCCCGCAGCCTCCGCTGTAGTTCGACGAGATCCGGAGGGGCGATGAACACCATCACTGCGTCCGGGAACTTCTGCTTGACGATCCGGGAACCGACCATCTCGATGTCGAGGAGCACGTCTCTCCCCTCGGCCAGGACCTCCTCCAGCGCCGCAGCAGGCGTCCCGTAGAGATTGCCGCCGTACTCGGCCCACTCCACCAGCTCGCCGGCCTCGATCGCCTGACGAAACTGCTCCCGATCGACGAAGTCGTAGTCCTCACCGTCCACCTCGCCCGGCCGTGGAGCACGGGTCGTCATCGAGACTGAGAACGAAAACGGGAGCCGCTGCGCCAGCCCGTCGACGACGCTCGACTTGCCGACTCCAGAAGGCCCCGACACGACTATGAGGCGCCCGCGTCGGGGCCCGTCAGGAGAGCTCGGCGAGGAGGGCCTCCCGTTGCTTGCGCCCGAGACCGCGCAGCCTGCGGTTCTCGGCGATACCCAGCTGCTCCATGAGCCGATGGGACTTGACCTTGCCGAGCCCGGGCAGGGCGGTGAGCACCGCCTTCACCTTGGTGCCGCCGAGAAGGTCGTCACCGGAACGATCGAGCGCGTCGGCCAGCGTCATCTCGCCGGATCGAAGTGCCTCTCGCATCTCTGCCCGGACGCGGCGGGCCTCCGCTGCCTTGGCCAGGGCGGCTGCTCGCTGCTCCGGTGTCAGTTTGGGGGGATCACCCATGCCGAACCTCCTGCGACGATGGTATCAAGCCGAACGTAGCACCTCGATGTAGGGCTGAATCGCCCGCGCCGGATCCGCCGCCGAGGCGATTCGGCCATCGACGACGACCCCACGCGCTCCTCGAACGACGGCATCCCGCACCTCCTCGGGCGAGTCCGCGCCAAACACCACAACGTCCAGGTCCGGCGCCACTTGAGCGACGACGCCGAGATCCGGAGTCGTCCCCAGTACGCCGGCGATGCCGGTGCCGGCAATCGACCGGGTCTGAAGGGAAACGGCCCGGCCCCGGCCCGAGTCGGGTTCGGCGGCCTCCGGCGGGACCGTCGTGGCGTATACCTTCGAACCATACTGGCGCACTGCGGACACGGTCTCGGTGAGCCCCGCCGCCTCCATGGCCCCGTCAACGGTCACCCAGGCCGCCCCCAGGGCCGCCAGGCTCTGCGCCGCGGCTCCGACCTCCCGAGCCGCCCCGCTGAGCCGAGCGTCGGCCAGGACCGGCAGAAACGCCTGTAGCGAGGCGATGACGCCGGGACCCACCCGGCTGAGGAGGCGAGGTCCAACCCTGACCGAGACGCCGCACGAAACCAGGCTCCGGGCGGCGTGAACCGCCTCCGCAGCCGTCGGCAGGTCCAGGGAGAGCAGAAGGCGTGTCACTCGCCTGCGGCCGAAGCCCGCTCCGTCGCCAGCTGGGCCAGGACGCCGTTGACGAACCCGCCGCTGCGCTCGGTCGAGTACACCTTTGCCATCCTCACCGCCTCACTGATGATCACCGGGATCGGGGTGCGAGAGTGGTGGCGCAGCTCCCACAGAGCGATCCTCAGGATGTTGCGGTCGATCGGCGGCATCCGCTCCACTCTCCACCGACGCGCCGCTCCCCCGATGGCATCATCCAGCGTCTGACGCTCGCTCCACACGCCCTCGACGAGTTCTGACGCCCTGCGCCCCAGACCGGTCGTGACGGGCTCAGAACGGCGCTGATCGGCCTCATAGAGGCTTTGGAGCGCCTCCTCGCGTGCCTCGGGCGGGTTCACGACGCCCTGGTCATGTACTCGCCGGAGCGGGTGTCGACCTTGATCCGGTCACCCTGCTCAATGAACAGCGGCACCTGGACCACGAGACCGGTCTCCACGGTCACCGGCTTGGTCGCCCCGGAGACCCGGTCGCCCCGGACCGCGGGCTCGGCATGGGTCACCCCCAGTTCCACGGAGGCTGGAAGATCGATGCCGATGGCCCGCCCTCCGTACATGGCCAGGCTCACCGAGTCCCCTTCCCTCAGGAAAGAGGCCTTGTCTCCCACCTCATCGGGCTGAAGCCCGATTTGGGCGAAGGTCTCTCCATCCATGAAGTGGAACCCGAGATCGTCCCGATAGAGGAATTGGTGCTGTCGTCGATCGATGATCGCCTGCTGCACGTTCTCGTCGGCGCGGAACGTTCGGTCGATGACGGCGCCGGACTCGAGGTTCTTGAGCTTCATCCGGACGAATGCCTTGCCCTTGCCCGGCTTGACGTGCTGGTACTCGACGATCTGGAAGATCCCGTCGTCGAGATCCAGGGCCATCCCCGGCTTGACGTCATTGGTGGAGATCATGGCGCGGTCGGCTCCTTCGACGAGTGGGTCAGGACCGTGGTGCCGGTCTCGGTCACCAACACCATGTCTTCGATGCGGACGCCCCCGATTCCGGGAAGGTACACCCCCGGCTCGACCGTGATCACGTCCCCCGGCTTGAGCTCATCGTCGTTACCGTGACGAACCCACGGCGGCTCGTGGATCTCGAGTCCCACTCCGTGGCCGGTGCTGTGGAGGAACTGCTCCTCGTACCCATATCCGCGAAGCACCTTGCGCACCGCCTCGTCGACAGCGTCGCAGGTCGTCCCCGGTGCGACCGTCGCCAGCCCGACCTCCTGCGCCTCGGCTACTGCGCGATACACCCCCGCCATCTCCTCGCCCGGAGACCCGGAGAGCCAGACCGTCCGACTCATGTCGCTGTGATACCCGACGACCGTACAGCCGTAGTCCAGGAGCAACAACCCGTTCCCGATCGGCTTGCTCCCCGATCGATAGTGAGGAATCGAGGCCCCAGATCCAGCAGCCACGATCGGCTCCCAGGCGGCCGCCTGGCCTCCGGCGCGACGCATCTCGTCGATGAGGCGCCATCCCAGCTCGGCTTCCGTCAGGTGCGGCTCGGCGAGCCCGGCGAGTGCCGAGAACGCCTTGTCGCCGGCGCCGGCCGCCGCCTCGAGAGAGGCCACCTCGTCGCCGTCCTTGGTGCGCCGCTGCCTCTCGACCGCACCGCCTCCCGCGGCGACTTCCATGCCCGTTTCGGATGTGAATTCGGTGGCGAACTCCCAGGTGACGTCGTCGGACTCGAGTTCCAGGGTGTCGATGCCCTCCACCAGCGAGCGAAAGACGTCCCACATCCCCGACGTGTACACAACGAGATCCGTGTCCGCGAGAGCCGCCACCAGCACCTCGGCCAGTTCGCCGTAGCGCCCGTCGGTCACGAAGGTGGCCCCGGCCTGGGGACGGACCAGCAAGAAGCCGTTCGATCCGGTGAATCCTGTGAGGTACCGGAGATTCGGTGCCTTGGACACGAGCAGCGGCGCTTCAATCACACCCCGCAGTGCATCGAGTCGCTGAGCGTGGTTCATCTGCCTCCGATGCCGATCGCCTCGAGAGCCGCATCGAGAGTAGTGGCGGGAACCGACGAGACGACCGGTCGGCCGATCCGCTCCAGAAGCACCATTCTCAGGCCATCGGGGTCCCGCTTCTTGTCCATCTCGACCAGCTTCAGGGCATCGCCTCGGCCGACCCCCTGGCAGGAAACGGGCAGGCCGAGCGATTCGATCACCCGCTGCACCCTCGCCGCGTCCGGGAATCCCGTCACGATCTCCGAGGCGATCCCGGCCGCCACCATGCCCACGGCAACGGCGCGGCCGTGGCTCAAGCCCGCCAGACGCTCGAGGGCATGACCCACGGTGTGCCCGTAGTTGAGGTAGGCCCGGATCCCGGATTCGCGGAAGTCGGCGTCCACGATTCTTGCTTTCACATCTATCGCTCGCTCGATCACCTCTTCGAGTTCGGCCTCGAGACCGCTCCGCTCGAGAATGGCGAAGAGATCGGGGTCGCCCACCAGACCCGCCTTCAGCGCCTCCGCCATGCCTTCAGCCAGCAGCGGTTCCGCCAGGCTCTCGAGAACCTCGAGATCGATGACCACCTTCTCCGGATGCGCAAACGTCCCTATCAGGTTCTTGCCTCCGACGTTGACGGCCGTCTTCCCTCCGATCGCCGCATCCACCGCCGCCAGCAACGTCGTGGGTACGTAGCGGACCGGAACGCCGCGCATGTAGACCGAACCCACGAAGCCGGCCGCGTCGGTGAGCGCTCCTCCTCCCACGCCGACGATGACACCTCGGCGGGTCATGCCCACTTCGGCGAGCCATGCCGCGGTCTCCTCCACCACCGCCAGCGATTTGGCCGCATCCCCGTCGGGGAGCTCCTTCAGAGAGGTCCGCAACCCCGCAGCATCGGCGACCTCGATCACCGCCCTCGCGGTAGCCGACGCCTCCCCGGCCTGGGTGAGAACCGCCAGCAGCGGCTCCTCTCCGGTGAACAATCTGGAGAGGCAATCCCGGCCGATGACGACCGAGGTCAGACCCCCGACGAGGCGTTCGCCCATGCCCTCACGACCCGCTCGGCCACTTCGCTCGGCTCGCGGTCATCCGTGTCGATCATCTCGTGTGCCGCGGCTCGGTAGCGGGCCCGGCGGTCGGCCTCGAACCACTGCAGGGCATCCTCGGGTTCGTCGGGCAGCAGCGGTCTGCCCTCTCCCTTCCCGACACGATCGACGAGGCTGGAAAGACCCGCCCTCAGCCACACGACCAGCCCGCTGGCCCGCATGGACTCGACGACGTCGGACATCACCACTCCTCCCCCGGTCGCCACCACCACGTCGCGCCCGGCCAGGGAGAGGATGGCATCCGTCTCGGCGATACGAAAGAGATCCTCCGACTCGGCCAACAAGGCGGCGACCGATCGGCCCGTCTGCGCTTCGACGACTGCGTCCGAGTCCACCCAATCCCGGTCGAGGGCATCGGCCACGAGGGGAGCCACCGACGACTTGCCGGCTCCCATCATGCCGATGAGCCAGAGCGTCCGGCCCATCAGAACTGCTCGAGTCGGGAGCGATATTCGGCAGCCCGCTCCAGCAAATCCTTGACCGTGTCGCCGCCGAACACGCGAGAGATCTCGTCGGCCAGGATGAATGCCACCATCTGCTCGGCCACGACTCCGGCCGCCGGCACCGAACAGACGTCCGAACGCTCCCGAAAGGCTTCGGCCGGCTCCTTGGTCGTGACATCGACACTCTGCAGCGGCCTCATCAAGGTCGAGAGCGGCTTCATGGTGGCCCGCACCACGACCGGCTCCCCGTTGGTAATGCCCCCTTCGAGACCCCCGGCGCGGTTCGTCCGCCGCGCAAATCCGGCCTCGTCGTGGTAGATCTCGTCGTGAGCGGCGGATCCGGGAGATGCCGCGACTACCGCGGCTTGCCCGATCTCGACCCCCTTGATCGCCGGAATCGACATCACGGCTCCGGCCAGGCGGCCGTCCAGCTTCCGATCCCATTGCACGTGGCTCCCGATGCCGGGGGGTAGTCCGAAAGCAACCACCTCGACGACTCCCCCGAGCGTGTCCCGCTCCTCGTGAGCGCGAGCAATCTCGGCGAGCATCGCTTCTTCGGCCGCGGAATCGAGGGTTCGAACCGGTGAGGCGTCGATCCTCTCCAGCGATCCGGGTTCGAGGATCGCCGATTCCGAGGCCCTCACCCGGCCGATCGCAACCACATGGCTCAAAACCGTGACACCGATCTCGGAGAGGTACGCCTTGGCCAGCACCCCTGCGATCGTGCGCGCCGCGGTCTCCCGAGCCGAGGACCGCTCCAGGATGTCCCGGGCATCGTGAGAGTCGTACTTCTGCATACCGGCGAGGTCGGCATGACCGGGGCGCGGGGTGGTCAGCGGACGATCGGTCGCCCCCGGCTCCACCGACATCTCTTCCTGCCACTTCGGCCACTCGGTGTTTCGGACTACGACGGCCACCGGGCTCCCCAGCGTCTTGCCGAATCGAATGCCACCGAGAATCTCGAGCTCGTCCTGCTCGATGGCCATCCTCCTGCTCCGGCCGGTCCCCATCCTGCGCCGCGCCAGCTCGGCGGCGAACTGGTCGGCCGTCACCCGGAGCCCGGCGGGCAACCCCTCGACGATTGCCACCAGGCCAGGACCGTGGGACTCGCCTGCCGTGAGAAAACGGAGCATGGCGGCCGATGGTACCCAGTGCCTTGGCAGGCAACGTTCGTGGTGTCGATGCCGAGTCAGGGGTCTAGCTCCGGCGTTCGGGTCCTACTCGGCCCCGAAGCGCCTCCGCATGGATGTGTCGCCCTGCGGGCGACGCAGCGTGGTACGTCGCTCGGAAGGACGCAGGACGAAGGCGTAGTCGTGCAGTCTGGCTTCGGCGTTCGGGTCCTGCTCGGCCCCGAAACGCCTCCGCATGGACGTGCTGCCCTTCCGGGCAGCGCTGTGTATCACGTCGAGGACGAGGACGCCGCGAGCGGCCGTTCCTGGCCGGCAGAACAGCGCAAAGGTTGTCTGTCGAGGCACTAAGGGTTGGACCCGGTAACTCAACTGGCAGCGATGAACCACCTCTTGCCAATTTCCGATTACCCGCCGAGCGAAGCGAGGCGAACTACTTGAGGATGCTCTGGCCCACGGAGAGCGTGAAGGCGCTGTCGCCGAAGGTGAATACACCCCCGGTCTCGGTAAGGCTGACCACCTTGAACCTATCGGCGAACGTGTCGCCCACGCTCACCGTGTAGGTCTCACCGTCGACCTCGACCACGGCGACCAGTAAACCACTCTCGTCGCGCACCTCCAGCAGCACCACTCGGACACCCGCCGGGGTGTCGCCGAGAGTGGTCGTCGTGGTAGCGCCCGGGACCGTCGTCGTGGTAGCGCCCGGGACCGTCGTTGTCGTGGCGCCCGGGACCGTCGTGGTGGTGGCTCCCGGAACCGTCGTCACCGAGGTGTCGCCGGTAACGATCAACGGCTTGAAGGGATCCCGGGGCTGCGAGACCTGAAATCCCGAGGCGATCGAGAGGGGGTCCCCGGTCGATGCCTCCGCAGTTGCCGCGTCGCCGTCGGGTGCACCGGGTAGTGGCTGCTCGCCGCCGGTGAACACCCCGGCCGAAGCCATGAGCCAGATCGATGCAACCGCCGTCGCCACCAACAACACCGAAACCAACGCCGACGCCAGCGTGCGCCTGGTGGTGATCACGAGTCCGCACCTCCTGCGGCCTCGACATCGGCCGGCTCCGATCTTGCCTCGCTCTCCGGTGCGTCCGAGCCACCGTCCGGATCCTCCAGATTCTCCACTTCCTCGATCGGCACCAGATCGGCCAGCGTGAACAAGCGCAGCTGGATGCCCGCGGACAACATGGTTTCGCCTGCATCCGAGACCGACGAACTCACCGCGATCGAGTCGACCCGCACCAGGCGCTCCATGTCGCTGAGCCCGAAGAGGAAGCCGAGCACCTCGAAGAACTCGCCCTCGATCTGGACCGAGACAGCGATGTTGCGCAGCTCCGAACCCTCCACGGCCGCAGGAAGCGACGGCGTCAGCGTCTGCAGCTCGACACCGGTCTCGTTGGTCAGCGCAAAGATCTGCTCGATGAAGTCCTCCAGCAAGGGGCGCTCGGGTATCAGCGAGTCGAGCTGACCGAGCGCGGCGAGATACTGGACCTCCGAGTCGCGGATCTCCTCGAGTTGTCTTATCTGGACCTGAAGGCGCTGTTGCGTGTCGACGGCGACGTTCAACTCGCCCTTGAGATCGGCGATGTCACCGTTTCTGGGGCTGATCAGGAACATCCACCAGGCACCGGTCACCACCAGAACTCCGAGCACGACCAGGAGTCCAACCCGCCGCATCACGGCACCTCTGGAATGAGTTCGTCGGCCCTATTCGTGACTGCCGCGATCGTGAGCACCGCGGTGCTAGTGAAGTTGACGACGGGCTCGTTGCCGGCGACTCCCTGAGACACGGTGCTCACCCAAGTCCCGGTGATGCCGGCGAATTGCTCGGAGTCGAGCGCTCGGAGCCACGCCGAGACATCCGGAAAGTCGAAGCCGACGCCGCTGAAACCGACCTGTCCGACTACACCGGGCACCGTCTCCGCGACCACCGATCCCGAGAAGGTCTCGACCCAGACTCGTGGCGGCAACAGCCTTGCCAGGTCGTTCAGGATGATTCCCCAATCGACGTCCGTGCTCAAGGCGGTCCTCACCAGATCGGCCTTGTCCTGATAGCGCACTGCAAGGTCCCCGGCGTCGGCCAGAGCGATGACCTCACGCTCCAGGGTCTGGTTGATGCTGATCTGGTCTTCGACGTCCCTCTTGGCGTCGTCGACCCGGCCGTTCCAGAAGAGAACGAGAACGCCGAGCAGTACGACGTAGGCGGCGCCGACCCCAGCCAGCATTGCCAGACGGCGACGCCTCAGCTTCCGCGCCCCTAGTTCGGGAGGGAGCAGGTTGATTGGTCTCATCGGAGGGTCCTATCCCACATGGGCGAACCTGTTCGTGGGCGGAACGACATAGGAGCCCCACAGGGCGAGACCGACGGATGCGGGCAGCACCGGCTGAAGTTCGAGCAGTTGGCTCTCGGTCATCTGAACGCGGCCCACGCTCACATGATCCAGGACCCGCACCGGTTCGACCTCGGTGTTCAGCGACTTGCCCACCCGATTGGCCAAATGGGGGAGGCGGGCTCCGTTGCCGGAGACGACCAGTCGCTCGAGGGCCTGCTCCCCGGCCTGCGTCAGGTAATAGTTGACCGATCCCCGAATCTCCTCGATGAGGGCATCGGCGGAACGCGTGAGGATGCGCTGGGCCGTGGACTCTTCGTCGTCTCCCTCAGGGAACCCTTCGTGGGCCACGCCGACTCTTCGCTTCAGTTCCTCGGCGTCCTCGCGGGACATGGCCAAACCGGACGACAAAGCCTCGGTGAACTGATCTCCGCCGATGGGAAGGATTCGAACGAAGCGGCTGATTCCGCCGCGCACGATCACGACCTGTGACATCGACCCGCCGATGTCCAGCAGCGCCTGAGGGCCCTCACCCCCGAGGAGAAGGTCGGTGCCGAACGCCGCCCTGACCAAGCCGAAGGCCTCGAGGTCGATCGAAACAACGTCCAACCCTGCTCCCGAGGCGATCCGAACGAGACCGTCGACCATCTCGCGCTGCGCCGCCACGACGAGGATCGACAGCATCAGATCGCCTTCGGGTGTCGTGAACTCTTCGAGCGGGACAAAGTCGAGAACGGCATCCTCGACCGGAATCGGTATCGCGTCCTGCACCTGATACGGCAAGGCGTCGACGAGCTCCGCCTCCTCGAGATGGGGAACATCGACCTGGCGGACGATCACACGCTGGTTGGCGATACCCACGATGACGTTGCGACGCGGTAAGCGGTTGCGCTTCCACAGAGCGGAGACGGCCTCGGTCACGGCGCCCTCGTCGAGGACGTCCCCCGCCGACACCACACCGGGGGGCAACGGAATCTCGGCAAAGCGGCGTAGCACGGGCGTCGCCTTGCCGCTCTCGACGACCGCAGCACGCACCGCTTCTGAACCGATGTCGAGTCCGACGGCGACCGCCATGGCCTCCTCCATATGGGCCCTCAGGACCCCTCGAGGCTCCTCACACCAAAACCACAGGCGGGTAGTTACGCCTGTGTGATGCAGAGGCTACACATCCACGCGCGCACCAACAAGCATTGTCGACACTCCGCGCGCGGGGTTTTCGCGCTCTGCGCGACCACGTTCAGCCCAGGTACCAAGCGGCTATCTGATCCCCCGCGGCAATGGCGATCAGGACGCCCAGAACCATGGATGGACCGAACGGGATCGCGTCCTTGCGGCCCACCCTGCGCATCGCCAGCAGCACGATCGAGAGAAGTCCGCCGACGAGGAATGCGGCGAATACGGCCACGAACACTGCCTCCCAGGAGCGGAAGGCGGCGAATTCGCCGAGGAGAAATGACAGTTTGACGTCGCCGAACCCGAACCCGCCCCGTGCAACGAGGGCTACGAGCAATAACAGGCCGAAATAGCCGGCTCCCCCGATGAGCGATCGTGCGAAGCCGCCGAGGTCCCCGTCGAGAGCCGCTCCGGCACCGAGCAGCACCGTCGCCGCGATGGTCCCCGGATACAGGATCCGGTTCGGAATTCGCTTGTGGTCGAGATCGGTGATGGTGAGGGTGATGGCGACGCCGGCGAACCACAGGTAGGCCGGCAGCACCCACACCGCACCGAGCACGGCGGCAACGGCGCCAAAGATGGCCGCAGTGGCCGCCTCCACGACGGGGTATCTCGCCGAGATCGGAGACCCGCAGTCCCTACACCGGCCGCGCAACAGAAACCAGCTCAGCACGGGGATGTTGTCCCGAGCCCGGATCCTGTGGCCGCAAGAGGGGCACGCCGATGGCGGTTTTGTCACCGAGATGCCGTTGGGAACGCGGTAAGCAACGACGTTGATGAACGACCCTACGAGCAAGCCGACCAGTCCGGCGGAGGCGACGAGCACAGCCGTTATCGCGCCGAGGCGCTCTCGTCCGGCAGCGTCATTCGGGCTCCTCTCTTGGACTCACGGCGACACAGACCGCGCGGTGAGCTTGACCGTGAAGCGTCGCCGGGTCAATCCGTTCTGGATGAGAGCACGCGTCGGAGGGGCGGAAAAATCCGCCCCTCCGTCCAGGTCAATGTGGATTGACCGTGGGCCTAGAAGCCACCCTGTGTGTAGCCGCCAGGTGCAGCCGCCGGACAGTCGGCGCCCGTCAGGTCCGTCGCTCCGTAGAACGTGCCGGCGGTCGAGCTCTCCCAGATGGAGAAGGTGTTGCCCGAGTCGGCGGTACGGGTCAGACAGACGATGTCGCTACTGGCTCCATTCAGGTCGAGAGCCACGCCCAGAGTCGGGTCGGCGTTCACCTTTGCGTTCGGCTCGAACGAAGTGATGTCAGCCGCTGTCTGGGTGTAGTCGCCGTTGTCGAGCCAGAACGCCTTCTCGGAGAGAAGAACGTTGCGAAGCTCGGACTGAGCGGCACGATCCTGGGCCGATGCGCGGAAGCCGAGGAACGAGGGAATGGCAATGGCGATAAGAACTGCAATGATCATCACCACGACCATGAGCTCGATGAGCGTAAAGCCCTCATCCTTGTTCAGCCCACGTCGAATTGTCTTCAACATGATTCGAGAACCTCCTGATTCTCGGGGGCGGGCCGCGGTTGCGACCCGTAGTGGTTATCGGCCTTTTCTCGTCAAGCTCTTGAGAGGTTTTTCCCGAGCATGCAAGAGGCCCGCGCCGAGGGCGGGCCTCCATGCATTCGCCGTGCCAACGGCACTGCTACTGGATGAGATTGGCGATGTTGAACATCGGCAGATAGAGGGCAATGAGGATTCCACCGACGGCCACACCCATCACGACGATGAGCAACGGCTCGATGAGTGAGGTCAGCGCGTTGACCGTGTCGTCCACCTCGGAGTCGTAGAAGTCGGCGACCTTTTCCAGCATGGTGTCGATGGCTCCAGTCTCCTCACCAACGGCCATCATGTGAGTCACCATCGGCGGGAAGATGTCGTGGTCGTGCAGCGGAGCCACCAGCGAGTCACCTCGCTTGACCGACGCCTGGATGTCTCTGGTTGCCTCCGAAACGAGCCAGTTACCCGACGTGGCGGACACGATGTCGAGAGCCTGCAGCACCGGAACACCCGTCCGGCTCAGCACCGAGAACGTGCGAGCAAAGCGGCTGATGGCCACCTTCTGCACGACCTTTCCGAAGATCGGAAGCCGAACCTTGAACCGATCCCAAGCGGCCTTACCCGAGTCGGTCCGCTTCCACCGTTTGAACCCAAAGATCGACCCCACGAGCGCGATCGCGAACAGCCACCACAGGGAGGTCAGTATCGTCGACACGTTGATGAGGATCTGAGTCGGGAACGGAAGTGATCCACCGAGTTCTTCGTACATACCCTCGAAGATCGGCACGACGAACGCCAGCATGCCGGTCACGATCAGGACGATCAGCGCGAGCACCACGATCGGATAGGCCATCGCGGATTTGACCTTCGACCTCAGCCTCACTGCGGCTTCGAGAGTGTCGGCCAGCCGCACCAGGGTCTCGTCGAGGGCTCCGCTCACCTCTCCGGCCCTGACCATCGACACGTAGAGGTGGTTGAACACATCGGGGTGCGCCTCGAACGCCGCCGAGAGACTGCTCCCCTGCTCGACTCTCGCTCGAACATCGCCGAGCACTTCCTTGAGAAGAGCATTCTCGGTCTGCTCGTCGAGGATCGTCAGCGCCCGGATGAGGGTGAGTCCGGAGTTGACCATCGTGGCGAGCTGCCGGCTGAAGATGGCGACGTCCTTGACCTTCACCTTCTTCTTGAAGCCCGGAATCTGGATTTCCATCTGCAGTGCAGTCGACTTCTTCTCGTCGATGCTCAGCGGTATGTATCCCTTCTCCCGGAGAGCGCCGGCCACAGCACGCGTCGAGTCACCTTCCATCTTCCCGGCATGCACCACACCGCTCTTATCGCGGGCGCGGTACTCGTACGTCATAGAAGTCGTCATCAGCCAATACCTCCAACGAGATTCGCAAAGTCGTCGGCCGACTGGGCGCGCTCGGCAGCCACAGTTCGACTGACCTTCCCCTTTCGGACCAGTTCGGCCAGGGCGGCATCCATCGTCTGCATGCCGTGCTGACCACCCGCCTGCATGGCACTGGTGATCTGCGGCACCTTCCCCTCGCGGATCAGGTTCCTGACGGCGGGTGTGGCGACCAGAACTTCGACGGCCGGAACACGACTGTGCCCGTCGAAGGCGGGGATCAACTGCTGGCTCACCACGCCTCGGAGGGACTCCGCCAGCTGCACCCGCACTTGCTGCTGCTGGTGGGCGGGGAACACATCGATGACCCGCTCGATCGAACCTGCGGCACTGCTGGTGTGCAACGTCGCCAGCACCAGGTGGCCGGTCTCCGCTGCGGTCAAAGCGGTGGAAATCGTCTCCAGATCCCTCATCTCACCCACCAGGATCACGTCGGGGTCCTGGCGGAGCACGTGACGCAGAGCCGACGCGAACGACAGCGTGTCTGCACCGACCTCGCGCTGGTTCACGATCGAGCGCCGATGAGAGTGAACGAACTCGATCGGATCCTCGACCGTGACGATGTGGAGCGACCGCTCGGAGTTGATCAAGTCGATCATCGAAGCCAGCGTCGTCGACTTCCCGGAACCCGTGGCTCCCGTGATGAGGACGAGCCCGCGGGGCAGCCTCACGAACTCCTCGAGAACCGCAGGCATCCCCAGTTCCTCGAGGGACGCTATGCGGTTCGGAACCGCCCGCATGACCGCGCCGACGGAACCGCGCTGGAAGAAGACGTTCGTCCGAAAGCGGCCCCTGCCGGCCACCGGATGGGAGATATCCAGTTCGAGTTTTTCCTCGAGCTTCTCACGCTGACGGGCCGACAGAAGGTCATACACCATGGCACGAAGTTCCGCAGGCCGGAGCGTGTCGAAGCCGTCCACCGGGGTCAAGACGCCGTTGAGGCGGATCTGGGGCGGCGATCCCGCCGAGAGATGAAGGTCGGACCCCCCGCGATCCAGAAGGATGTTCAACAGGTCGTTTACGTGATAGGTGGCCTCGGCGGGTGCGGCACTTACCAGATCACGCACACCCGGGGCGTCCTGCTCACCGGACTCGCCCGCCCCGGGCTGCGCGAAGTAGACCCTGCGCACCGCCTCGTCGAGATGCTCCTCGGGTGCCAGCGCCAACTCCACCTCTCCGTGAGCGGCGACCTTGAGGCGATCCCGCTTTGCCAAGTCGAGGGGATCGGCCACGGCCACGACGAGAACCCCATCCCCGCGAACCCGAAGCGGCAACGCGACCTCCGAGACCGCTACTCCGGGCTCGAGGTAGGAAATGGCATCCGGGTCGGGTACGAACCCGAAAGCCGGGTCGAAGAACTGAACGCCCAGATGATCGGCCATCGCCCTCAGGGCATCGATCCGACGCAACCTGCCTCCGCGGACGAGCAGCTCGAGGACGTTGCCCTCGCCGGCTTCGGCGCTACTCCGGGCGGACGTCACATCGTCGGAGGTCACCAGTCGCATATCGACCAGTGCCTCGGCGATCTGGCGCTCAGGTTCAGCCGTCGTCATCTCACACCACCACTCTCAGTACTTCCTCGAGCGTTGTGAGCCCGAGCTTTACCTTTTCCAGGCCGTCCTGACGCAGAGTCCTCATCCCCTGCTCGATCGCCACTGCCTTGATCTCGTCCGAGGGCCGGCGCTCGACCGCCAGCCGCTGGATCTCTTCGGTCACCAGCAATACCTCGTTGATGCTGAACCGCCCGCGGTAACCGGTGTCGGAGCAGACCTTGCAGCCGACCGCGTCGTAGATCGTGATCGGCCCGTCCGCCGGGTCGTAGCCCATCTGCCGAACGATGTCCTCGCTGGCCTCCTTCGGAGTCCTGCACCTCTCACAGATGCGGCGGGCGAGGCGCTGGGCGAGGATCGAGTCGAGCGCCGATGACACGAGATAGGGCTCGACGCCCATGTCGATGAGGCGATTGATGCTCGACGCGGCATCGTTGGTGTGCAGGGTCGTGAGGACGAGGTGGCCGGTAAGAGCTGCCTCGACCGCGGTCTTTGCGGTCTCGACGTCTCGCACCTCACCGACGAGCACGATGTCGGGGTCGGAACGAAGGATCGCCCTCAGCACCCTGGCGAACTGCAGGCCCGCCTTACGGTTCACCTGGACCTGGGTGACACCGGGAAGCCGGTACTCCACCGGATCCTCGACCGTGATGATGTTCTTGCTGGGCTCGTTGAGTATGTTGAGCGCCGAGTAGAGCGTCGTTGTCTTCCCGGAGCCGGTGGGACCGGTGACGAGAATGGCACCGTATGGCTTCCGATACGACGTCTCGAAGCGGTCGAGCGCATCGGGCAGAAACCCCAGGTCCGGCAGTTCGAGGATTGCATCGTCTTTGTCGAGAATCCTGATGACCACCTTCTCGCCGTAGATCGAGGGAAGGGTCGCCACCCGCAGGTCGATCTGGCGCCCTGCCACCCGAAGGCTCACCCGACCGTCCTGGGGCACGCGCCGTTCGGCGATGTCGAGATCGGCCATGATCTTGAGTCGGCTGACCACCGCGCCCGAGACCGAACGGGGGGTGGTCATGATCTCGTGCAGCACGCCATCGATGCGGAATCGCACCCTCAGGTCGCGCTCTCCGGGCTCGATGTGGAGGTCCGATGCTCGCTCGTTGACGGCTCGGGTCACGAGCGTGTTGACCAGTTTGATGATCGGCGCCTCTTCGACGGCGGCCTCGATGTTGCTCAGGTCATCGGATTCTTCGTCGTCGCCGACCAGGTCTGCCAAGTCCGAGACCGACTCGTCGTAGCGGCCCATCTGGCGGATCGCATCGTCGATGTCCGAACGGGTCGAGATCTTCGGGGTGACCCGCAATCCGGTGATTGCCCGGATGTCGTCGACAACGAGCACGTTGCTGGGATCCGCCATCGCCACCAGCACCACCCCGTCCTCGAAAGCGTACGGGATGACCGAGTAACGACGCGCCAGCGTCTCCGGTATCAGACCCGCTGCGGTCGGGTCGATGGTGATCTCGGCGAGGTTGACGAACTCGACACCCATGTGGCCCGCCAAGACCTGCACGAGCTTCAACTCGTCGACCAGCTGCTCTTCGACCAGGACCCGCGTAAGCGCCTCCCCGGTCTCCATCTGGAGCTCACGCGCCCGATGCAGGTCCTCGGATGAAACGACGCCCTCGCCGACGAGGACCGTTTCGAGGTTTTCGCGCTGCGCCACCCGACCTCCTCCTGTCACAGACGACGTGGCCCGACCATGCCGAAAATGCATGCTTCACGAGAGTGTCGGCACCTGTGCACAACGTCTTAAGGGGTGCCTGGGGATCGAGCTGCGGACTCCATCACGGCGATCGGCGCAGTCCGGCCGGTCCAAATCTCGAACGAACCGGCCGCCTGTGCAACCAGCAGGTCGAGTCCGTCGGCGACCGGCCGCCCGACCATCTCGGCGACCGACGGAGTAACGGCCGGTCCATATGCCATGTCGAGGAGGCCGACAGCATTCTTCAGGAGGCCGGCCGGAAGCGTCTCGCCGTGCATGCCGAGCGGGGTGGCGTTGACCACGACGGCACCATCCACCGGCCTCCTCCAGGGGATCTCGACGGCGGCCACTCCGACTACGCTCGCCAGGGCCGATCCCGCACCAGGCCGACGGGACGAAATGAACAGCGGCGACCCCTCCCTGGCGACGAGGGCCGCCGCGGCGGCGCCTCCGGCCCCGAGCACGAGTACCGGAGCATCGTCCGGTACCCCACGCCGTAGCCATGCGTGATTGATGCCGGAGATGTCGGTGTTGTCTCCCACTACGGAGCCGAGCGACCCGAAAAGCGTGTTCACCGCGCCTAACCGCCCGGCCGGATCCGAGGCCCGGTCCGACTCGGCAAGCGCCACCGCCTTGAGCGGCATGGTCACGTTGGCTCCGTCCAGCAGCCCGGCCCGGATCTCCTCGCAGGCCTCCCGAACCTCAGCGGGGCCGCTGAGTCGGGCCTCGTAGGTGCCGCCGATCCCGCACGCCGCCAGCGCAGCCTCATGAATCGCCGGCGAACGAGAGTGAAGGACCGGATCGCCGAGCAGGGCGAGGCGCATCTCAATCGCCCCCGGCGAGCTCCTCCTGGATCTGGAGGAACTCCTCGAATGTCTCGGTGAAGGTGTGGCGCCCCGACTCGTCGGTGACCAGGTAGAAGAGGAAAACGGTCTCCGCGGGGTCGGCGGCGGCGCGCAATGAAGTGAGGCGCACACCGGAGATCGGGGTGGGGGGCAGGCCGTCGATCAGATACGTGTTGTACGGCGAGTTGACCTCCAGGTCCGCCAGGCTGAGTCCCCCGTCGGGAACGGCGCCCAGTGCATAGATCACGGTGGCATCGATCTGGAGCTTCATCCCGGCGTCGAGGCGGTTGAAGACCACGCTGGCGACGACAGGTCGCTCCTCATCGATGACCACCTCCTTCTCGATGAGGCTGGCAACGATGATCCCTTCATACGGGGTGACCCCGCGCTCCTCGAGCAGGTCCCAATCCACCGAGCCGACCCGCTCCTCGGCCGTGTCTGCCAACCGGGTGAGCAGGTCCGCGGCGGTCGCCTCGGCGACGAACTCATAGGTATCCGGAAACAGCAACCCCTCCCAGTCGCGCAATTCCTCGGGCACTCCCGGCATGAGAGCCGAAGTGACCGTCCCGTCGAGCAGAGGGGCCGTGAGTTCCTCGAAGGTGTAACCGGTCTGACGTGAGATGGACTCGAGCATCTGGCCGATGGTCAGCCCCTCGATCACGGTCAGTCGATAGACCTCTGCCCCGACGGGACCCTCGACGAGAACGGCCAGCACGGTCTCGGGCTCCATCCCGGTCTCCAGCTCGTAGGTTCCGGCCTGCAGCCGGCTCGAGGCCCTTGCCTCCCGCACCACCCGCTCGAACTCGGCTGCGGAACCGACCACGCCCACCTCGTCGAGCTCGCGTGCGATCTGCGCGGCCGATTCCCCCGGAGCGATTTCCAGCGTCACCGGGATCCCGGCCTCGACGAAAGTGTCATCTGTGGCGATGACATCCGTCACCGCGTCCGCCAGCCACTGGACGCCCACGTAGGCCAGCACGATCAGCGCCACAATGAAGCCGAGGACTCCCAGAGTGCGCACCAGGCGGCTCGGCCCTCCCCGCCCGGCGCCGTCGCCGCCGTCGTCCGACTCACGGTATTGCTCGAGTTCGAGGCTCATCGATGCCCATCCAAATATGACTGAAGGAATACGGCTGCAGCCACCCGATCCCGAGCGGATCTGCGCCGCGAGCGCCTGGTGTCGGCTTCGAGCATTGCCTTCTCTGCGATAACACTGCTGAAGCGCTCGTCGTGGAGCTCGATGTCGACCGCGACGGTCTCACCAACCCGTGCGGCGAAACCCCGGGCAGCCGCGGCCGCGGCGCCCTCTGTGCCGTCGAGCGACACCGGGAGGCCCACCACCACCAGCTCCACATCCAGATCTGAGACCAGCCGGGCGATTCTCCGCATGAGGCCGGGATCCCGGGCGTCGAGTGAGGAGTGCGGCTGCGCGGTCATTCCCAGCGGATCGCTCACGGCGACGCCGATACGGACGCTTCCGGGATCGAGCGCCATGACCCTTCCCACTACACGCTCCTCAGTGCCGCGGTCGCCAGGTCGGTGGCCTGCTCGAGAGCCTCTGCCAACCCTTCGCCGTCCGGGCCCCCCGCCTGAGCCAGCTCGGGATCTTTGCTCCCACCTCCGCCCACGAGCCGCGCCGCGGGCCCCACGATGTCGGCCGCCGAGACTCCCCGTTCGACCAGATCGGCGGTGACCACGCCGACCATTGCAGCCTTGCCACCGTGCTCCGATCCGATCACAGCCACCCCTGAGACCAAGCGGTCCCTCACCTGAAGAGCCAGCAGGCGGAGCTCGTCGGGGCCGAGGCCGTCGCGCTGTGCAACCACCAGGGAAGCCTCGCCCACCGTCGTCGCCCCCTCGACAATGGTCACCGCATCTTCCGACCTCGTCCGGGCCTCAAACGCCTCGATCCGGTCCTCCTGCGCCTTGGTGCGGGCCACCAGCGAGGCAGCAGCATCGGCCAGCCCGTCGGCTCTCACCCGCAGATGGTCGGCCGCCTGGTCGAGTTGACTCCGCAGCCCGACCACGTATTCGTAGCCGGCGGATCCGGTGTACGCCTCGATCCGACGCAGATTGCTTCCTATGGACGACTCCCCCAGCACGATGAGCGGGCCGATCTGGCCAGTGCTCGGGACGTGCGTTCCCCCGCACAACTCCCTCGAGTAGCTGCCGGCCTCGACGACCCGTACCCGCTCCCCGTACTTATCACCGAAGAAGGCGATCGCGCCCATCTCTTCTGCCTCTTCCCGGGCGACCTCGAGCGTGCGTACCCTGGCGTTCTCGATCACACGCTCGTTGGCGGCGCGCTCGACCCCGAGCAGCTCCTCCTCGGAGAGGGCCCCGTAGTGGCTGAAGTCGAAGCGCAGCCGGCCCGACTCGACGAGCGAGCCCGCCTGCTGCACGTGCGAACCGAGCACCTCCCGCAGGGCCCAGTGGAGAATGTGGGTTCCGGTGTGGCTCTTGCGGATCCGCTCTCTCCGGCCGGCCGCCACGGCCAGCCGGGCCCTTTGTCCGACCGCCACATGGCCTCGCACGACCTTTGCCCGGTGCCCGTGCAACCCCTGGACTGCATGCTGGGTGTCGGTGATCTCGAGCTCGGCCGTCTCGGTCGTGGCGGTACCGGTGTCGCCGACCTGTCCGCCGGACTCCCCGAAGAACGGAGTCGCGTCGAGGAAGATCTCCACCTCGGAACCCTCCGACGCCTCGGGCACCGGTTCACCATCCCGCAGGATCGAGAGCACGATCCCCGCCGCGTCGACGGTCTCGTATCCGACGAAGTTCGTCGGTCCGTGGTCGTTGAAGAGCCGCAAGTACACCGGCGCGGTGTCGGTATCGACCTCGCCGCGGCGGGCTGCCCGAGCTCGCTGCCGCTGCTGCTCCATCTCGACTTCGAAGGCGCCCAGATCCACCGTCAACCCGCGCTCCGCTGTGATCTCTTCCGTCAGCTCCACCGGAAAGCCGAAGGTGTCGTGAAGCTTGAAGGCCGTCTCGCCGGATAGGGTGCCGCCCTCCTCCAACCCGTCGAGTTCATCCGCCAGCAGCGTGTGCCCCGACTCGAGAGTCCGCCGGAAACGCGCCTCTTCACGCTCGGCCGTCTCCGCGATCCCGTCCTGCGCCGCGCCCAGCGCGAGGTATGCGTCGCCCATGGCATCGACGGTCGCCGCCACCAGGGCCGGCGTCACCGTCTCCTCGGAACCCAACTGCCAGGCGTGGCGTACCACGCGGCGCAGCAAGCGGCGCAGTACATAGCCCCGACCCTCGTTGGCGGGAACGATCCCGTCGGCGATCATATGGGTGATGGCGCGTCCGTGATCGGCCATGATCCGGAGGCTGACATCGGACCCCTCCTGCTCCCCGTAGCGATGCCCGGTGGCCGCCTCGGCGGCCGCAAGGACGGGCCGGACCAGGTCGGTGAGGAACACGTTGTCCACCCCCTGGAGCAGCACCGCGACCCGCTCGAGCCCCGATCCGGTGTCGATGTTCTTCGCGGGGAGATCGCCCACCACGTGGTAGGGCTCGTCCTGGACGTACTGCATGAACACCAGGTTCCAGAACTCCAGGAAGCGCTCTTCGTCCACGATCGGACCCCCGTCCGGGCCGAAGTCGGAACCGCGGTCGTAGAAGATCTCGGAGGCCGGGCCGGCGGGCCCGGGAACACCCATCTGCCAGAAGTTCTCCGAGTCCGGCCGCCGCTGGACTCGCGCGGAAGGCACGCCGACGCCGTCGATCCAGATCTGCTCGGCTTCGGCATCGTCCTCGTGCACCGTGACCCACAGCCGGTCCGGGTCCATCCCGTACCGCTCGGTGATGAGCTCGTATGCGAGCGAGCAGGCGAGCTCCTTGAAGTAATCCCCGAACGAGAAGTTGCCCATCATCTCGAAGAACGACATGTGCCGGGCCGTGGTCCCCACGACGTCGATGTCGACCGTCCGGATGCACTTCTGCGAGGTGACCGCCCGCGGGTACGGGGCGGGCTCCTCCCCCAGCAGATAGGGCTTGAAAGGCACCATTCCGGCCACCGTCAACAGCAAGCCGGCGTCGATCGGAATGAGCGAGGCCGAAGGCACCACGGTGTGCCCCCGGTCGCGGAAAAATTCGATAAAGGCACGCCTGATGTCGCTCCCCGAGGTGGGGATCGTCATGTCGGATCGGGGGTTGGCGGCATCGGCGGCAGAGTACTCAGAGCGTCCGCAAAGAGACGGACGCTCTTTCGCGATGTTGTTGGCTCTTCGCTGATTTGGCTGCGGCGTTCGGGTCCTGTTCGGCCCCGAAACGCCTCCGCATGGTTGTGCCGCCCTACGGGCGGCGCAGTGTTCTACGGCTCATCGCTGTGCGACCGGGGGCCCAGGAGTCTGCTGGGTGATGCCGTTGCTCACATCGGCGGCCAGGCGCGTCACTCACCAGGATCTCGGGTTCGTCACTCCTCGTGGAGGAATGGCGAAGCCGAGGACACCGCGAGTGGCGATGCATGGCCGTCGAGATGAGTGACATGCATCGCTCAGCGGGCTCTCACCCCAGGCCGCC